>CANHNO010000016.1 GCA_947462065.1 Burkholderiales bacterium | reverse complement strand
GGAATGGCACCGCAACCCACAACTGCGTGATGAAGTTCATGCCCAGTACCAGCAGACCCATCACGATGCCCAGTGGGATGACCCAGGTCGCCTGATCGAGCCGCATGCGCAGCGAGGCGACCACCGCGCCAGCAGCCGTACCGATGGCGACCACACCCACGAGCGCCGACGCCTGCGTGGTCTCGTAACCCAGCGCAACGGCTGCCCAGGCCAGCACGATATAGCGCAGATTGCCCGAGACGCCCCAGAACAACGTCGTGGTGGCCAGCGAGATCTGGCCCAGCTTGTCTGTCCACAGGCGCACATTGCAGACATGGAAATCGCGCACGAGATCAAGCGGGCTGTGGGCGATCGGCTGCAAGGGAGCGTCGGTGCGCGGGATACGTAGATTGAAGGCCGCAGCGAGCGCGTAGAGACCCACCATGGCAGCGATGGCCGCTTCGGCAGGTGTGTCGATGCCCGTGTCGATCCAGGGGAAATCGAATGCGAGCAGGTGGCCGGAGATGGTGGGGCCGATCAACTGCCCGCCAAGAAGAACGCCGAGGATGATCGAGAGGATCGTCAGGCCCTCAATCCACCCGTTGGCCTTGACCAGTTGGGAGTTGGGCAGCAACTCGGTCAGGATGCCGTACTTGGCTGGCGAGTAGGCTGCGGCACCGAGGCCGACGATGGCGTAGGCAATCAGAGGATGGCTGCCGAACAGCATCATCAGGCAGCCAACCACCTTGATCAGGTTCGAGAAAAACATCACCCGGCCCTTCGGCAGGGCGTCGGCGATGGCACCGACGAACGGCGCCAGGATCACATAGAAGAGCGCAAACATCGGCACCAGTGCGGCGCGTTGCCACTCAGGCTGGCCTGAGCTCTTCAACAACTCCACCCCCGCCACGAACAGCGCGTTATCAGCCAGCGAGCTGAAAAACTGCGCCGCCATGATGGTGTAAAAACCTTTTTTCATTCGCTGGTGGCGCTCAGTTTCCGGGTCGGCACGATGACGAGGCCGTACATCCGACGGGTCTCCTTGCGGCGCGGGTTATAGCACGCGGGGTGCTGCGGAACCGCTGTGCGGGGCACTGCGCGGCAAGGGTTTGCAAGCCCTGCGGCAGAATGGGTTCTTGTCATTCGACCTCCCATGCCCCGCCCCATCGAAGCCGTGATCCACCCCCAGGCGCTGACGCACAACCTGCGGCGCGCACGGGTCCATGCACCGGATGCCCGCGTCTGGGCCGTGGTCAAGGCCAATGCATACGGCCATGGCATCGAGCGTGTTTATGCCGGTTTTCAAGGCGCAGATGGCTTTGCGCTGCTCGACCTTGACGAGGCACAGCGTGTGCGTGCACTTGGCTGGCGCGGACCGATCCTGCTGCTCGAAGGCTGCTTCGACGCGCGCGACCTGGAGCTCTGTTCGCGCCTGAGCCTGTGGCACACGGTGCACCGGGAGGCGCAGATCGACTGGCTGGCGGCGCACAAGACGCAGGCGCCGCATCATGTCTTCCTGAAGATGAACAGCGGCATGAACCGACTGGGCTTCACCCCATCGGCCTACCGCTCGGCCTGGTTGCGGCTGAGTGGTTTGACGCAGGTGGAAAGCATCACGCTGATGACGCACTTTGCCGATGCGGACCGCGATGGATCGGGCGGCGGCATCGCTCGCCAGTGGGCGGTGTTCGAAGCCACCACCCGTGAACTGCCCGGAGAGCGGTCACTTTGCAACAGCGCTGCCACATTGCGCCATGCACCCGAAAACGAGGCAGTGCGCGGCGACTGGGTGCGCCCTGGCATCGCGCTGTACGGCTCGGCCCCCGACTTCCCCGACCGAAAAATCGCCGACTGGGGCCTGCAACCGACGATGACGCTGCGCAGCGAATTGATCGCCACGCAGGACCTGCAACCCGGCGACACGGTGGGCTACGGCAGCCGCTACACCGCCTTGCGACCAATGCGCATCGGGGTGGTCGCCTGCGGCTACGCCGATGGCTATCCGCGCAGCGCGCCCAACGGCGCACCGATGCTGGTCGACGGGGTGCGCTGCGAGATGGTCGGTCGCGTCTCGATGGACATGGTCACCGTCGATCTCACCGCGGTGCCCACGGCGCATATCGGCAGCGAGGTCACGCTGTGGGGGCGAGGGCCGGGGGGCGCCGTGCTGCCCATCGACGAGGTTGCGCATGCCGCTGGCACCGTCGGCTACGAGCTGATGTGCGCGCTGGCGTCGCGGGTGCCGACCCGCGTTGACGATTGAGCGCAAACGCACCGCCAAGACCACGATGCACCTGCCCAGCCACATGTTGACGATGACCGTGCTGATGACGCCGGACATGGCCAATTTCTCCGGCAATGTGCATGGCGGCACGATCCTGAAACTGCTCGACCAGGTGGCCTACGCCTGTGCCAGCCGCTATGCCGGAACCTATGTGGTCACGCTGTCGGTCAACCACGTGCTTTTCCTGCAGCCGATCCACGTCGGCGAACTCGTGACCTTCCTCGCCAGCGTCAACCACACGGGCACCTCCTCGATGGAGGTGGGCGTCAAGGTCATTGCAGAGAACATCCGCACGCAGGTCGTGCGACATGCCAACAGCTGCTTCCTGACGATGGTGGCGATGGGCGACGACGGCCGACCCACCGCGGTGCCACCGCGCGTGCCCACCACACCCGACGAGGTCCGCCGCTTCGAGGCCGCGAAGATCCGCAAGCATCTGCGCGCGGAGCTTGCGCAGCGCGAAGCCGCGTTGCTAAAGGCGATGCCATCGACCGCCGTTGACGGCGACGCCTGAGGCACGGCGCACCGTGATTTCGCCCAGCTTGGTGGTGGCCGAACACGAGGTCGAGATCACCGCGATCCGCGCACAGGGCGCTGGCGGCCAGAACGTCAACAAGGTTTCCAGCGCGGTACACCTGCGCTATGACGTGCAGGCCTCATCGCTGCCCGACGGCGTGAAACAGCGGCTGCTGGCGCTGCGCGACCAGCGCATCACCGCCGAGGGCGTGGTCGTCATCAAGGCGCAGACCTCGCGCAGCCAGGAGGCGAACCGCATCGACGCACTGATGCGGCTGCAGGAACTGATCGACAGCGTCGCCTCGCCGCCGCGCGTGCGCAGACCGACGAAGCCGACCTACGGCTCGAAGCAGCGGCGGCTAGAGGGCAAAGGCATTCGAGCGCAGGTGAAGGCCTCACGAGGCAAGGTCGGCCACGAGTGATACACGCCCAAGGGCCGGCTACAGTCTTCGGGTGAGCAAACCCAAATCGCTGTACACCTGCACCGAATGCGGCGGCACCAGTCCGAAGTGGCTGGGCAAGTGCCCGTCCTGCGAGGCGTGGAACACACTGGTCGAGTCGGTCGCTGAAAGCGCCGGGCCGAAGCACCGCTACCAGTCGCTGGCCGGAGCGCTGCCGGTGGCCACACTGGGCGACATCGAGGCTTCGGACGTCGACCGGCTGCCCACCGGCATCGACGAGCTCGATCGCGTGCTCGGCGGCGGCATCGTCGCCGGTGGCGTGGTGCTGATCGGCGGCGATCCGGGGATCGGCAAGTCGACGCTGTTGCTGCAGGCGCTGGACGCGCTGTCGCGCAACGTGCGCGCGCTGTACGTGACGGGCGAGGAGTCGGGTGCGCAAGTCGCCCTTCGCTCGCGGCGGCTGGGTCTGGGTGAGGCGCAGGGCGGCTCGCGGGTGCGGGTCATTGCCGAGATCCAGCTGGAGAAGATCGCCGCCACCATCGCCGCAGAGCAGCCCGTGGTGTGCGTGGTCGATTCGATCCAGACGGTCTACAGCGACCAGTTGACTTCAGCGCCGGGCTCCGTTGCGCAGGTGCGCGAATGCGCGGCGCAGCTGACGCGCATCGCGAAATCGAGCGGGACCACCATCGTGCTGGTCGGCCACGTGACGAAGGAAGGCGCGCTGGCCGGGCCGCGCGTCCTGGAGCACATCGTGGATACGGTGCTCTATTTCGAAGGTGACACCCACAGCAGCTTCCGGCTGGTGCGCGCCATCAAGAACCGCTTCGGCGCCGTCAACGAGATCGGCGTGTTCGCGATGACCGAGCGCGGCCTGAAGGGCGTGGCGAATCCCAGCGCGATCTTTTTGTCCACACACGGCGATCCGGTGGCGGGCTCCTGCGTGCTGGTCACGCTGGAAGGTACGCGACCGTTGCTGGTGGAGATTCAGGCACTGGTTGACAGCGGGGGCCCCAGCCCGCGCCGGCTCAGCGTCGGGCTGGACCGGGACCGGCTGGCGATGATGCTGGCGGTGCTGCACCGCCACGCCGGCATCGCTTGCAACGACCAGGACGTGTTCGTCAACGCGGTGGGTGGCGTGCGTATCGCGGAGCCAGCGGCCGACCTGGCGGTGATGCTGGCCATCCAGAGCAGTCTGCGCGGCAAGCCACTGCCACGCGGGTTCATTGCGTTCGGTGAGGTCGGCCTGGCCGGCGAGGTGCGGCCTGCACCGCGAGGCCAGGAGCGCTTGAAGGAAGCGGCGAAGCTGGGCTTCAGCGTGGCCGTGGTGCCCAAGGCCAATGCGCCAAAGAAGCCCATCGAGGGGCTGACGATCCATGCGGTGGAGCGAATCGAACAGGCCATCGACATGGTGCGGGGTCTGTAGACGCTGCGTGCGCAGCCGGGCCCGAGCATCGGGCCGACCCGACACAAACTGCTCAAGTTTCCCCATATCTTCTCAATATTCGAGGTTTTCTTTTTTCACTCAGTTTTCACAAAATATTGTCAAAGTCAAAGGGTTTCGGTTTTCAACAGGAGCCCCACCGATGTACCGTTCGGCCACCCGTCGCAATCCCTCCCTCTGTCGTCTGCCGCTGGCGCTGCTCAGTGCCGGTGTGTTGTCCGTCGCCGTCCTGACCGGATGCGGCGGCGGCGGCGGTACGCCCGAGGAGCCGACTCCCGTGAGCTTCACCCTCAGCCGCATCGGCGGCTACAACGGCGGCGCCCCGGCCGCGGCTGAAATCACGGCCTACGACGCCACTACCAAGCGATTGTTTGTCGTCAACGGCGCCATCGGCACCGTCGATGTGCTGAATCTGGCCGACCCGACCCAGCCGGCGCTGGTGGGCACGATCAATGTGGGGGTCTTCGGCGACACCGTCAACAGCGTGTCGACCTACAACGGCCTGATTGCTGTGGCGATTCAGGCATCTCCCAAGACCGACCCCGGCACTGTGGCCTTCTACAACGCCAGCAATCTGAGCCTGCTTGGCCACGTCACCGTCGGCTCGCAGCCCGACATGCTGACCTTCACGCCCGACGGCAGCAAGGTGATCGTGGCCAACGAAGGCGAGCCCAACAGCTACGGCGAAGCCGAATCCGTCGATCCCGAAGGCTCTGTCAGCATCATCACCGTCAACGGCGGCACCAACCCCACCGTCGCGACAGCCGACTTCAAGGCCTTCATCGGCCAGGAAGCCGCATTGCGCGCGCTGGGCGTGCGCATCTTCGGCCCGGGCGCCAACGCCGCTCAGGACTTCGAGCCAGAGTACATCGCGGTCAGCGAGAACAGCGCCATCGCCTACGTTACGCTGCAGGAGAACAACGCCATCGCCGTCGTCGACATCGCGGCAGCGACGGTGCTGTCTGTCAAGCCCCTGGGCACCAAGGACCACAACCTGGCCGGCAACGGCCTGGATGCCAGCGACGAGGACGGCGGCACCGACACCAACAGCGGCACGCCGTCGATCAAGATCGCCAACTACCCGGTGCGCGGCATGTACCAGCCCGACGCGATTTCCCGCTTCACCATCGACGGCAAGACCTACCTGGTGACCGCCAACGAAGGCGAGGCCCGCGCCGACTGGCCCGGCTACAGCGACGAAACGCGCGTGCGTACACACTGCGCGGCCGGCCTGGACCCGACGGTGTTCCCCAACGCGTCCGCGCTCATCCTCGACTCCAACCTGGGCCGCCTGCGGGTCACCGCCAACCCCACAGGTGACGGCACCACTGGCAAGAATGGGGCCGGGGAGTGCACCGAGCTCTACAGCTTCGGTGCCCGCTCATTCACGATCTGGGACTCCGACATCATGCCGGTATGGGACTCTGGCGATCAGTTCGAGCAGCGCACCACCACGCTGCCCAACGCGCTCTTCAACGCCAACCACGAAACCCACACGCTCGACGGCCGCAGCGCGAACAAGGGCCCGGAGCCGGAGGGCGTTTCCGTCGGCAAGATCGGCAAAAAGACCTTCGCCTTTGTCGGGCTGGAGCGGATCGGCGGCGTGATGGCCTACGACGTGTCTACCCCCACGGCCCCCAACTTTGTGACCTACCTGAACCTGCGCACCAGCGACACCGGCGAGCTCGGCCCCGAGGGTGTGCTGTTCATTCCGGCCGCCAAGTCGCCCAACGGCAAGCCGCTGGTGATCCTGGGCCACGAGATCAGTGGCACCACCGCGATCTTGCAGGTCGACGCCACCTACTGACCCGGCACGCCGGGAGTCCTGGGCTACATGCAATGAGCGACCGTCCACCAATCCGCGAATGCAGGTTGGTGGCGATCTCTCGGGTTACGCCGCCTCGGGCAGTTCCTGTCCGCAATTGAAGCCTGATTACGGACAGCCCATCGGGCATCGCTTGCAACGATCAGGACGTGTTCGTCAACGCGGTAGGTGGCGTGCGTATCGCGGAGCCAGCGGCCGACCTGGCGGTGATGCTGGCCATCCAGAGCAGTCTGCGCGGCAAGCCACTGCCACGCGGGTTCATTGCGTTCGGTGAGGTCGGCCTGGCCGGCGAGGTACGACCTGCACCGCGAGGCCAGGAGCGCTTGAAGGAAGCGATCGCGCTGGTGCGCACCCTGTGACCAGCGCGCCGCAGGCTCCCATTCAGACAACGCCTCGGAACTGCCCCAGGTCGGCGCCTAAAATCATGGGCTAATGAACAGTTTGGAGTCTCGCCATGTCGATGGCCGATCGTGACGGAAAGATCTGGATGGATGGCGAGCTGGTGGAGTGGCGCGACGCCAAGATCCATGTGCTGTCGCACACGCTGCACTATGGTTGTGGCGCCTTCGAAGGGGTGCGCGCCTACAAGACCGAGCAGGGCACGGCGATCTTCCGGCTGCGCGAGCACACCGAGCGGCTGTTCAACAGCGCCAAGATCCTGCGGATGAAGATCCCTTTCTCCATCGATCAGGTGATGGAGGCCCAGCGCCGTGTCGTGCGCGAGAACAAGCTGGAAAGCGGCTACATCCGGCCACTGACCTGGATCGGCGACAAGAAGCTCGGCGTCAGCCCGAAGGGCAACACCATTCACCTGATGGTCGCCGCGTGGACCTGGGGCGCCTATCTCGGCGAAGACGGCATGAAGCGCGGCATCCGCGTGAAGACCAGCAGCTACACGCGTCACCATGTCAACATCACGATGACCCAGGCGAAGGCGGTGAGCAATTACACCAATTCGATCCTGGCCAACATGGAAGCCACCGACGACGGCTACGACGAGGCGCTGCTGCTCGACGCGAGCGGCTTCGCCAGCGAAGGCGCCGGCGAGAACCTGTTCATCATCAAGAACGGGGTGGTCTACACGCCGGATCTGTCGGCAGGTGCGCTGAACGGCATCACCCGCAACACCATCTTCGCGATCTGCGCGGACCTCGGGCTGAAGGTCGTCGAAAAGCGGATCACCCGCGACGAGATCTACATCGCCGACGAGGCTTTCTTCACCGGCACGGCCGCCGAGGTGACGCCAATCCGTGAACTGGACCGGCTGGAGATCGGCCAAGGTTCTCGCGGGCCGATCACCGAGAAAATCCAGTCTGCGTTCTTCGACATCGTGAACGGCCGCAACCCGAAGTACGCCGAGTGGCTGACGCCGGTCTGAAGCCTGTATCCAGCCACCGCAATACGCTGATCCAGCCCCCGTCACGCACATCTCCACGGAGCCGATCATGAGCACAGCGCCATCCACCTCGTCCAGCGCCATCGAAGTCACCGCGCACGATCTGCAGGGGCCGGGTGCGGTCACTTGCCCGAACCCGAAGATGCCGCTCTGGAGCAATCACCCGAAGGTGTTCATTGATGTGGTCACCACCGGCTCGGGAAAGTGCCCTTATTGCGGCACCGTTTACTCGCTGAAGGCGGGCGAAAAGATTCACGCGCATTGATAGCGCACCGAGGCAAGCAACGGCGGCGGCCGTCAGGGTCACCGTGAGCCGCGACAGCGATCCTGCAAGGCGCGATTACGAAACCCTGGTGCGCGCCGCGTTGATCGGCGCTGGCACCTCCGTGTGGGAATGGAACCCGCAGACCGATGTGCTTTCGGGTGTTGACTCTGACCTGAACCTGCTGGGCTATGGCCCGGAGGAAGGTCGACTGACCCAGCAGGCCTGGAACCTTCTGATACACCCGGACGACTGCGCAGAAAACGACGAGCACTTCCTGCGCCATGCCCGTGGCGAGCTGCCCTATTACGAGCACGAATACCGCGCTCGGACAAAGGACGGCCAGTGGCGATGGATCGCCGAACGCGGTCGTATCGTCGAGTGGAGCACCGACGGAAAGCCTCTGCGCGTGGTCGGTACGCTGGTCGATGTCACTCAGCGCCATCAGGCCGAGAGCCGTGCGCTGGCCATCGCGGCGCAGCTGAGCGAAACAGCGCGCCATGTGCCCGGCGTGATCTACCAATACCGCCACAACGGCGACGGCGACGGCGCGTTCTGCTACGTCAGCGAAAGCTGTTTCGACGTACTGGGCCTGACTGCCAGCGAGGTGATGCGCGATGGGGCTGCGGTGCTGCGGATGATCGAGCGCGAGCACTACGGCTCGACCATCGCAGCGATGAAGCTGTCGGCACGCACGCTCACGCCATGGCGCTTCGACTTCCGGCTGCGCCGCCCTGACGGCGCGCTGCGCTGGATGACCGGCACCTCGACGCCTCAGCGCGAAAGTGACGGCGGCGTGCTGTGGTACGGCTACTTCGAAGACTCCACGGAAGTGCATGAGTTGCAGCTGGCTCGCCAATCGGCCGCGATGGCACAGGCGGCCAATCGGGCCAAGACCGAGTTCCTGTCGCACATGAGCCACGAGCTGCGCACGCCGCTGAACGCGGTGATGGGCTTTGCGCAGCTGCTGCAGATTGACGAAAGCGACCCGCTGTCGCCCAACCAGCGCCGCCGTGTGGCGCTGATCCACGAAGCTGGCGACCATCTGCTGCAGATGATCAGCGAGTTACTGGATCTCACACGCATCGAATCAGGACAGCTTGCGCTCGACTGCACGGAAGTGCAGTTGCCGGCATTGCTGGCCGAATGCATGGACATGCTGCACCCGCTCGCTGACGCTGCATCGGTGCGCCTGTTGCCGATCGAGGCCAGAGAGTCGCTGACGGTACATGCCGACGCGACGCGATTGCGTCAGGTGGTGCTCAACCTGGTCTGCAACGCCATCAAGTACAACCGACCCGAAGGCACCGTGCGAGTGCTGGCAGAGTCAGCGACCGACGGCGTGCGCGTGCAGGTCATCGACACGGGTGTCGGAATCTCCCAAGCGCAGTTGCCCACGCTGGGCGAGCCGTTCAACCGACTCGATCACCGTCACAGCGCGATCGAGGGTACCGGGATCGGCCTGGCGGTGACGCGCGGCCTGATTCAGTTGATGTCAGGTCGCCTCGACGTCGAGAGCACCCTGGGCGAGGGCTCGACTTTCAGCGTGTTCCTCCCCGAAGGCCCCACCCCGGGAGCCACCACTCGGAGCCCCAGCTTGCCGACGTGAAGCACTGGGCCGGTCGGCGCGCCACTGCCGGGAATGGCCCACAGTCCCAGGGGGCGATCAGGCTGGACGCCGACATCGACCAAGGTGGGGGTCACGATGGCTGTGCGGGCGGCGGAAAGGGTGGGCATGAGCGGGCGCCTCCTATAGGCTTCGTACAATGAAATATCGGTTGGCTGGCTCGAATCTTTCAGCTCGCGTGCTGAAGAGGAAGGTGGAATGAATTCTCCGAACCCCCCCGTGATGGCGCTGTCCTCTCCTGACGAGGCCGAGCAACAGTTTTATGAATCGATGCAGCACGCCGACCTGGATCGCTTCATGTCGGTGTGGAGCGACGAAGACGACGTCTACTGCGTGCACCCCGGTGGTCCGCGCCTGATCGGCGTGGGCGTGATCCGGGAGAGCTTCGCAGGGATCTTCGCGAAGGGTCCGCTTGATGTCCACCCAGAGAAAGTCCGGCGCGTCGACTCTCACTTCAGCGCGGTGCACAGCGTGCTCGAACGCGTGCAGGTGCACACCGACAAGGGCCGCCAATCGGCCTGGGTCATCGCGACAAATGTGTACGTGAAGACTGCACTGGGCTGGCGGCTCGTCGCTCACCACGCCAGTCCGGGCACAGCACGCGAAGCACAGGAAGTCCTCGAATCGAGCGCCGTGCTGCATTGATTCCAGATGGCTTGTGGCACTCCTCGCCAGGATGGCTGCTGGGCGATGGCGCGATCGGCGGCAACCTGCAGTCGATCTGGCCGGCGCTGGTGTGCAAGCGCATCGATGGCGCCAAGCCGCCCTATCAGCGCGAGCGCTGGACCACGCCAGATGCCGACTTCATAGATGTCGACTGGCTCGAACCCGAGGCGAGCGCGAGCGATCCCGCAGCGCCCCTGCTGATCCTTTTCCACGGCCTTGAAGGCTCGTCGTCCAGTCACTATGCACGTGCATACGCGCGAGTCGCGCAGCGACTGGGCTGGCGGTATGCAGTGCCGCATTTCCGTGGCTGTTCCGGGGAGCCTAACCTCACCGCACGCGCCTATCACTCAGGCGATTTCGAAGAAGTCGGCTGGATCCTAGAGCGCTTTCGCACGCTGCACGCCGGGCCCCGGCTGGCGGTGGGAGTCTCGCTTGGCGGCAATGCCTTGTTACGCTGGGCGGAAGAGGCCGGCGAGACCGCCGCTGGCGCGGTCAGTGCGGTGGCAGCGGTGTCATCACCGATCGATCTCGCCGCTGGCGGGCATGCGATCGGTCGTGGCTTCAACCGCCTTGTTTACACGCAAATGTTCATGCGTTCGCTCCGCCCGAAAACGCTGCTGAAGCTGAAAAGCCATCCGGGCCTGTTCGACCGCGACAAGATGCTGGCGGCTGGCGATCTGTACCAGTTCGACAACCTCTACACCGCACCGGTGCACGGCTTTCGCAGCACCGACGACTACTGGCATCGCGGCTCGGCCAAACCGCATTTGCATCGGATCCGCATCCCGGCCTTGGTGATCAACGCGCGCAACGATCCCTTCGTGCCGGCTGCTTCATTGCCAGGCCCACAAGAGGTCGGACGCCATGTGACCCTGTGGCAGCCGGCGCGCGGCGGGCACGCCGGGTTCGCCAGCGGAGCGTTTCCCGGGCACTTGCAAGCCATGCCCGAGCAAGTGGTGCGCTGGCTGCACGCGCACGGCGGCTGAATCGGCGACCATCAGCCATGGACGACATCGTTGCTGCGGCGCTCGCGAAATGGCCGAACGTACCGCACTGCCGCGGCTGGCTGGGGCTGGATGCGCGCGGAAACTGGTACCTGCGTGATGACCATGTCCAGGCCGCCGGCCGTTTCCCGCATCCCAAGGGCAGCCGCCTCGAACATGTCGGGCTGCGCGAATTCATCGAGCGCAATTACGCCTGCGACGAGGCTGGCGCCTGGTACTTCCAGAACGGGCCGCAGCGGGTGTATGTCGAGCTCGAAGCCGCGCCGTGGGTCTGGCGGCTGCAGCGCCCAGGCGCAGATCAGACCGTCGTCTTGCGCAGCCACAGCGGCGCGCTGGCGCAGTACGACTCGGCCTGGCTTGATGAACGCGGACGCCTGTTCATTTCCACCGACCTCGGACTGGGCCTGGTGCACACACTGGACATGGAAACTGCGGCTGATGCAATCGAGTGCGGCGGCTGGACCTTGCGCGAGGCTCGCTTCGCCGATCTGCCTGCGCGTTTCGGCTTCAGACTCAGCCCGGCCAGCGATCAGGCGGGCTAGCCGCGGGGCGGCACCGGCATGAAAAAGCCGACCCTCGGGTCGGCTTTCTATCGTGCGGCTGGCGCTTACTTGACAGTGTTGACCATGTAGGTGACCACCGCCTTGATGTCGGCATCGCTGCCCTGTGAGCCACCGCGCGGCGGCATTGCGTTTTTGCCCTTGATGGCACTGGCCGTCAGGCCATCAATACCCTGCGCCAGACGAGGCGCCCAGGCGGCCTTGTCACCCAGCTTCGGTGCGCCGGCTATGCCCGCTCCGTGGCAGACCGCGCAGGCCTGGGTGTAAAGGGCTGGAACCGCATTGGTTGCAGCAGCAGCAGGTACCGCAGCCGCCGCGACCACCACCGCAGCTGCCGGTTCGGCCGGCTTGGCCTCTGCAGGCGCTGGCTCAGGCGCCGCAGCGACCGGCTCAGTCACCGGCGCCGGTGCAGCGTCGGCAGCAGGTGCTGCGCTGGGTGCTGCAGGCTCAGCGAAACTCGCACCGCTCTTGTTGGCCATGTAGACGACCGCGCGGCCAATCTCGACGTCGCTGTAATCACCGCCGCCTTGAGCGCCCATGGCGTTCTTGCCTTTCAGCGCACTGGTCAGCAGGACGTCATACCCCTGAGCGTTGCGCGCTGCCCAGGCAGCGGTATCGCCAAACTTGGGTGCCCCGGCCAGACCCGCCGTATGGCAGGCCGAGCATTGCGCGGCATACACCTGCTCACCGGTCTTCCAGGATGCCGGATTGGCCACATCCTTGACAGTGACCGCCCCGATCGGAGCGATGCGGAGTGCGATGGACTCGGGGGTGAGAGCGTCGCTGCCCGCCGCGGGCCTCTTGTCGGCGGTCACATAGCTGGCCAGCAAAACGATGGCAATCACTGGAACAACGAAGGACAGCAGCACCGTGACAACCAACTGCTTGGTGGTCTTGATCGGCCCTTCATGGTTTTCTTCGTCGTGGGAGTGGCTGGGGTCGCTCATGAATTCCTCGGATCGCGGGGTGATGCTGAAAATCAGTTCGGAGTCGTGCGCGCGTCACGCGATCCGGAACCCAAACGGCGCCGGAGACGCAACCCATAGCGGACCACGTCAGCACAGCGACTGAGTATAAAGCTGGGGGTGACCATCCAAGCGTCTCGAAGCATGACGTCGTGCTCGCGAGGCCGCGCCTTCCGGGGCGCCCCCTACAATCGAAAGCGTTGCGTCCGTAGCTCAATGGATAGAGTACTGCCCTCCGAAGGCAGGGGTTGCTGGTTCGATCCCAGCCGGGCGCACCAACACTCAATGCGCTCTTCAGAGCAGCGGCTTCAGATACCGCCCGGTGTCACTTTCCGCATGGGCCGCCACGGTTTCCGGTGTACCGACCACCACCACCTGCCCGCCTCCGGCGCCGCCTTCGGGGCCCATGTCAATCAGCCAGTCGGCTGTCTTGATGACGTCAAGGTTGTGCTCGATCACGACGATGGTGTTGCCCGCGTCGCGAAGCTGGTGCAGCACCTTCAGCAGCAGCGCAATGTCGGCGAAGTGGAGGCCGGTGGTGGGCTCGTCGAGGATGTACAGCGTGCGGCCGGTGTCGCGCTTGCTCAATTCAAGCGCCAGCTTCACGCGCTGCGCCTCGCCACCCGACAGCGTGGTCGCGCTCTGGCCGAGGCGGATGTAGCCCAGACCCACATCCAGCAGCGTCTGCAGCCGGCGGGCAATATTGGGCACGGCACTGAAATGCGCATGCGCATCCTCGACTGTGAGCGCCAGCACCTCGGTGATGTTCTTGCCGCGGTACAGCACCTCCAGCGTCTCCCGGTTGTAGCGCTGGCCCTGGCACAAATCGCAGGTGACGTAGACATCGGGCAGGAAGTGCATCTCCACCTTCAGCACGCCATCGCCCTGGCAGGCCTCGCAGCGCCCGCCGCCGGCTGAGGCGCTGACGTTGAAACTGAAGCGTCCCGGCCCGTAGCCGCGCTCCTTCGCGGTGTTCATCTCGGCGTAGAGCTCGCGGATCGGCGTGAACATGCCGGTGTAAGTGGCCGGGTTGCTGCGTGGCGTGCGGCCGATCGGGCTCTGGTCGACGTTGATGGCCTTGTCGAAGGCTTCGAGCCCCTCGATTGCATCGTGCGGCGCGGCCTCGACATGACTGTTGTAGAGCTTGCGCGCGACCGCCGCATACAACGTGTCGTTGACCAGCGTGCTCTTGCCTGAGCCTGAGACGCCGGTGACGCAGGTCAGCAAGCCGATCGGGATTTCAACGCTGACGTTCTTCAGGTTGTGGCCGCGAGCGTTCGCAATACGGAGCACCTGACCCGCGATCGGCGGGCGCCGCTTCGGAACGTGAATGCGCAAAACCCGCGACAGGTACTGGCCGGTCAGCGAGGCGGGGTTCGCGGCCACCTCGTCGGGCGTGCCCTGGGCCATCACACGGCCTCCATGCACGCCAGCGCCTGGGCCCATGTCGATCACATGGTCAGCGGCGCGGATCGCATCCTCGTCGTGCTCGACCACCAGCACGCTGTTGCCGATGTCGCGCAGGTGGCGCAGCGTGCCGAGCAACCTTTCGTTGTCGCGCTGGTGCAGGCCGATGCTGGGCTCGTCGAGTACGTACATCACGCCGGTCAGGCCGCTGCCGATCTGCGAGGCGAGGCGGATGCGCTGTGACTCGCCACCGCTCAGCGTATCGGCGCTGCGGTCCAGGCTCAGGTAGTTCAGGCCCACGTCGTTCAGGAACTTCAGCCGCGAGCGGATCTCGCGGATCACCTTGTCGGCGATCTCGGCTTTCGCTCCCTTCAGCTGCAAACGCTCGAAATAGGCCAGTCCCTCACGCAGCGTGCCGCGCTCGACACGGTAGATCGGCTCGCCAATGTCGTCACCGACGCCCTGCAGGAACACATGGCGGGCCTCGCGGCGCAGCCGGGTGCCACCGCAATCGGGGCAGGGCTTGGGGTTCTGGTAACGGGCCAGGTCTTCGCGCACCAAGGCTGAATCGGTCTCACGGTAGCGGCGCTCCAGCGTCGGGATGATGCCTTCGAAGGGGTGCTTGCGCTTGACGCTGCGTGCCTTGGTGGCCCCGTCACGACCGATCGAGTCTGAGGTGTAGACGAAGCTGATCTCTTCGCTGTCCGATCCATACAGCAGCACTTGCTGGATCGCTGCAGGCAGCGCATCGAACGGCGTGTCGATGTCGAAGCGATAGTGCTTCGCCACCGCTTCGAGCAGCGTGAAGGTGTAGCTGTTGCGCCGGTCCCAGCCCTTGACCGCGCCGCTGGCGAGGCTCAGGCTCGGAAAGCCGACGACGCGCTGCGGGTCGAACACCGTCACCTGGCCGATGCCGTCGCAGGTCGGGCAGGCGCCCTGCGGAGAATTGAACGAGAACAACCGAGGCTCCAGTTCGGCAAGCGCATAGCTGCAGATCGGGCAGGCAAACTTGCTGGAAAAAAGATGCTCGCGGCCGCCGTCCATCTCGAGCGCGATGGCACGGCCATCGGCGATGCGCAACGCGGCCTCGAAGCTTTCGGCCAGGCGCTGCTTGAGGCCGCTGTCGGCATCGGCGCTGGCGGGTTGGACAACCTTGACGCGGTCGAGCACCACGTCGATGTCGTGCTTCTCGTTCTTCTTCAGCGCGGGCAGCTCGCCGGCTTCGTGCGCCGTTCCGTCGATGCGGAAACGCACATAGCCCTGCGCCTGCATGTCGGCGAACAGCTCGGCGAACTCGCCCTTGCGTTCGCGCACCACCGGCGCCAACACCATCAGCCGTGTGCCTTCGGGCAGCGCCAGCGTGGCATCGACCATCTGGCTCACGCTCTGAGCCTGCAGCGCGAGCTGATGGTCGGGACAGAAGGGCGTGCCGGCGCGGGCATAGAGCAGGCGCAGGTAGTCGTGGATCTCGGTGACGGTACCGACGGTGGAGCGTGGGTTGTGCGAGGTTGCCTTCTGCTCGATGCTGATCGCCGGACTCAGCCCTTCGATGATGTCGACATCGGGCTTGTCCATCAGCTGCAGGAACTGCCGCGCGTAGGTGCTCAGGCTCTCGACATAGCGACGTTGCCCTTCGGCATACAGCGTGTCGAATGCGAGGCTCGATTTGCCCGAGCCGCTCAGCCCGGTGATGACCACCAGCTGATGTCGCGGGATGTCGACATCAATGTTCTTCAGGTTGTGCGTGCGAGCGCCCCGCACGCGGATGACGCGTGCTTCCAGAGAGGGCTCGCGGGTCACACGAGCTTCGAGAGAAGTCTCGCGGCCGTGCGGCGCCTCCGGAGGCGGTGTCGACGAGGAGATGGGCATCGGCTGCGCAACGCAAAGCCGCCCATCATACGGATCGCCCCCGGGCGCGGCGGCCGCAGCTCAGCCGCTGGCCGTCAGAACCCGATGTTCAGATACAGGCTGCCGACGTAGCTGTCGCGCGCACCAGCTCCGCGCTTGATTTCCGCAGATTGGAATCGCAGCACATAACTCAGGCTGGTTGCACGGGTGATGCCCCAAACGACCCCGAGGTGCGCCGCACCCAGTACCTTCTCCACTTCGTTGGAAGAAAGCTTCACATCCGAGTGGCGGAACTGCCCCTGCAGCAGTGCGTTGTAGCCACGCAGACTGGTGCTGGCTCCGTACAGCAGGTACAGATCGCCGTCGATGCTGCTGGCCGGCGGTGCGTAGTACTCGCTGCGCTCCGGGTACAGCGACCACCACGGCGTCGAGAACTTGCCATACCGTCCAGACACCATCAAGCTCGCTTCGGTGATGTAGCCCAGGCCGGCCTCGACGCCCCACTTGAAGTCGGCCCGTCCACCAGGAACCGAGCGATATTTGGCGATCAGACCCTGCCGCCGCGCGGTGTACTTCAGGGTGGGCTCACCGCCCTCCGAGATCTGGTATTTGTAGCCGTTCGGTTTCTGGCTGCCGATCAGTTGGTGAAAGCCGCGGTGCAGGTGCTTGCCCAATGAGGTGCCGAGCACGCCCACGGTCAGCGCCGAAGACCAGGCGGTCTGGCCCGCATCGGTGATAGTCATCCGGGTGCTGGTCAACGAGAACAGGCCTGCATAGGGCCGGTCGTCGTAAATCGGTGCGCGCGATTCCTTGTCCTCCGGTGTGTACGCCTGGGCCCCAAACTGCAAAGCTGTTTTCGACGAGGTACGCGTGGCGCCAGGCAGCCACCAGTTGTCGATGAATCCGAGCACACCATCGAGGGACACCAGGTTGTCTGCCGCATCCGGGCCGGAGATCGTGAACATGAAGCCGCCGGAATAGCCCGCGTCACGGGAACTCAAGGCCAGAAAGTCGTTGTCGATGGCGAAGGTCCATGAATTGCTGCCTGGCGAGGTGAACGGCGGGCTGTCGGCAGCCGACTGCGCCAGGGCGCCCGTGCAGGTCCATGCGCCCACCATGGCCGTCATCAGGATGCAGCGCTTCGCGCCGATGAGCCAAGTTGCAGGGCTGGCGACCCATGGGGTGATTGTCGACATCAGATGATTCTGCAATGAACGGACACGTTTCCTTACATCAAGCGGCAAATAGCATAGAGATCGCTCCACAGCACAACAAGCCGGGTTCACGTGGATGGACAGCCCGCGGGCCTGACGAACTCGTGTCCCTTCTTGGGGCTTGCGTGTTCAACAGGCGTGCAGTCCGGGCAGCTCAACCCTGCAGCACCCGCAGGATCTCGCGCCCGTAGGCCTCGAGCTTCTTCGCGCCGACGCCGCTGATCTGCGCGATGTCGTCCAGCGACTTCGGCTGCGCCCGTGCCATCTCGGCCAGCGTCGCGTCGTGGAACACCACATAGGCAGGCAGGTTGTGCTCGCGGGCCACCTCGGCGCGCCAGGCCTTCAGCGCGGAGAAACGCTCGGTGGCCTCGGCGCCCAAAGGCACCGGCGGCGCCTTGTCCTTGAAAGCACCGGCGCGCGGTGTCGCCACACCGCGCCGCTTGCTGCGCGCGGTCGACGCAGACGCGCTCGCCTCGCGCAGCAGCAACTGCACCTCGCCGCGCAGCACCTCGCGCGCGCTGGCCGTCAGTTCAAGCGTGTGGTACTCGCCCTCGGTGCGCAGGTAGCCGAGCGCGATCAGCTGGCGCAGGACCGCGCGCCATTGCCCTTCGGACACATCGGCACCGATGCCGAACGTCGACAGCGTCGCATGTCCGTGCTGCGTCACCTTGTCGGTGACCTTTCCGCGCAGTACGTCGATCAGGTGCCCGGCGCCGAAGCGCTGGCCGCCGTTCTGGTGAAAACGGTAGATGCAACTCAGCGCCTTGCGCGCCGCCTCGGTCGCGTTCCAGGTGACCGGCGGGCTCAGGCAGTTGTCGCAGGCGTTCTGGTGCGCGGCGCACCGCACGCTGGGTTCGCCGAAGTAGGCCAGCAGTCGCACGCGGCGGCAGTCGTGCGTCTCGGCCAGCGCCAGCAGCGCTTCGAGCTTGCCGACCTGGCCGCGCTTGAATTCCTCGTCGGCCGGGCTGTCGTCGATCATGCGGCGCTGGTTGACCACATCAGCGAGGCCATAGGCCATCCAGGCGTCGGCGGGCAGGCCATCGCGGCCGGCGCGGCCGGTTTCCTGGTAGTAGCTTTCGATGTTCTTGGGCAGGTCGAGGTGTGCCACGAAACGCACATCGGGCTTGTCGATGCCCATGCCGAAGGCGATCGTCGCGACCATCACCAGCCCCTCCTCGCGAAGGAAGCGGTCCTGATGCCGCCGCCGCACATCGGCATCGAGCCCGGCGTGGTACGGCAGCGCGGTGATGCCCTCTTCGCTCAGCCACGCCGCTGTTTCATCCACCTTCTTGCGCGACTGGCAGTAGACGATGCCAGCCTCGCCGTCGTGTTCATCCTGGATGAAACGGAGTAGCTGCGCGCGTGCGTTGTCCTTCTCGACAATGCCGTAGCGGATGTTCGGCCGGTCGAAGCTGCTGATGAAGATGCGGGCGTCTTCGAGTTGCAAGCGCTCGATGATGTCGGCGCGGGTCAGGTCGTCGGCGGTGGCCGTGAGTGCGATGCGCGGCACGCCCGGATAGCGCTCGTGCAGCACGTTGAGCGACAGGTAGTCCTCGCGGAAGTCGTGCCCCCACTGGCTCACGCAGTGCGCTTCGTCGATCGCGAACAGGCTGAGCAGCCCACGCTCGTGCAATGAATCGAGCTGCGCCAGGAAGCGCGGCGTGGTCAGGCGTTCCGGTGCGGCGTACAGCATCACCAAGCGCCCGCCCATCATCTCGCGCTCGATGCGCTGGGCTTCCTCGGACGTCAGGCTCGAATTCAGGTACGCCGCGTGCACACCGGCCTCTTCCAGCGCGCCAACCTGATCGTGCATCAGTGCGATCAGCGGACTCACCACGATGCTGACGCCACGGTCGGCACGGTGCCGCACGATGGCCGGCACCTGGTAGCACAGGCTCTTGCCGCCTCCGGTGGGCATCAGCACCAGCGCATCGCCGTCGGCACAGACGTGGTCGACGATCTCGGCCTGGGCATTGCGAAAGGCGGTGTAGCCGAACACCGTCTGCAGCACCGACAGCGCCGCGCGGCCATGGGCAGTGAGCGCCTCGCCCCGAGCCGTCGGCACCTCGGCCGCGCTTGCATCCATCACATCGACATAGGGGGTCATTGGGCGGCCAAAAGCATGAAACCCGATGGTAACGATGAGGACAGGATGGCGCGAAGTCGATAATCTGCCGGATCAGAAATCGTCTTCCGGAGCAGCGCACATGGCCTCGATCAACAAAGTCATCCTCATCGGCAACCTGGGTCGCGACCCCGAGGTGCGCTACACCCCGAACGGCAACGCGATCTGCAACATCAGCGTCGCCACCACCCGCAACTGGAAGGACAAGACCAGCGGCGACAAGGTGGAGGAAACCGAATGGCATCGCGTCGTCTTCTACGACCGCCTGGCCGAGATCGCCGGCGAGTACCTGAAGAAGGGCCGCCCCGTCTATGTCGAAGGCCGGCTGAAGACCCGCAAGTGGCAGGACAAGGATGGCAAGGACGTCTACACCACCGAGGTCATCGCCGACAACATGCAATTGCTGGGCGGCCGTGAAGGCATGGGCGGCGATGCCGGTGGCGATTCGAGTTACGACCAGGGTGGTGGCGGCCGGGGCGAAAGCCGCGCCGCACCAGCGACTCGCAGCGCACCGCCGGCCAGCCGCCCGGCTGCGACCAAGCCCGCCGCGAAATCGTCGACCGGCTTCGACGACATGGACGACGACATCCCGTTCTGATCGATCGGTCGCAGCGCCACGTCAGCGCGCGCCGCTTTCGCGGTACCGAAGGACGTCCAACGGCGTCACCGCCTCCGCGCTGTTGCCCCAACTGCGGCGCAGATGAGTCAGCACCGCGGCCACCTCGTCGTTGCTGAAGGTCTGCGCAAACGGTGGCATGCCGTAGGGCTGTGGGTTGCCGGCGGTGGCCGGGGCGAAGCCGCCTTCCAGGACGATGCGCACCAGGTTCGCTGGCACCGCCATCGTCACCGCCCGGTTGCCGGCCAATGCGGGATAAGCACCCGAAATGCCCTCCCCGCGCTCGCCGTGGCAGCTGGCGCAGTGGTCGGCATACAACGTCGCACCGCGATCGCCGGTGGTGCTCAAGCCAGTTGCGACCGTTGCAGGCGCCGCACCCTGCATGTCACCCTGCGCTTGGCCCAGCGTCTTCAGATACACCGCCATCGCGCCCAGATCGGCATCGCTCAGGTGCTGCGTGCTGCGCAGCACCACCTCGCCCATCGGGCCTGAGGCCACGGCCAGCGCGCCATGGCGATCGACCACACCGGCCTTCAGCAGCGCGACGATTTCGGATTCGGTCCATTCGGCCACGCCAGCCTCGCGTGAATCGGTCAGCGACGGCGCATACCAGTTCTGCACCGGGATCAACCCGCCGCCCAGGTCCAGCGGACCGGTCGTGCCGCCCAGCGCATTGCGGTGCGCATGGCAGGCGTTGCAATGGCCCAGGCCCTGCACCAGGTAGGCGCCGCGGTTCCATTCGGCCGATCGAGCCGTGTCGGGCTGGAACTCGCCCGGCTGGAAGTACAGCGCGCGCCAGACGGCCAGCGCGGCCTGGGTGTTGAACGGGAAGCGCAGGTCGTGCGGGCGGGCAGCCTGCATCACCGGCGGCAGGCTGCGCAGGTACGCATACAGCGCGTCCGAGTCGGCACGGCTGACCTGCGTGGTGCTGGTGTACGGGAAGGCCGGCACCAGCAGCCGGCCATCGGCGGAGCGGCCGTGGTGCATCGCGCGCCAGAAGGCCGGCGCTGACCATCGGCCCAGGCCGGTCTGCTCATCGGGGGTCAGGTTGCTGCTGTAGACGGTGCCGAACGGCGTGTCGATGCCGCGCCCGCCGGCATACGGCTCGCCACCACGCGAGGTGTGGCAGGCCATGCAGTTGCCAGCCCGAGCGAGGTACGCACCACGCGCCACCAGTTCAGTACTGGCGGGCTGGCCGGGTGGCTGCGCCGCGGCGATCTCGGCGCTCAGGTCGCCCTCGCCGCGCAGGTTCAGCGCGACGACACCGGCTGCCAATGCACCAATGACGGCAGCGCTTGCCAGGGCCCACAACCCGATCCGACTGCGGCTCATCGGACGGCACCCGCCGCGGTTGCCGCTTCGGCGCTGACTCCGCCGCAGGCCGCAGGCAGCTTGTGGCCATCAGGCAAGGCCGTCAGCGGCTTTCCGCCGGCCGGCACCGGCTGCGCCGCGAGCCAGTGCGAGACCGCTTCGATATCGACCAGGCTCAGCTGCTGCGCGACATGCGCCATGCAGTCGGGCGCCTGCGCGCGACGCTTGCCACTGCGCCAGGCGCCAAGCTGCGCGTTGATGTAATCACGCGGCAGGCCGAGCAGGCCGGGGATGGCCGGAGCCACGCCCATCATCGTGTCGCCGTGGCACTGGTTGCAGGCCAGCACGCCACGGGCGGCATCGCCTTGGCGCACGATTTGTTCGCCGCGCTGCAGGGTGGCGGGCGCCAAGGTGGACGGTTGCGGCGCGGGGTATGGCACCTCGAGCGCTGCGAAGTGGTCGGCGATCTCCTGCAGGTAGGCATCGCTGAGCGGGTCGACCAGCGAAGTCATCGGCCCGTAGTCGCGTCGGCCATCGCGGAAATTCAGCAGTTGGTGATACAGATAGCCGGCCGGCTTGCCCGCCAGCCGTGGCTGGTAACCGCCGGCTGCGGCTCGGCCTTGCGCACCGTGGCATCCGGTGCAGGCCTGCAGACGCTGGGCCAGCGTGTCCTCGAACGGCGGCGCGGCATGGGCCGCGGCAGTGACCAGCCAGGCAAGCAACACGAGTACGGATCTCTTCATGAGGAAGTTCAGGACGTTGGCACGGGCCCGTGCGTATCGACCAGTGTCGCGGCGTCTTCACGGCCGATGGCCGTCAGGCCTTGAACGACGCCAGCGCGGTCGGCCGCCGAGCGGTTCTGGCTGACCTTCCACTTGCCTTTCAGCGAGCTCAGCTCGACCTCGATGCCAACGATGGCGCGCTGGGTCGCCGCAATGTAATCGGCCGGCGCATCGCTGACCTTCCACGGCACAGGGCGAGCCGCCTCGTGCAGGTCGGTCAAGGTCGACACCAGTGCATGCGCCCAGGTGGCGTCATCGCGAACGATCAATCGGCCACGCGCCTCGACCAGCACGTAATTCCAGGTTGGCACCACCTTGCCGGTCTCCCGCTTGGTCGCATACCAGCCCGGAGAGATGTAGGCCTGCGGGCCCTGGAACACCACCAGGACCTCGGCATCGGTGCGCGCCTCACGCCACACTGGGTTGGCCCGCGCCACGTGCGCGACCAGCGTGCCGTGCGGACCGCGCCCCTCGTCGAGGTGGAACGGCAGCGCGTTGGCCTCGACGGGTGCAGGCGCGCCGTCAGCGTGGGGTCTCGACTGAGTGATCAGCAGGCCCAGCGGGTGGGTGCGCATCAGCTGATGCAACACCTCGACACGGGATTCTTCGAAGTGGGATGGCAGATACATGGGAATGCGGCGATCCAGGAGTGTCGATCGTAGAACCAGCGCCGACTGGATCGGGTCCGGGGGTCTTGCTGTCTTTCGAGCGCAGGAAGACGCGCGCGGGCCTGCGACCCGGTGCTGGGCCTGCTGAAAATGTCCGGCCAGCATTCCGACGAACGGATCCTCGAGTTGCTGCTGCCGACCTGCTTCGACGGACTGAGCGGCGCGGACTGAGGCAGCCCGACGCGACTCACACCTCGACGGTGAGCAGCCCGTTGTAGTGATCGGCCTCACCCTTGCGGCTGTGGCCGCGGGCGTTGCAGATCACCCGCGTCTCGCTCTTGCCGCTCGGGCACCTCGGATGCGCGATGCGGTAGTCATGGCGGCTATGCAGGTGGCCGTGGATCCACAGATCGGCGTGTGGCAGCAGCTCATCGTCGGCGTTGCAGAAGCTGGCGGTGCCAGGCTGCTTGCCGTAGCGCGGGTCGGCGCTGCGCACGCTGGGCGCGTAGTGGGTGACGACGACCGTCGCATCCCAGGTCTCGTCGGGCGACGCCGGTGCGCGCACCAATTCCGCAGCAAGCCAGTCGCGACAGGCCAGCGCCAGGGCGCGTACCGCAGCAGCATCGAACGGTGCGCCGTGGTGTGTCGATCGCATCACGTCGACGAAGTAGGTGGCCGCACGCATCGCCCGAGCCTGCTGGGCGCTGCCGAACAGCTCGAAATCACTCCAGCGGGTGGTGGCAACGAAACGGATGCGCCGGCCCTGCACATCGGTGCGGATGCAGCACTGCTTCTCAAGCATCGTGATGCCCAGCGATTCACAGCGTGCCCTCAGCGCGGGCGTCGCGTCGTCAAGCTCGCGCTGGTCGAATTCGTGGTTGCCGGGGACGAAGATCACCGGTACCGGCCAACTGCCGAATCGGTCGAGTTCACGCCAGGTGCTGTCCACGTCCCCGGCCAGCACCAGCAACTCGGCACCCGGCGCTGGCTGCGGCTCGAAGACCTCGGTTTCCAGGTGCAGGTCGGACAGCAGCTGCAGGCGCATCTGATCAGGTTTTGCCGTGACAGGCCTTGAACTTCTTGCCGCTGCCGCAGGGGCAGGGATCGTTGCGACCAGCCTTGGGCGCGTCGCGCTTGACGGTCTCAACCTTGAAGCGCGCCTTGCGGGTCAGGTCGGACAGGTCGGCCACCGCGATCACCAGATCCTCGATCGCATCATCGAGCGTGGTCAGTGGCTGCTCCCGATCCAGCGTGGCGACCACCTCGCGCTCGTCGTCGCTCTCGGCCGGCAGGTGTCGGTAGAGCCGCGCCAGTGCCGACAGTACCGCGTCGTCGCTCAGTTCGGAGAGGTCCGGGAAGCACTGCGTGGCGTGCTGAAAACCGGCGACCCAGGGCATCAGCGACTGCGACACGGGGTGCAATCCAGCCAGAAGCTCGTCCTGGGGCGCCTTCTCGCCATCGCCCGCCGAGTCCGCTTGCGCGTTCTCGTCGGCTTCGAGCACCAGCGGGTCGAACCAGCCGTCTTCGGCGATCGCCCGGGTCAGCGCGGCGTGGCGGCGCAGAATCAGCGCGGTAGTCCGTTCCAGCCATGCGGCATCGACATCCTCCGGCAGCGGTGTGCCATCGAAGTCGAAGACATGCGGCAGCCAGGTCGCAGTCTCCAGCAGCACTGGCTGCACCAGCACGCCGCAGAGGAAGCCATCAAGCATCACCACATCGACCGGCTCCAGCGGCTCGGGTGTCTTCGTCAGCAGATCGTCGAGCTCGGCGAACTCGGCGTCGGTCAGGTCGCGGTGGACGCGAGACTGCGGAATGGTCGTGGGTTTGGGCATGCGGGCTTTCGATGGAATGCGCGATTGTCGGGTGCGCGCCCTGAGCTCAGTCCGCGGGGTGAAACGTCAGCGCGACTCCGTTGTTGCAATAGCGATGGCCCGTGGGCGCCGGGCCATCGTTGAACACATGGCCGTGGTGGCCACCGCAGCAGGCGCAGTGGTACTCGGTGCGCGGGAAGATCAGCTGATAGTCAGTCGTTGTCGCGAACACGCTGGGCAGAGTGGTGAAGAAACTGGGCCAGCCGGTACCGCTGTCGAACTTCATTTCCGAGCTGAACAGTGCCGTGCCGCAGCCGGCGCAGGCGTAGACGCCAGCGCGCTTTTCCCGATTCAGCGCGCTGGAATGAGGCCGCTCAGTGCCTTCTTCACGCAGCACGTGGAACTGCGCTGGGCTCAGACGCTGCTGCCATTCGGCTGCGCTGAGGCTGAGCGAGGGCGCGTCGCCAGGCGCCTGCGCCGGGGCAGCGTCGGCTCGAATCGCCGAAGGCTTCGGCGCAAGGCCAACGGCTGCGAGCAGCGAGCGAAGCGGGCTGGGTGGCATGGCGGTGGATCTCGTCGCAAGGATGAATCGGCTGGGTCGAAGACCAGCCGAGATTCTTCCCGATGTCCTGTTCACAGTGGCCCGGCCGCAGGTGGCACGTCGTTTGCAGCACCCCGGAATTCGCACCAGAACCGTGCACCTCCATGCCCTCCCTCACCCTGCGTCCTACCCCGTCGTCTGCTCCGATCGTACCGACCGAGGGCGGAGCGTGGACGGAGCAACTTCAGCTGCTGCTCGAGTCGACCGGCGAAGGCATCTTCGGCGTTGACATGTTCGGTTGCTGCAATTTCGTCAACAGCGCAGCGGCCGAGATGCTGGGTTACGCCACTGATGCTGTGCTCGGCCGCAACATGCATGAGCTGATCCACCATACCCATGCCGACGGGATACCCTACCCGGAGGCCGACTGTCCGATCTTCAACGCCTTCCGCCGCGGCTTGCCCTGTCGCATTGACAACGAGGTGCTGTGGCGAGCCGATGGCAGCGCGTTCTCGGCCGAGTACTCATCACACCCGATCCTCGACGGCGGCGTGGTGCAGGGGGCGGTCGTCACCATGCGCGACATCACCGAGCGCAAGCGCAGCGAGTCGCTGCTGCAGCAATCTCACGAGCAACTCGAACGCCGGGTCGCAGAGCGCACCGCCGAGCTGACGCAGGCGCTGGGCGCATTGCGTGAGCTGTCGGCGTATTCGGAGTCGGTGCGTGAGGAAGAGCGCACCCGCATCGCCCGCGAGATCCACGACGAATTGGGCTCGCTGCTGGTCGCCTTGAAGATGGACGTTGGCTGGGTCGAGAAGCGGGTGCAGGACCGGCCCGAGCTCAGGGGCAAGTGTCTTGGCATGGGCCGCACGATCGACACCGCTGTGGACAACCTGGGCCGCATCATCACCGACCTTCGCCCGAGCATCCTCGACCATCAGGGTTTGTGGGCGGCTCTCGAATGGCAGGCGCAGGAGTTCATCGAGACCACCGAGCTGCGCGCCGACCTGCAGATGCATGTCGCCGCACACACCGACCCACCGAGCGGCCCGGGAGGAGACCGCTGGGCGATCGCGGTGTTCCGCATCTTCCAGGAAATGCTGAGCAATGTCGCCCGGCATGCACAGGCGCATTCCGTGCGCATCCGGCTGTATGTCGACGGCCCGCCGCAAGCGACCTTGCATGTCGAGGTTCGCGACGACGGCGTCGGCGCCGAGCCGTCGGCATTGAACCATCCGCGAAGCTACGGCGTGATGGGCATGCGCGAGCGGGCCGGCCATTTCGGCGGCACGCTGGAGATCGACAGCGTGCCTCGCCACGGCACCTGCGTCCGGCTCACCATGCCGATACCGCTGCCATCCGGTGAGTCCTTGCCATGATCCGCGTGCTGATCTGCGACGACCACCTGATCGTGCGCCAGGGCATCAAGCAGATGCTCGCCGACACCGGCGACATCGTGGTGGCCGGCGAGGCCGACAACGGTCCGGACGCGATCCGCAAGGTGCGCGAGGCCAGCACGGCCGACGCGTTGGGTATCAAGGTGGTACTGATGGACATCGCGATGCCGCAACGCGACGGACTCGACGTGCTGCGCCAGTTGAAGACGGAGTTCCCGAAGCTGCCGGTGCTGATGCTCAGCACCTACCCCGACAAGCAGTACGCGGTGCGCAGCCTGAAGCTGGGCGCGGCCGGCTATCTGAACAAGAGTGCCGACTCGGAGCAGATGTCCGCCGCGATCCGCAAGGTCGCGGCGGGCGGGCTGTTCATTACGCCAACGGTGGCCGAGCACATGGCGACGGCACTCGGGGCCGGGGTCGGCGCGACGCGCTCAGCCGACGAGCCGCTGCACGAGCGGCTGTCGCACCGCGAGTACCAGGTGTTCCGTCTGCTCGCGGTCGGTCGCAGCGTCGGCGAGATCGCCGAGCAGCTGATCCTGTCGTCGAACACCGTCAGCACCTACCGCGCCCGCATCCTCGACAAGACCGGCGCGCGCAACGACGTCGAACTGGCGTTGTACGCGGTGAAGCAGGAACTGCTGCACGAGTGAGCACGCTGCGCCGTGCGGCGCGGCAACGCCCGATGGGGCGTCATCCGGTCCCGCGTCGATTGTTTGATCGAACGCAAACTCGACGACCCGTGTGCTGACAACATCGTGTCTCGTCCTGCGCCACCGCAGGGCTGAATCCCGGAGGACTGCCATGCAGACGACACCGACTCTCTGGACCGCTCGATACGCCATGCCGAGCCACAGCCACGGCCCTGCGATGGAAGAGCCGATGAACAGCCTGCTCCGGCATCGCCTGGACGACCTCGAACGGCGACTGGTCGACATGTCGCAGACGATGGATCGGCTGCTGCGCGAGTCGCCGGTGTCCGGCAACGACCACACGGCAGCTACCGCCGCATTGCCCGGCGCGCGCCCGGACCAGGTGGTCCTGAGCGAGGTGCGAGCTGCTCGGGCCCGGCTGGAGGCCGGCAGCTATGGCCTGTGCGCTTCGTGCGACGCGCCGATCGAACGCCATCGGCTTGCCGGGCGGCCGCAGGTGCAGCACTGCGGATTCTGCGAACAGCGGCGGCGCCAGCGCTAGACCCGCGGGGGCGCACTGCCGTTTGTAGTGCCAGCCCTACGCAGCTTTCCCCACTCGTGCGATGGCCAGTTGCATGCGCGTTGCGTACGCTCACTCCCATATCTACTGGAGTGACCGCATGCGCAGCAACAACGACCCCAAGCCCACGAACAGCTTCGACCCCTACAACGCGGACCGGCCGCTGATGATGAAGTGCGGCTGCGGTCGTGACCACAGCGCCGCCGATCACCAGGCCGAGACGCAGGCGCTGTCTGCCGAGTCCTACTCGCGCGACTTCATCGAGGCGACGCTGGTCAAGGCGTTGTTTCCGTCCGAACCGCTGCGCCGTCGCTTCCTGCAGGCCGTCGGCGCCGGCACCGCGCGCGCCGCGATCGCTTCGCTGCTGCCGATGGGCGCTCTCGAAGCCATGGCGCAGGACAAGGGTTCGCTGGAGAAAACCGACCTGAAGCTCGGCTTCATCGCGATCACCTGCGCCACGCCGCTGATCATGGCGAGCCCGCTGGGCTTCTACAAGCAGCAGGGTCTGAACGTCCAGCTCAACAAGACCGCCGGCTGGGCGTTGATCCGGGACAAGATGCTCAACAAGGAGCACGACGCCTCGCACTTCCTGTCGCCGATGCCGCTGGCGATCTCGATGGGCATCGGCTCGGTGGCCCAGCCGATGCGCGTGGCCACCATCCAGAACGTCAACGGCCAGGCGATCACGCTGGCACTGAAGCACAAGGACAACCGTGACCCGAAGAACTGGAAGGGCTTCAAGTTCGCGGTGCCGTTCGAGTTCTCGATGCACAACTTCCTGCTGCGCTACTACCTCGCCGAGAGCGGCCTGAACCCGGACACCGATGTGCAGATCCGCGTCGTGCCGCCGCCCGAGATGGTGGCCAACCTGCGGGCCGGCAATATCGACGGCTTCCTCGGCCCGGACCCCTTCAACCAGCGCGCGGTCTACGACGAGGTCGGCTTCATCCACATCCTGTCGAAGGAGATCTGGGACGGCCACCCCTGCTGCGCTTTCGGTGTCAGCGACGACTTCATCAAGCAGAACCCGAACACCTTCGCCGCGCTGTACCGCGCGGTGCTGACCGCCGCCGCGATGGCACGCGAGCCGAAGAACCGTGAGCTGATCGCGAAGGTCATCAGCCCGACGGCCTACCTGAACCAGCCCGAGACCGTGGTCAACCAGGTTCTGACCGGCAAGTTCGCCGACGGCCTCGGCGGCATCAAGAACGTGCCTGATCGCGCCGACTTCGACCCGGTGCCGTGGCAGAGCATGGCGGTGTGGATGCTGACGCAGATGAAGCGCTGGGGCTACCTGAAAGGCGAGGTCAACTACAAGCAGATCGCCGAGCAGGTCTTCCTGCTGACCGACGCGAAAAAACAGATAAAGCTGCTCGACCAGAAGGTGCCCGAGGGCGCGTACAAGTCCTACAAGATCATGGGCAAGGAGTTCGACCCGGCCAAGGCCGATGCGTACGCCAAGAGCTTTGCGATCAGCAAGACCTGAGGCGGCACGGTGAATCCTCAGAAAAAGCAGGCGCTGCAATCGGGCGCCTTGTCTCTGCTCATCCTGCTCGTTTTGCTGGCTGTGTGGCACCTGGCCACGCTGCCTGCAAAGACGACGCCGGGCCCGGTCGTCACGCTGACCCCTGAACAGATCGAATACCAGAAGCTGCTCGGCAAGGATCCGGCCGCTGCCGAAGGCGACAAGAAGAGCAGCGGCTTCCCGACGCTCGCGCAGATGGGTCAGACGGTGGTCAAGAACCTCGCCGACCCGCTCTACGACAACGGCCCCAACGACAAGGGCATTGGGCTGCAACTCGGCTATTCGCTGGGCCGAGTCGCGCTTGGTTTCGGCATCGCCGCGCTGGTGGCGATCCCCCTGGGATTCCTGATCGGCATGAGCCCGATGCTCTACCGCGCGCTCGATCCGTTCATCCAGGTCCTCAAGCCGATCTCGCCGCTGGCCTGGATGCCCCTGGCGCTTTACACCATCAAGGACTCGTCGATCTCCGGCATCTTCGTGATCTTCATCTGCTCGGTGTGGCCGATGTTGATCAACACCGCGTTCGGCGTTTCCGGCGTGCGGCGCGAATGGCTGAACGTCGCGAAGACCTTGGAGGTATCGCGTGTTCGGCTGGCCTTTGAGGTGATCCTGCCGGCCGCAGCGCCGACGATCCTGACCGGCATGCGCATCAGCATGGGCATCGCCTGGCTGGTGATCGTCGCGGCCGAGATGCTGGTCGGAGGCACCGGCATCGGCTACTTCGTCTGGAACGAGTGGAACAACCTGTCGCTGACCAACGTGATCTTCGCGATCCTGGTGATCGGCGTCGTCGGCATGCTGCTCGACCTGATGTTCTCGAAAGCACAGAAGGCGGTGTCGTATGTCGAATGAGTCCGGCATGAACTCGTCGTCCGAAGCGCGATTCCTGCGCATCGAGGGTCTGTCGAAAAGCTACCCGTCACCGGACGGGAAGGTCAGCGAGCCTGTCTTCGACAGCGTCAACTTCGGCATCCAGAAGGGTGAGTTCGTCTGCATCATCGGCCACTCGGGCTGCGGCAAGACGACGATCCTGAATGTGCTGGCGGGGCTGGACCAGGCGACCACCGGCCATGTGTTCATGGACAACCGCGAAGTGGCCGGCCCGAGCCTGGAACGCGGCGTTGTTTTTCAGGGCCATGCGTTGATGCCATGGCTGTCGGTGCGCAAGAACATCGCCTTCGCAGTGCGCAGCAAGTGGCCGCAGTGGAGTGCGGCGCAGACCAACGCGCAGGTCGAGAAGTTCGTGAAGCTGGTCGGCCTGACCTCTGCCATCGACAAGAACCCTTCCGCGCTGTCGGGCGGCATGAAGCAGCGTGTGGGTATCGCCCGCGCGTTCGCGATCGAGCCAAAGATGCTGCTGCTCGACGAACCTTTCGGCGCGCTCGACGCGCTGACGCGCGGGACCATTCAGGACGAGTTGCTGCGCATCTGTGCAGAGACGCACCAGACGGTGTTCATGATCACGCACGACGTCGATGAAGCCATCCTGCTGGCCGACAAGATCCTGCTGATGAGCAACGGCCCGCAGGCTCGCATTGCCGAGATCGTGCGCAACACGATGCCGCGCGACCGGCAGCGCGCGACGCTGCACCACGACCCCCAGTACTACCGCATCCGCAACCACCTGGTTGACTTCCTGGTTGCACGATCGAAAGAGCTTTCTCACGGCCGCGCGCCGGCGTTTCCGCCGGTCGTCGAGCCCGGGCTATCGCTCGCCGAACCCGCGGCCTGACGCCGCTTTCCCTTACCGCACAACACAAGGAGCACGCATGAACCGCAACGACGTCACCGAAATGATCATCGAGGCCAAGGTCAGGAAGGGCATCAAATGGGAAGACGTGGCCAAGAAGGTCGGCCTGAGCAAGGAGTGGGTCACTGCCGGCTGCCTCGGACAGATGACCTTCGACGCAAAGCAGGCCAAGGTGGTGGCAAAGATCTTCGGTCTGGACGCCGAAGCCGAGAAGTGGCTGCAGGTCGTGCCATACAAGGGCTCGCTGCCGACAGCGGTGCCGACCGATCCGCTGATCTACCGCTTTTACGAACTCGTGAGCGTCTACGGCACCACCTTCAAGGAACTGATCCACGAGGAGTTCGGCGACGGCATCATGAGCGCGATCGACTTCAAGATGGATCTGACACGCGAGCCGAACGCCGCCGGCGACCGGGTCAGCATCGTGATGTCGGGCAAGTTCCTGTCGTACAAAACCTACTGACATTTTGCGATGCTGACGAGGATGCGGGGTGACCGGCTCCGCTCATGTCCCCCAGGCCGGGTCACCGCCCAAACGCTACCGGCAAGACCGATCCGGCCTTCCTCCTTTACTTCGCTGCGCCGGTCACCCCACACCCTCGTCAGCCGGCACCATCGCCGCATGCGAAGGCTTCAAAACCAAGACCGCTTCGGTGGTAGCAGGAGCGCTGCGGCGGGCTGCTGTGTGGAGTGAAGTAAAGGAGGAGGGCCGGCGGGACTCGAGCCGAAGCGAGCAACCGGTGAACCGGCCCGGGGGACATGAACGCAACACAGCGGCCCGCCGCAGCGCTCTCGCGCCGATCTCAACTCTTGATGTGGTCAAACGCAACATGCCGGGAGCAACGCCATGAATGAGACCCGCCCACCGTTACCGCCCTTCACTGCCGAGACCGCACGCCAGAAGGTGCGGATGGCCGAGGATGCCTGGAATTCGCGTGATCCCGATCGGG
>CANHNO010000015.1 GCA_947462065.1 Burkholderiales bacterium | reverse complement strand
GCATCGGCGCATAACTCGGAATGGCCTGCGCAGCCATGGTCCGGCTCTGTGTGTTGGTGAACTCGTACATCACCGTGGTGAGTTCACCCGGATGCACTTGAATGCTGCTGACAGCAGGCTTGAACTTCCAGATGCCGCGTGAGTTCGCGTCGAATTCGACGGTGATGGTGCGGCTCTTGTCGACCTGAGAATTGGTCCCAGACGACGAACTACGTCCCGATACCACCTTGTCCGAAAGCGTCAGCACATTGATGCCAAGCGCAGTACAGACGGCTTGGTACAACGGCACCAACGCATACCCAAAGCCAAACATCAGCACGGTGACGACCACCAGCTTGCCGAACATTCGGACGTTGTCATCCCGCAGCAGTCTGGCTGCGGACAAGCTGCGACGAGGCTGATCACCCATGGTCAAGCGCTGAACAAAGCAGCATTGACCATGAACCCGATGAAAAAGACCACCGCGACCGAGGCGAGGATCAGCCCCAAACGCATGTTGCTTTTCTTTTCCTCGGGCGTGGTCATGCTGATGCCCTGATCAAGCGATCACCTTGGTCGCTGCGGCGTTGAGCTTGGGCGGGGTTTCGAAGGTGTGGAATGGTGCCGGTGAGGGCACTTCCCATTCGAGCCCTTCGGCACCTTCCCATGGCTTGGCCGGCGCGGGCTCACCCTTACCGCGCATCATTGGCAACACGACAAAGAAGAAGAAATACACCTGCATCAGACCGAAGCCGAACGCGCCAACGGATGCGAGGGCATTGAAGTCGGCGAATTGCATGGGGTAATCAGCGTAGCGGCGCGGCATGCCGGCCAGACCCAGGAAGTGCATCGGGAAGAAGGTGATGTTGAAGAAGATCAACGAACCCCAGAAGTGGATCTTGCCTCGGGTCTCGCTGTACATCACGCCGGTCCACTTCGGGCCCCAGTAGTAGACAGCTGCGAACATCGCATACAGCGAACCGGCCACCAGCACGTAATGGAAGTGGGCCACCACGTAATAGGTGTCCTGCAACTGGATGTCGACCGGCGCGACCGACAGGATCAGCCCAGTGAAGCCACCCATCGTGAACACGAAGATGAAGCCGACCGCGAACAGCATCGGCGTCTCGAAGGTCATTGAGCCGCGCCACATGGTCGCGATCCAGTTGAAGATCTTCACGCCGGTGGGTATCGCGATCAGCATGGTCGCGTACATGAAGAACAACTGTCCCGTCACCGGCATGCCAGTGGTGAACATGTGGTGCGCCCAGACCATGAACGACAGGATTGCGATCGAAGCCGTGGCGTACACCATCGAGGTGTAGCCGAACAGACGCTTGCGGGCGAAGGCCGGGATGATGGCACTGATGATGCCGAAGGCCGGCAAGATCAAGATGTAGACCTCAGGGTGGCCGAAGAACCAGAAGATATGCTGGTACAGCACTGGATCGCCGCCGCCCGCGGGGTTGAAGAAACTGGTGCCGAAGTGGCGGTCGGTCAGCGTCATCGTGATGGCCCCTGCCAGCACAGGCATCACCGCGATCAGCAAGTAGGCAGTGATCAGCCAGGTCCAGCAGAACAGCGGCATCTTCATCAGTGTCATGCCGGGCGCGCGCATATTCAGGATGGTGACGACGATGTTGATCGAGCCCATGATCGAACTAGCACCGAGGATGTGCATCGCAAAGATGCCGACGTCCATCGACGGGCCCATCTGCAGCGTCAGCGGCGCGTAGAGCGTCCAGCCGGCCGCCGGCGCACCACCGGGCATGAAGAACGAGCCCACGAGCATCGCGCCAGCGGGAATCAACAGCCAGAAGCTCAAGTTGTTCATTCGGGCGAACGCCATGTCCGGCGCGCCGATCTGCAACGGAATCATCCAGTTCGCAAAGCCGACGAAGGCCGGCATGATCGCGCCGAACACCATGATCAGACCGTGCATCGTCGTCAACTGGTTGAACAGCTGCGGGTTGACGAACTGCAGACCTGGCTGGAAAAGCTCCAGACGGATGATTATCGCCAGGATTCCACCAACGATCAGCATCGCGAACGAGAACAACAGGTACATCGTGCCGATGTCCTTGTGGTTCGTCGCGTACAACCAGCGACGCCAGCCACGCGGCGCACCGTGATCATGATCGTGGTCATGCGCGTGACCGTGGTCACCGTGGTCAAGTACTGCACTCATGGAAGATCCTTCTGAAACTGCTGATCGTGTGTCTGAAATCGATTACTTGCGAGCAGCGACCACATCGGCCGGCTGGACAGCTTGTCCGGTCTTGTTCGACCAGTTGTTCTTGGTGTAGGTGATCACGGCGGCGATCTCCGTGTCGGAGAGTTGCTTCCACGCCGGCATTGCACCATTGTTCTGGCCGTTCAGAAGCACCGCAATCTGCTTGGTCTTGTCCTCGTCGAGCACCACTGCAGCGCCATCAAGCGCCTTGATCGCGCCAACAGCCTTGCCGCTGGCCCCGTGGCAGACGGCACAGTTGCCGTTGTAGACCTTCTCGCCGCGTGCAATCAGGTCGGCCGACTCCCATACTTTGCTGGGATCGTCAGCCTTGGCGGACATCGCTGCGCGCTGGCCTTCAACCCACTTCGTGTAGTCGGCAGCAGACACGACCTTCACATGAATTGGCATGTAGGCATGTTCCTTGCCGCACAGCTCTTGGCACTGGCCGTGGTAATCGCCGATCTTTTCAGCACGGAACCACGTGTCACGAACGAAGCCAGGGATCGCGTCCTGCTTGATCCCGAAAGACGGCACGGCGAATGCATGAATCACGTCGTTGGCGGTTGTGATGATGCGGATCTTCTTGTCGACAGGAACGACCATCGGGTGATCGACCTTCAGCAAGTAGTCATCTCCCGACGGATTGCCGGAATCGGACATCTGACGCTGAGCCGCATCAAGCGTCGACACAAAGCCGATGCCGGCGCCCTCTCCGTTCAGATAGTCATAGCCCCACTTCCACTGCATGCCGGTCGCCTTGATCGTCAAGTCAGCCGAGCTGGTGTCCTTCATCGCGACGACCACCTTGGTCGCTGGCAATGCCATGCCGATGACGATGATGAAAGGCACCACCGTCCAGGCAATCTCAACGGCAGTGCTCTCGTGAAAGTTGGCGGGTTTGGCGCCCTTCGACTTGCGATGCACAAAGATCGAATAGAACATCACCCCGAAAACGGCGAAAAAGATCACCAGGCAAACGCCCATCATGAGGTAGTGCAAATAACGCTGATCCTCGGCAATCTTCGTAACGGCCGGGTGGAGATCGAGCTGATTGACTGCCGGGCCACCAGGCAAATCGTTGGTCGCCACGGCGAGTGTCGAGACCACCCACAAGCTCGCGCCCAGCATCGCCTGCGAGACCTTCGTGGAAATTGCTTTCATCGTATTCATCATTACTGCTCGTGTTGTCAAAGCTCTGCCGATGGCAGAGCGCCTTGCGGCTGCAGCCGCGCCAGCCGAACTGCGTGTCGCAGTTCATTGGCCAGCTGCCGCCTCAACTCCGGGCGCACGAAGCGCCCGACTTCAATCCGCCGCCCCTGCCCGAAGACCTCGATCAGCGATTCATCCCCAGTCACTGGCTCAACGCTGACCCACTCTGGCGCGAATTCGGCCGTCTCGACCGTGTTGCCTGATGTATGGGCCACCGTCAGCCGACCTTTGCGCAAGGCGATGTTTTCCTGGTCTGCCGCATGCCGTGAGTAGACGAGCAACGCCGCACCGACTGCAACCAATTCGACCCAGGCAAACGCCATGATGAATGTCGCGCCCTGCGACCAGAAATACGCTGCAATCGCAAGCGACAAGACACATAGCGTGCCGAACATCGCGAACAACTGCTGGGGGGCCATCGAGCAGTTGCGCTTCAACAGCCACTCCACCGACCACTCGCTTACCGATGGATCGCTTTCTCTTCCAAAGCGCCATGCCGCCGGCAGCGCGGAGGCACCTGCAGCATGACCGTAAGAGTAGCTAGACATCTCGAAGTGAAACTCGGTGACGGGATCAAGGCAACATCGGTGGCGCGGTTAGCTGCATGCGCAAATGATTCCTGCGCGCAGTTCGCCCCGTCGTCCCAACTGAAAAGAGTTTATACGACCATAGGGCTTGTACTCAAACCACGGTCTTTCGGGCAGATTGCAAAAGACGTCGCATTTCTCCCAGCGGCACCTGAGTTTCGGCTGGTTTAGACGCCCTCGGTTCGGTCTTGAAGGCATGTCCATAGACGATCTCGAAAGTCAACGCGTACCGGCCGCTGTTGTCGCGCAGGGAATCGAGTGCAACGTGCAGCGCTGCCTGCCAACGCGGGGTGCGCAAGCCAGGGTAGCGATGCGGCGATACATTGCCGCCGAGCAGACGCAGATCTCTGCACAGCGCTGCCGCGCTGTCCCAGTGCACAGACAGGCGCTCCTGGTCCATCACTGGATCTGCAAAGCCGGCGTGCACCAGCATGTCGCCCAAATCGTGCATGTCGACGAAGGCGATCGTTGGTTCAGGCCACTGCAATCGCGCATACAACGCCGTCAGTTCGCGGACGGTGTCCGGCCCGAGGCATGAAAACATCGCAAAGCCGCCGGGCGACAACATGCGATGCCAGTGCTGCATCAGCAATGGCGGCGCCGTAACGCCGTGCAGCACCATGTTGGCCCACACTAGTTGCACATTCTCGGGAGGAGGCGCCGACTCCAGCGCCACCTCTGCCGCGGGCGCCTTCCAGCGTCTTGGCGTCCACCATGGAGAACGCAAAAGCACACGACTGCGTTCGGCCAGCAGATCGCTGGGCTCGATGGCGATCAACGCGGAGTTCGGAAAAGTCGTCGTCAACCGTTGCGCGCTTGCACCAAGAAACGACGACCAGTCGACCATACGACTTGGCGGTGTCTTGAACAGCAGCAGGCGCTCGGCCATGCGCCCGGCGACTTCGGTATGCAACCACGGTGGCGATGCATCCCGGGCCAAGCGCCGCTGCACGGCCGCGACCGCTGTCTCGTCGATCGATCGCGTCGCTTTAGTGCTGCCTGTCATCGGCCCAGTATATTGAGAGCGTGACCGCACAGACTCAACTCCCATTCATGGCGTGGCCCGCTCCGTGGCGCCGCTGGCCCAGCCAGTGCGCGGTCTGTCAAGGCTGGGGGAACGGGCGTATTTGCATCCACTGCACGACTCGATTCGCAGCCCCTGTCGATCGCTGTCGACGCTGCGCCGTGCGGGTGGTGTCCGGGGTGGCGATCTGCGGTGGCTGCGTGCGCAGACCGCCTAGCTTCGACAGCGCTGTCGCCGCAGTTGATTACAGCCACCCTTGGGACCGAGTCATCAGCGACTTCAAGTATCGCAACGGGCTCGACCTCGCCGATGCCCTGTGCGATCTGCTGATGGCCGCGCAGCGACCCAACACAGGCGAGCGCCCGGATTGCCTTCTGCCGGTGCCGCTGGGTAGGCAGCGCTTGCGAGAGCGAGGCTACAACCAGTCGTGGGAGTTGGCTCGCCGTTGTGCGCGGCGACTCGGCTGCCACACTGACTCTGCGATGCTGCTGCGCATCCGGGAGACACCGCACCAACTGTCGCTGCCGCGCGAGCGCCGAATGGCCAATGTCCGCGGCGCGTTCGCCATCGAACCAACGCGGCGGCCTGAGGTGGTTGGACGCAGCATCGGGCTAATCGACGACGTGATGACGACACAGGCGACGGCCGACGAACTCAGCCAGGTGCTGCTCAATGCCGGCGCACTGTCGGTCCAGGTGTGGGTGGTGGCTCGCACCCCAGCCCCGGAGCACTGACGATGTTCAACATCGTTCTGGTACACCCCGAGATCCCGCCGAACACCGGCAACGTGATCCGGCTGGCCGCCAACACGGGCTGCGCACTGCATCTGATCGAGCCACTCGGCTTCTCGATGGACGACAAACTGCTGCAGCGCGCCGGGCTCGACTACCACGAGCATGCGCGAGTACAGCGTCATTCGTCCTGGGAGCGTTTCGTCGCGACCATGCGGCCCGATCCGGCCCGCTGCTTTGCGTTCACGACGCGCGGGCGTCAAACACTTTCCGCTGTCGCCTGGCAGGCCGATGACTGGCTGGTGTTCGGGTCGGAAACCGCCGGCTTGCCGGTGGACCTGCGGAACGCCTTCGCCGAAGAGCGGCGTGTCAGGCTGCCATTGCTGCCCGGGCAGCGCAGCCTGAACCTGAGCAATGCCGTGGCGATCGCCGTGTTCGAAGCGTGGCGCCAGAACGGCTACGCGGGCGGGCTCTGAGCCGAGCGATCAGCGCTCGGGGCGCGGGTCGCGTCCCATCAGTTCCTCGACGCCCTGGCGCGGCGTGACACGGCCTTCTAGCACCGCCACCACGGCAGAAGTGATAGGCATATCGACGCCCAGCGCCTGGGCGCGCTTCAGCACAGTGGGCGCGCTCAGCACACCCTCGGCCACATGGCCGAGTTCGGCGACGATCTGCCTCAGGGCTTGACCTTGTGCCAGCCGCAGGCCGACGGTGCGGTTACGTGACAGATCGCCCGTGGCAGTGAGCACCAGATCGCCCAGTCCGCTCAGTCCCATGAAGGTGTCAGCACGAGCGCCAAGGGCAACGCCCAGTCGCACCATCTCGGCCAGTCCGCGAGTGACCAAGGCCGCGCGGGCGTTGAAACCGAGTTGCAGACCATCAGCCAGCCCGGTGGCAATCGCCATCACGTTCTTGACGGCACCACCGACCTCGACGCCGATCGGATCGTCGGTGGTGTAAATGCGCAGGTTATCGCTGTGCAGCGCAGCGACGGCCTGCTCGCACAGCGCCGCATCGTGGCTCGCGGCGACGAGCGCCGTCGGCTGGCCGGCAGCCACCTCCTGCGCGAAGCTGGGCCCCGAGAGCACCCCGACGCGCCCACCCTGCCAAGCCTGCTGCGCCACCTCGTGGCCCAGTAAACCGGTGCTCTCCTGGAAACCCTTGCACAACCAGAAAAGGCCTGGCGCCTGCGGGCCGGGCGGCAAGGCGCGCAACACTGGGGCAAGCCCGGACATCGGTGTGGCAACGATCAGCAGGCCGCCAGTGGCGTGCGCGACGGCCAAGTCGAAATCGTCGGTGACTTGAAGGGGTGGCGGGAATTCGGCGGTGGCAAGATACCGCGAGTTGCGCCGCTGTACGCGCATTACCTCCGCCTGTGCTGCATCCCGGGCCCACAGCAGGGTGGGATGACGGGCGCTGGCACTGATCGCCAGCGCGGTGCCCCAGGCACCGGCACCGAGCACGCTCAGATTCACCGAGTAGCGCTCAGGGGCCCCGAACAGTTCTACGCTCAGTTGACCAGCGCGCTGCCACCGGCGCCATTGGCGGTGGCTTCGGCAGCGGCAGCCATCTGGCTTTCGTACATCGCCTGGAAATTGATTTCAGCGAGCGTCACCGGCGGGAAGCCAGCGCGGGTGCAGATGTCGGAGACGATTGCGCGCAGGTAAGGGTAGACGATGCCCGGACAGGCGATGCTGACGATCGGCTGCAGCTGATCCTGAGGGATGTTGCGGATCTCGAAGATGCCCGCCTGCTTGGCTTCCAGCAGGAACAGGGTCTTCTCGCCGACCTTCGCCGTCACGGTCACACGCACCGTGACTTCATAGTTGTCCTTGCCGATGGTGTCGGCACCGACGCCGATGTTGATGTCGACCTGCGGCTGCTGCTGATCCAGGAAGATCGCTGGCGAATTGGGCTGTTCCAGCGACAAATCCTTCAGGTAGATGCGCTGAATCTGGAACATCGGGGAGGTATCTTCGTCTGCCATGGCAATCTCTTGGTGGGTTGTGGAGCGGCGACCTGGCTACCGCTTGGGGGACGCATTATGGGGGAAGGGTATGACCGCCGAGACGGCTTTTGGCTCCGGAACTGAAGCGCTCACGCCTTGTTCGCATTAGTCCTGTGCAGCTTGCGGCTGCAACAGCGGCAGCAGGCCGCCGCGCTGATCGAGCGCCATCAGGTCGTCGCAGCCGCCGATGTGGGCATCGCCAATAAATATCTGCGGCACGGTGCGCCGCCCAGTACGTTCGATCATCGCGGTGCGCGCCGTTGAATCGCGGTCCACCCGAATCTCGTCGATCGCGGTGACGCCGCGCGCCTTCAGCAGCGCCTTGGCACGTAGGCAGTACGGGCACACCTCGGTGGTGTACATGGTGATGGTGGAATGCTGGGTCATGGAGATGCTCGCGCTGTGGGTCTCATTGATCGTCAAGCCGAACGCTCGATGGGCAAATTCGCCTCACGCCAAGCGGCGACGCCACCAGCGACCGCGCTGGCCTTTTCGTAGCCACGCTTGCGCAGGATGGCCGCGCCGCGGTTGGCGCGAGACCCGGTCGGGCACATCAGCAGCAGGGGAATGGCCTTGTTTTTCGGCAAGTCGGTCGCCGTTTCCAGCGTGCCGAAAGGTACGTTCTTCGCGCCAGCCGCGTGGCCTGCGCCAAACTCGGCCGGTTCGCTGACATCAATCAGCACGCCGCGTTCGCGGTTGATCAAGTTGACCGCTTCGGCAGGAGTGACGCCCCCCGCGGAAGCGCCGCGAGACAGCAGTGGCCAAGCCAGCAGGCCGCCTGAGACCAATGCGGCGGCGAATAAAAACCAGTTGTTGAGAAAGAAGGTCACGAAGCGGTCCGGTCAGGGTGGGGTCAATCGCAAAGCCGCAGATTATAGAATTTCGGGGTTTTCCCGAGTCCAACTCATTCCCATTCCACTGCCTGCGATTCCGTCGCCCCACCATGACCCAACTCGTGCTGATCCGCCATGGGCAATCCACCTGGAACCTCGACAATCGTTTCACCGGCTGGGTCGATGTCGATCTGACACCGCTCGGTGTCGAACAGGCGCGAACTGCCGGCCGCCGGCTCAAGGCGGCGGGTTTCGATTTCGACATCGCCTACACCTCGGTCTTGAAACGCGCCGTGTGGACGCTGTGGCACACGCTCGATCAGCTCGACCGCACCTGGCTGCCGGTGGTGCATTCGTGGCGCCTCAACGAGCGCCACTATGGCGCGCTGGAAGGTCTGAACAAGGCCGACACCGCAGCAAAGTACGGTGACGCACAGGTGCTGCAGTGGCGCCGCAGCTACGACACACCGCCGCCAGCCTTGGAGCCGAGCGACCCGCGTTGCGAGCGCAACGATGTGCGATACGCGGGGTTGCAGCCTGGCCAGGTACCTCTGACCGAATGTCTGAAGGACACGGTCGCGCGCGTGCTGCCCTACTGGAACGACAGCATCGTGCCATCGATGGCCGCTGGCAAGCGGGTGATCGTGGCCGCGCACGGCAACAGCATCCGCGCCCTGATGAAGCATCTGGATCAGATCTCCGACGACGACATCATTGGCTTGGAGATTCCGAACGGCGTACCGATCGTCTACGAACTTGATACGTCGTTTCGTCCGATCAGTCGGCGTTTCCTTGAAAGCGACTGACACCGGGTCGCAACGTACCCATCCATGGATTTTGGTGCCTGAGGGGCGCCGGGGTCACCCCAAGTCCTCGTCAGATCCTCGCTCCAGCCGTGCGACGATGTCCGCACGCAAGCGCTCAGCCAGTTCGCGTCGCGCCAAGCCCTGAGGGGACATGGCCGGCAGCACCCGCACATGGACCGTGAGGTCGCTGGCGGACGTCACCGCCCACATTGACTGCATCAGCGTCATGTCGCCGATATAGGCGGCGGCGGAGCTGACGCGCTCGCTCGCGTCTGAGAAACGCAGCGCGATGGCCTGGACCGGCACGTTGACAGCGATCGCGGCCTGCAACAGGTTCGCGTGAAATGGCAACAGGCCTTGGCCGTCGCTGGTGGTGCCTTCGGGAAACATCGCGATCTGGTCACCAGCCTGCAGCGCTTCGGCGACCAGATGCACTACACGTTGCGCGTCGCGTCGGCTACGGCGTTCGATGAACAGCGTGCCGCCGCAGGCCACCAGCCAGCCGATCACCGGCCAGCCACGAACGTCGGACTTGGAAACAAAGCGCATCGGCCGCACCGAGATGATGGCCGGGATGTCGAGCCACGACACATGGTTGGCGATGAAGAGCGTCGCGCCTTCTCGCGGGATGCCGCTGGCGCGCACCGTGATGCCCAACACTTGCAGCAGGCGTCGATTCCAGCGACCGACATGCGCCATGCGCTGCGCGGCATCGATGAAGGGAAAGACAAACGCGCAGATGGCGACCCCGCGCCCGATGTGCAGCCCGCAACGCAGCAGGCGGTAGACCGCACGCAGCCGACGCGCGCTCAATGCCGCACGCTCAAGTCGCTTCGTAGGCCACGTGGCCCGAGACCAACGTGCACCTCACCCGGCCCGGCAACTCGTGCCCCGAAAACGGCGTGTGCTTGCCCTGGCTCTTTAGCGCCTGCGGCGTCACCTGCCAGTACGCGGCAGGGTCGAACAAGCAGACATCGGCCACACCGCCTTCAACCAGTTGGCCAGCGCTCGACGCCAATGAGCCCAGCGCATCTCCGAGCACACGCACCGGCGAGATGGTGATGGTGGCCAGCGTGCGCGCGAGGTCGTGGCCGGACTGCTCACCCCATTTCAGTGCCAGCCCGAGCAGCAACTCGAGCCCGGTGGCGCCCGGTTCAGCCTCGGCGAATGGCAGCGTCTTCGCGTCCTCGTCGACCGGCGTGTGGTCGCTGACCAGCGCGTCGATCGTGCCGTCGGCCAGCGCAGCGCGCAACGCGTCGCGGTCGCGCACCTGGCGCAGCGGCGGTGTCAGCCGCATCGCGGCGTTGAAGTAGCCGATGTCGATGTCGGTGAGGTGCAGGTGGTTGATGCTCACGTCGCAGGTGATCGGCAGCCCTTCGGCCTTCGCGCGCCGCACCAGCTCGACGCCCGCCGCACTGCTGAGCCGGCAGATGTGCACCCGCGCGCGGGTATCGCGTACCAGCTCGAACAGCGTGTTCAGCGCAATGGTTTCGGCGATCACCGGCACACCGGTCAGGCCCATCCGCGTGGCCAGTGCGCCCTTGGCGGCCACACCATTTCCCAGGTAGCCGTCCTGCGCACGCAGCCAGGTGGTGTAGCCGAAAGTCGACGCGTACTGCAATGCGCGGTGCAGCACCAGCGTGTCCTTCAAGGCCACTTCGGCGTGCGAGAAGCCGACACAGCCGGCCTCGGTCAGCTCAGCCATTTCGGTCAGCACCTCGCCAGCCAGACCACGCGTCAGCGCGCCCAGCGGATACAGATGCGACTGGTTCAGGTTGCGTGCCCGGAACTTCAGCATCTCGACCAGGCCCGGCTCGTCGAGCGGCGGGTCGGTGTCGGGCAGGCAGACCAGGCTGGTCACGCCACCAGCCGCTGCCGCTGCCATCTCTGACTCGAGCATGCCTTCATGTTCATGCCCCGGCTCGCGCAGCCGAACGGCCAGATCGACCAGACCCGGTGCGACCACCAGAGTGCTGGCGTCGATGGTGCGGCTGGGCTTGAAGTCGGGGCTGACTTGGCCAATGGTGAGGATGCGCCCGGCGGCGATGGCGACATCGGCCCGCTCGTCGCGGCCAGAGGCCGGGTCGATCACACGACCGTTCTGGATCAGGATCTTCATGCGGAATTCCCAGCGATCGTCGACATCACCGCCATTCGCACTGCGATGCCGAAGGTCACCTGCGGCAGGATCACGCTCTGCGCGCCATCGGCCACGCTGGAGTCGATCTCGACGCCGCGGTTGATCGGCCCCGGGTGCATCACGATGCAATCGGGTTTGGCAAGCGCCAGCTTCTCTTGTGTCAGCCCGTAGTTCTTGAAGAACTCGCCGGCGCTCGGCAGCATCGCACCGCTCATCCGCTCGTTCTGCAGGCGCAGCATGATGATCACATCGGCGCCGCGAATGCCTTCTGCCATGTCGTGGCATACCCGCACACCCATCTCCCGCAGATCGCCGGGCACCAAGGTTTTCGGGCCGACCGCGCGAACCTCGGGCACGCCGAGCGTGGTCAGCGCGTGGATGTCGGAGCGCGCCACCCGCGAGTGGACGATATCGCCGACGATCGCCACCGTCAGGTTGGTGAAGTCCTTCTTGAAGTGGCGGATCGTGTACATGTCGAGCAGCCCCTGCGTCGGGTGCGCATGTCGACCGTCACCTGCGTTCACCACGTGGACGTGCGGCGCGCAATGCTGCGCAATCAGGTACGGCGCGCCGCTCTCGCTATGGCGCACGACGAACATGTCGGCATGCATCGCGGAAAGGTTCGCAATGGTGTCGAGCAGGCTCTCGCCCTTGGCGGCGCTGGAGCGCGCGATGTCGAGATTGATGACGTCGGCACTCAGTCGCTTGGCCGCGATCTCAAAGGTGGTGCGAGTGCGAGTGCTGTTCTCGAAGAACAGGTTGAACACGCTCTTGCCGCGCAGCAGTGGCACCTTCTTGACCTCGCGGTCGTTGACGCTCAGGAAGGTACCGGCGGTGTCGAGGATCTGGTGGATCAACGCACGCGGCAAGCCCTCAATCGACAGCAGATGGATCAGCTCGCCGTGCTTGTTGAGCTGAGGGTTGCGTCTGAAATTCAAACCGTGCGCTCCCGGATGTCGAAGCTGAAACGGCCAGCGTCATCGCGTACCAGTGACAGGCGCTGGTGCGCCGGCAGCGTGATGCGGGCAGCGGAGTAGGCGGCATCGATCGGTAGCTCGCGCCCGCCGCGATCGACCAGCACCGCCAGGGTAACGCTCGCCGGGCGGCCGAAATCGAAAAGCTCATTGACGACGGCGCGGATCGTACGGCCAGTGAACAGCACGTCGTCGACCAGCAGGATATGGCGGCCCTCGATCTCGAACGGCAGGTGGGTGTGATCCGCGCCAGCGGTCATGCCGCGCGAACTGAAGTCATCTCGGTGCAAGGCGCTGGAGATCACGCCGTGCTCGCCGTCGAGCAGCAGCTCGCGCTGCAGACGCTCGGCCAGCCAGGCGCCGCCCGACCAGATGCCGACCAACGCCGTGCCGGGCCGCAGCAGACCGCGCACGCCGGTGAGCAGATCGCTGTAGAGCGCTTCCGCGTCGAGGTGTAGGAAGCTCATGGCCGAACTCTCATCAGGAAACGCTCCGCAGGTACTGTTCGAGGATCAGCGCAGCCGAGGCGGCATCGAGATCGCCCGCGCCCTCTGAGTGGGCTTCGGTGGTCGTGTAGCGCTCGTCGACTTCGTGCACATCAAGCCTCAGGCGACCGTGCAGCTGGCGGGCGAAGCGGCGCGCACGCAGGGTGTTCTCGTGCTCGGCGCCATCGGGGTGGAAGGGCACACCGACTACCAGGGCATCGGGCCGCCATTCATCGACCAGCCGAGAGATGGCGGCGAAGCGCGCATCGCCGGTGGCGGCAACCGTGCGCAACGGCTGCGCGGTGCCGGTCAGCGTGTTGCCGCTGGCAACACCGACGCGCTTCAGGCCAAAGTCGAATGCGAGATAGGTGCGTATGCGCTGCGCTGCGCGGGTATCGGGCGCCTGGTTGGCGGGTGCGACCAAATCAGGCATGCCCGGCGTCGGCACTGAGCATGGCAGGGTCGATACCCAACAACGACAGCGCCTTGTCATAGCGCTGTTCGACCGGTGTGTTGAAGATGATCTCGGGCTGGGCCTCGACGTTGATCCAGCTGTTGCGGCCCATCTCTTCCTCGAGCTGGCCGGCGCCCCAACCGCTGTAGCCCAGGGTCACCAGGATCTTGGTTGGCCCGGTACCACTGGAGAGCGCCTCCAGCACATCCTTGCTGGTCGTCATTTCCAGACCGCCGGGGATGCGCAGTGATGAGTTGAAGCGATTACCTTCATCGTCGATCTGTTCGTGCAGCACAAAGCCGCGCTCGGTCTGCACCGGGCCACCGTAGAAGACCGGTGATTCGGCCAGATCCAGGCGATCGAGCGACAACTCGACCTTCTCGAACAGATTCTTCAGCTTGATGTCGATCGGCTTGTTGATGACCAAGCCCAGCGCGCCCTTGTCGGTGTGCTCGCACAGATAGATCACCGCGCCAGCGAAGGTGTCGCCGCCGATGCCCGGCATGGCGATCAGGAACTGGTTGGTGAGGTTGATGCCGCCGGAGCTCATCGCCGCATTTTATTCCTGCGGCACACTCCGGTGATGCTTCCTTCGATTGACGCAGCCCTGGTCTGGTTTCGGCGCGATCTACGAACCGATGACCATGCGGCACTGCACCACGCCTTGCGCGCGGCTCGCCATGTCTGGTGTGTCTTTGTGCTGGACCTCGAAATCCTCGATCCACTACCGCGCGCCGACCGCCGCGTGGAGTTCATCCTCGACAGCCTCGCCGAACTGCAGGCGCAGCTGGCAGCACTTGGCGCAGCGCATGGCGTAGCTGGCACGGGGCTGATCGTGCGCCACGGCTGGGCTCGCGACGAAATTCCCGCATTGGCCCAGCAGCTGCGCGTACAGGCGGTGTATGCCAGCCACGACGACGAACCGGCGGCACTGGCGCGCGACGCCCAGGTGAGAGGCCGTCTGGCCAATGCCGGAATCGCGCTGCACACCGGCAAGGATCATCTGGTGCTTGAACGCAGCGAGGTGCTGACCGGATCGGGCAAGCCGTATGGTGTATTCACCCCCTACAAGAACGCCTGGCTCAAGCGGCTGACGCCGGAGCACCTGGCGCCGTGGCCCATCGAGCCGCATGCCGCGCACCTGGCGGCCGTGCCCCAGGGCATGGTCGCCGGCCCCCCGTCACTGGCTGAAATCGGCTTCGAAGCCACCAATCTGTCGTCACTGCGCATGGGTGATGGCGCTCGCGGCGCGCAGGCTTCATTCAGCGACTTTCTCACGCGCATCGACGCCTACGAAGACACGCGCAATTTCCCGGCGGTCAAGGGACCGAGCTATCTGTCGGTGCACCTGCGCTTCGGCACGATCTCCATTCGCCAATTGGCCCGTGAGGCCTGGCAACGCGGACAGGCGGGTTCGCGCGGCGCGGAGGTGTGGCTGTCGGAGTTGATCTGGCGCGACTTCTATCACCAGGTGATGCACCACCATCCGCACGTCGTCAGCCGCTCGTTCAAGGCGCCCTACGATCACATCAAGTGGGAACATGGCAAGCACGCCGACGCGCTGTTTGCCGCCTGGTGCGAGGGGCGCACGGGCTACCCGCTGGTCGACGCGGCGATGGCGCAGATCAACCAGACGGGCTACATGCACAACCGGTTGCGCATGGTGGTGGCGAGCTTCCTGGTGAAGGACCTCGGCATCGACTGGCGCTGGGGCGAGCGCTACTTCGCTGAAAAGCTCAACGACTTCGACCTCGCCGCCAACAATGGCGGCTGGCAGTGGGCCAGCTCCAGTGGCTGTGATGCGCAGCCCTATTTCCGCATCTTCAACCCGGTCAGCCAGAGCGAGAAGTTCGATCCCGCGGGCAAGTTCATCCGCCGCTACCTGCCACAGCTTGCCACGCTACCCGATACAGCGCTGCATGCCCCATGGACGGCTCGCCCGGTCGATCTGGCGGCTTCTGGACTGGTGCTGGGTCGGGACTATCCGCCACCGCTGGTGCAGCACGATGAGGCCAGGGCGAGGACGCTGGAACGCTATGCGGTGGTCAAGGCAGAGCGAGCCAACACAGCTGATTAAAAGAGTTCGACGTCACCCAGCTTGGCGTTGTTTTCCACAAGCACGCCGCTGGCCAGCAGATCGGCATGGCTGCACACCTGGTTGCGGCCGTTCGCTTTCGCGTAGTACACCGCCTTGTCGGCACGCTCAAAAGCCCCGCTGGGTGTGTCAGCAGGCCGCACGGCGGTGAAGCCAATGCTGACCGTGACCGTGCCGACCTGCGGAAACTGGAACAGCTCGGTGTTGCTGCGAAAGCGCTCAAAGGCTTGCGCGGCGTCGTCCTCGCCATGACAACGCATCAGCACGAGAAATTCTTCACCGCCAAAGCGGTAAAGCCTGTCATGGATGCGGAAGGTACGGCCCATCAGGCGGGTCAGCAGCAGCAACACCTCGTCGCCGATCAGGTGGCCGAAACGGTCATTGACACGCTTGAAATGGTCGATGTCAATGACACCGATCCAGTAGCCACAGGAGCTGCCGCCAACGCGCCTACCGTCGCTCAAGTATTCAGTCGGCAGATCCAGATCGGCGGTCGCCTTCAAGAAATTTTCATCAAAGGTCTTGCGATTGAGCAGACCTGTCAGTGAATCGCGCTCGGAGTAGTGCAGCAGGCGCTCAAAATTTTGATAGATGCGCAGTACGCCCTGCACAGTGCGCTGCGCATTTTCATCGGGCGCCGCCTCAGTTTCAATCTCGATCACACCGACCACTGCATCGCCGCCATACAGCGGGAAATAGGTGAGGTGCTGCATCCCGGGTAGCAGCACCATGCGCTGTTCGCTGTATGACAAGCATCGCGGATCACCGGGGACCAGCTTTGGAAGCATGTGCAGGTCGGTCCACGACCCATCGAAGGTCGCAACCGAGCTGTTTCCGCTCAGACGAGCACGGGTCAACCAATGGCGTTCGTCGCCCTCGCCAACGCAGCGCTGAATGGTCACCGAGCGAGGCTGCAGCAAGTCCTTCAGCGCACTGGCCAACGCCACATCGAGCTGCTCGCGGTCGCGGTAACTCGTGAGTTCGGCAATCTGGTCGGCAAACCCGATCATGGCGATCTCAGCGTCCCGGTTGAGTGGCCGGTGCCCATCATGCGGTCACGCGCGCAGCTATGCAGTGTGCAATCAGCGCCAGCAGGTCTTCTTCCGAATACGGCTTGCCGAGGTAATGCTCGACCCCCAGTTCCGCCGCATAGTCGCGGTGCTTCTGCGCGATGCGCGACGTGATCATGATCACGGGCAAGTCATGCAGGCGCGGGTCAGCACGCAGGTTGCGCACAAGATCGAAGCCATCCATGCGCGGCATCTCGATGTCGCTGAGCACAATGGAAGGCTTCTCTTGCGCCAGCCGCTCAAGCGCGTCGAGTCCATCCTTGGCCAGCATGACGCGATAGCCCTCGCGCAACAGCATGCGCTCGGTCACTCGACGCACCGTCAGCGAATCATCGACCACCAGCACCAGGGGCGCGAGCGGCGCAGTGCTGCTGTGGGCTTCGGCCGCTTCAACCCCGCCGGAGCCAGGCGACTGAAGCGCAGCCAGCGTCGCGATCCGCGCGGCAGCGCCGTACAGGGTGGCGAGCGCCACAGGGTTGTAGATCAGCGAGACGCTGCCCGAGGCCAGCAAGGTCATGCCGGCCAGGCCGGGCATGCGTGAAAGTTGCGGACCGAGGTTCTTGACGACCACTTCCTGGTTGCCAACCACGTCGTCAACGTGAATCACGACGCGCTGCGATGCGCTGCGCACCACCAGCAACTGGCTGCTGCGCTGCGGCGGCGCTGCGCTGCAGGCGCTGGTCTGCAACAAGGCGCCGAGCCAGTAGAAGGGCAGCGCTTCTCCATCGACCAGACAGGCGCCGCTCTGGTAAGCCTCTTGCACCTCTGCGGCCGGAAAGCGGCGCACCGCGGCCACCAGCGTCGAGGGCACTCCGACCGTTAACTCACCGCAGCGCACCATCACCACCTGGGTGACAGCAGTGGTCAGCGGCAGCACCAGTTTGAAACTGGTGCCCTGCCCCAGCGAGGTTGACGTTTCGATGCGGCCGCCGATCGCCTGTACCTCGGAGCGCACCACGTCCATGCCAACACCGCGACCAGACAATTCGGTCACCTTCTCTGCGGTGGAGAAGCCTGGAGTGAAGATCAGATTGGCGAGCTGGTCGTCGGAGAGGGCAGCGTCGGCCGCGATCAGCCCGTTGGCCAGTGCCTTGCGGCGGATGCGGTCCAGGTCCAACCCGGCACCGTCATCACGCACCTCGACACCGACCTCGTTGCCATCCTGGGTGACCGAGATGACGATGGCCCCAATCGCATCCTTGCCCGCCGCGGTACGCGCCGTTGGCAACTCGATCCCATGCGTGACGCTGTTGCGCACCAGATGCTCAAAGGCGCTGGTCATGCGGTCGAGCACGCCCCGGTCGATTTCGATTGAGCCACCGACGATATCGAGACGTACCTGTTTGCCGGTTTCCTTGGCCGCCTGCCGCACCACGCGGTACAGGCGGTCGGACAGGCCCTCAAACTCCACCATCCGGGTGCGCAGCAGGTCGTCTTGGAGCTCGCGCGTCAGACGGGCTTGCGCCGCGAGGTCATCCTCGGTGCCCTGCAAGGTCTGCTGCAGGGTGCGTTGAACAGTGGCCACGTCATTCACCGACTCGGCCATCATCCGCGTCAGTTCCTGGAAGCGGGTGAAGCGGTCAAACTCCAGCGGGTCGAAGGCCACCGCCGCCACCTTGGCAGCTTCCATCCGAGAACTGATCTGCGTCTCGGCCTGCAGCTCAATGTCTCGCAGCTGGCTGCGCAGACGCTCCAGGTTCTCGGTGAGGTCGGACAGCGATTCCTTGATCTGATCAACATCGCTTGCGATGCGGGAGCGGGTGATGCTGACCTCACCGGCCTGGTTGACCAGGCGGTCGAGCAAGGGCGCACGCACCCGCACGGCCGACGTTGCGTTCGAAGCGGCTGCTGCTCGCGGCAGCTCTGGTGCGTCGATGCCATCGAAGCGCGACCAATCGATGTCATCGGCCACAGCCTCCGCAGGCCGCCGCACCGGCACCGAACTGACATCGGCAGTTGTGTGACCATCTGGCGCCACAGTGGGCGGCATGTCGATTGGCTCGGACTCGGTGGCAGCTGTCTCGGGTGGCGCATATGCCGCAGGCACGGCTTCCGCATGCACAGGCGCTGAGGTAATCCCACTGTCATCGGCCTCGGACGGAAGGCCATCTCCCGCTGCTACCGCCTTCTGCACAGTTTCGAAGGCCTGGCGCAGGGCATCGCAGCGACCCAGCAGCGGTTCGATCTGATGCACCGGTGCGGCGGCATCGGCAACCAGCGCGATCAGGTTCTCGATCCGGCTTTCAAGGCGGTGCACCAGTTCGCCCAGGCGCATCGCGCCGGCCAGACGGGCGCCACCTTTGAGGGTGTGCAGGGTGCGCATTGCACCAGCAGGGGCCTGAGGATCCTCAGGATGACGCACCCACCCCTGGAGGCAAGTGGCGAGTTGGCCGAGCAATTCTTCGGCTTCTTCCTCGAAGATTGGAAAGAGCTCTGCATCGATCGCATCGCTGACATCAATGTCTTCCTCATCGTCGAAACGCTGCGATAGCTCGCTGGGCAGCACACGCAGCCGATCGAGCTCGAGCTCGGCCACCGGAGACTCAGATAGCGGCTTCAGTGCAGCGAACCCGAGCGGGTCCAGTCGATGCAATCCGGTCTCGGTCGTGAACTCGGTGGTCGGCCCGCTTTCGTCCGCTTCGGCATCGGCGTGCACGGACGACGGCGACGCCTCCGCGAGTGGTTCGTCGACGCAGGGCGCTTCGACGGCGTCGAGCGCATGGGGTGCCGATGTGTCGCCCGCGTGGAAATGGAGATCAATGGCCGGATCGAGCGGCGCGTCATCGCTGTCGAGCAGGGATTCCGCATCGAGCTCCGCGGTCGCTGTTTCCAGGCGTTTGGCAGAGCTCAGTTCGTGATCAGCCAGGCGCGCCAGCAAGGCCTCGGAAGGCTGCCGGAGGAAGCCAGCAGCAAACTGGTGCAGCAGGTGCCGGATCTCTTCTGCGGCGTCGGTGAACAAGGCACCTTCTTCGGTGGTACCGGCACCGATGGCAGCGCTGCGAGCCAGGGCATGTTCCAGCGTGCGTGCGAGATTAGACAGGTCTGCAAAGCCGACGGTGGCCGAACTGCCAGCGAGCGAATGGGCCAGTGCCACTGCACTGTCGCCGACCGGCAGTACCAGCTCCATCGACCATTCGGCCAACTCGGTGCACAGGCGGCGCGAGAGTTCGTCGGCCTCGTTGAGATAGATGTTGAACAGCGGGATGCCAATGCGCAAGGAGCCGATGACCTTCGTCTCGTCTTCATCCGCCGCAATCGACAGGGTGGACGGCACGTCGCCTTCAGCTTCAGGCTCGGGTACCCGTGCAGGTTCGGGCAATGGCTGCGCCACCACCACAGTGGCTTCGTCGCCAAATTTGAGGACGAAATCTGTCTGCGAACCCGCGTCGATCTCTGGCGCGAGGTCACCCTCCAGCGGCAGAGGATCGAGTTCAAGGCTCAGCAATTCGAAGTCCGGAGACGGGCTGGCCCCGAGTTCAGCGACGGCCAGCGGGTCGCTCGGCAGGTCGTCTGAGAGCGCGCGATCCATCGAACCATGCGGCAGCGGCATCGTCGCCTGCGGGTCGAATGGCTCGAACATCGCATTGGCTTCGCCGGAGTCGATGTCGAGCATCAAGAAGCCGTTTGCGGCGTCCGGCTGCGGGCGCTCGCCAGGCGGTCCTGTGGCCGCGCTTTCGTCATCGAGGCCAATGGCTCCACCCCACTGGAGCGGCGCCTCGGTCGCAGGCACGTTGAGGTCGAGATCGACCATGGCATCCGCATGGAAAGCCAGCGTGTCATCGGCGAGCGGGTTGAGCGCTGACGCGATATCGAGGTCCGTGGGCAACGAGTCGATGTTTGCTGCTTCCGCTGTCGCCAGCGGCTGGCTCTCCGGAAGCATGGGCAGCGCGGCGGTGTCGTCCATGCCGGGCGCAGGTGAAGGCGTCGACACGACGGTACCCAGCCGCTGCGCGGCCTGCGCCATCTGCGCGGCGCTATGCGTCACCGGTCTGGATGCAGCGATGTCATCGATCCAATGTGCAAACTTCCCGAGCGCCTCGGAGGTGTATGCCAGCAGCGGCTCATCGGCCTTGCGCTGCTCGGACAATCGGGTGTTGTAGAGCTGCTCGCAGACCCAGGCGGCAGCGCCGAACTCGGTCAAGCCGACCATCCGGGCGCTGCCCTTCAGAGTGTGAAAAGCACGGCGCAGGATGGTCAGGCGCTGCAGGTCATCGGGCGCTGTGGCCAGACCGGCACAGGCGCCTCGCGCAGTGTCGATCACCTCGCGGGCCTCTTCAAGGAACACCTCGCGCATCTCGTCGTCATCGGCCGCATCGTCAGCCCCAACTTCTCGAGCAGCCGCTCCGGACAGATCAAGGCTGGTCGGCTCCGATGACGAATGCACGAAATCGGCAAGAGCCTCCGAAAGCTGGTCGCGCGCAGCGCTGATCGCCTCGGCGTCGCCTGCCGCCTCGAGTGCGATGCGAGCCTTGTTGACGGTCGCTGCCAGCGCCGGCTGATCGGCGGCCGTCGCCTCTTGCGACAAGCGCTCCAGATCACGGGCGACGGCGTCGATCGACACATCTTCGCGAGCGGCGTTGAATGCCAGCATCTGAGCCTGTTCGATCAGGCGAGGCTCGGCAGCCAAGGGCGAAGGCTCACCCGGCGTGACGGGTGCGCGGTCGCTGCGACCCATCACCGGTGACAAGGTACCAGCCTCGGGGTCGTAGATGAACAGCGACTTCGCCAATGCGGGCTGCACGCTGAGCATGTCGATCAGGAAACCGAGCGCACCAAGGTTGCTAGCCAGCCGGTCAAAGACGCCGGCCTGGCCGACCCGCGAGAGATCTACTTCGGTCGAGCTGAGCCCGTCGACCTCATCGCGCATTCTCAGCAGCGCGCTGGCGGCGTGATCCATGCCCAGAACGGACAGCACACCACGCATCGCCGACAGGTGATTCGGCACTGGAATCAGCACCGTCGGATCCGCGGGATTTCGGAAGAACTGATCTATCAGCTTCTCGGCTTCCGACAGCGTCGTGCGCAATTCCTGCACCACGCTGCCCATGGTCTGCCGATCGGACATCCGCCGATAGAGCTCCTCCATCCAGCCCTCAAGCGGCTGCGGCACGGCGCCCTGACGGACGCTGCCCATGCGCTGAGAAAGACGCTGGATGCGGGCCGCCAGTTCGGGGTGATCGAACTCGGCGTCTTCGAGACAGGCCTCGACGTAGAGAAGGCTGGTGGCAGCTTCCATGGCCAGCGCGGCGGACGGCGCCGCGGCTGTTTGCTTGGTCAGGGATGCCGCGGCGCGTAGTTCCTCAGCGAGCAGGTCGCCGGACGGGAACAAACGCTTCAGAGACTCGCCAGCAAGCGCGAACTGCTCGGTCAGGCCATTGATTCGGTGTAGCTCACCGCCGGCCACGCCGGACCAGGATTCCTTCGCCGCGGCCACCCTCTTGCTGGCCTGCGCGATCAGCGCCGGATCGAATCGACCCAGCGCGCTGCTGTGGTAATCGCCTGCCAGGTGATGCACCAGGTCGTAGGCCTGGCGCACGGCGGCCAGACGCGGCGCCCTGCGGCCGTCACCTGGCGAATCGGCTTGTGCGCAGAAGAACAAAAGGTCACGGGCCAAGGGTTCGGAAATCTCGCTGCCGCCTCGCTCGAGGATCCGCAGTTGCGCCAGCAACCGCGAGGCGACACGCTTGCTGAACACGTCGGGCGACAGCAGGCCAGTGGCCTGCGCTTCGAACATCGCCGCCGCCAGCTTCCACAAGGTGGCAGCGTGCGGGTTGTCGGTGCCCGCGCCCAGGCCAGCGAAGATGTGACTCATGCGTTGCGCAGCACCCGGAGTCGGCACGCGCATGAGCGAGAGCATCCGCCCCTCGATCGCAGAGCGGGTGGCGGCGTCAGGCTGGCAGGCGACCGCGCGATCATCGTGCGGCAGCGGCAGCCACTGCCAGTCATGGAACCACAGATCGGCTGGGTGAATTCGGTCAGCGCCGGCGAGTTCTTGAACCGCGCGGTACTGCGGGAACATCGCCAAGGACGACACGCTCTTGCCGGCCAGCAAGCGGGCCACGTAATCCATCAGCGCAAAGCACGCGGCCTCGATGGCAGCGACGCCTTGGGCATCGATCGATCGCGGCTTGGCAATGAAGCGCTGGACGCTGGCCTCGCAGGCACGCAGCAGGCTGGCCCCGGCTTGCAGAGCCACCAGTTCCAGCGCACCAACGCCCTGGTGCAGGTGCTGACGGGCGCTGTTCAATACAGCGGGGTCGACCACGTCAACGTCGGCGTCGACGGTGGTTTCAGACTCCTTCAGATGGCGTCGCAGCGACTTCAGCGCCAGTTCGAGCGAGCGTCGGAGCTCTTCATGCACCCAGGACAGGGCACTCAGATCGCTCAGACTGTCCACCGATTGAGGATTGCGCAAGCTGTCCATGCGATGCCTTGATTCTGGTGGGGCAGCGGGGCGAATTTGAAGGCGGTCAGACGATCTTGAACCGCGCCACCGATTGCTTCAGTTCGTCGGCGGTGTGCGACAGCTCGCGCACCATCTGGGCAGTCGAACGCGTTCCCTCGCCGGTTTGCTCTGTCACTGCGAAGATGTGCTGGATGTTGGCTGCCACCACATTGGCCGACTGCGCTTCACCGAGTGCACGGCTGGAAATGTCTGTGATCAGCTCGGAGAGCTGGTGCGAAACGCGGTCGATGTCCCCCAGCGCGTTGCCTGCGGCGTCAGTCAGCCGGGCCCCTTCAACCACGCCCTGCGTAGAGCGCTCCATGGCGGCCACCGCATCCAATGTGTCGGTCTGAATGGCCTTCACCAGCGCCGCAATCTGCCGTGTCGCATCGGCCGAGCGTTCGGCCAGACGCTGCACCTCTTCTGCCACCACCGAGAATCCGCGCCCGGCTTCACCTGCAGACGCAGCCTGGATGGCGGCGTTCAGCGCCAGCACGTTGGTCTGCTCGGTGATGTCAGAGATCAGTTCGGTGATCTCGCCGATCTCCTGCGACGACTCACCGAGTCGCTTGATGCGCTTGGAGGTCTCCTGGATCTGGTCGCGGATGGTATTCATGCCACCGATGGTGTCCTGCACCGCTTTCAGGCCTGATTCTGTGGCTGTCAGCGACTGGCGGGCTACTTGTGCGGTCTGCTGCGCCTGCGCCGACACCTCGTTGATGCGGCCAGCCATCTGCAACACCGACTCACCGGTGTCGCGGATCTCTCGCAGTTGCTCGCTGGACGCCGCCATCAGCTCCGTTGACGTCGCGTCGACCAGTTGAGTGGTTTCAGTCACCCGACTCACGGTGCCCTGGACCTGAGCCACCAGCGTTCGCAGCTCTTCCACTGTGTAGTTCACTGAGTCGGCGATGGCGCCGGTGATGTCTTCGGTGACCGTGGCCTGCTGAGTCAAGTCGCCTTCGGCGACGCTTTGCAACTCGTTCATCAGGCGCAGGATAGCCGCCTGATTGGCATCGTTGACGCGCTTGGCCTCTCTTTGCAGGCGTTCGGCGTCAAGACGCTGCTGCTCCATCTGCTGCGCACGCTGCGCCTGCTCGACAGTGAACAGTTTGCGCTGCCCGAAGATTCCGGCAAACATCGCCAACGCGGCCAACAGCAACAGCCCTGCGACGCCTTGATGCGAGGGCGAACTCTCGCCCGACGCGAACGACAGCACCACGACCGCCAGTACACCGAGCATGCCGATCCAGGTCAGGGCGCTGAGCCACTTCTGCTGCTGCTCGACGGGTCGATTCGCGATCAGCGGGACACCGGAGGCGCTGCCGGCCGAAGCGGCTGGCACCGTTTGTGACCGTGATTCGGCAAAGTCGGCCATGCCCGAAGGGACGGATTCGGAAATGATGGACGGATCGAATTCGCGCACGCCGCGACCGCCAATGCCCTCGAGTACCACGGTGCGTTCCATGTCCATGTTGATCTCCAGTGGCGACCGCTTGTCAACCATGTGATTGCCCTCCATCGACGCGGGTGCCTGCGCGTCGGAGAATCGGGTGTCGGACGCTTCACGCTCGCGCCCCGGCTCGGATTTCTTCGGTTTGTCCAGGAAAGCCATGGAACCCTCGCTCAGCGATTTTGGTGATGAGTGAGCCACTCCACCCACCGATATCAAGGCCTTCTTGCCTCCAGTTCGTTGAATCCGTCACACCGGCGCGGCAGGGTACCGATCGGCATCTTCATCGAACGATCTTCAGGAAAGCCGGATGCCTGACCAGGCGGGAGAGACTGATTTCCTGCCACGCTCGACCCTCGGCATCGAACCAGCGCGGACCCGCGAACGATGGCGCCGCAGTCGCCGGCAGCGCATCCAACTCGACCGACAACTGGTCTTCACCACGCAATCCCGCCAAGCGATCCACCAGCAGCGTTGCATTGACGTCGAGTGATGCGTTGAAACCCACCAGCATGGCCTGATCGCGGCTGTCGGCGAGGGATGAGACACCCAGGAAACCGGCCAAGCTGATCACGCCATGCAACTGACCACGCAGATTGGTCACGCCAAGGAACCAGGGCTGCGCATGCGAGACCTCTGCAATCGGCGACATCGAGAAGATTTCACCGGCCTCCTGAAGCGGGAACAGAAAACCGCGCCCGCCACATTCGACCGCCAGCCAAGCCCGGCCGCGCACCGTCGAGCGCGCCTCTTGCAGTCGCTGCGCAAGGCGATTTTGCAGAGCGCGCAGTGCTTCCTTGTCGGCCATTGGAGGTGGGCTCGGCTCGTCGCGGGGCTTCAGGCCGGCGACAACTCAGCAGCCGGTAGATCAAAGAGCAGAATCACGACGCCGCCTTCAGCCGAATGCACGAATCTTTGCCGTCAATTCCTCGGCATTCACTGGCTTGACGATGTAATCACGAGCCCCCTGGCGGATGCCCCAGACCTTGTCGGTTTCCTGATTCTTGCTGGTGCACATGATGACCGGCACACGGGAAAAACGGGGGTCACGGGTGATGGAGCGAGTCAATTGAAACCCGTTCTGGCCCGGCATGACGACGTCCATCAGGATCAGATCGGGCGTTTGCTCTTCCAGGCGGCGCATCGCTTCTTCGCCGTTCTCGGCGGTGCGCACTGCATAGCCCAGCTTCTTCAGCAGATCCGACACGAAATAGAGTTCTGTCTTCGAGTCGTCGACCAACAGAATGTTCTTGATTGCCATTTCTTGTCCTCGGGAGTCGATTTCAGTGCCCAGCCTCGACAAGAAGCAAGCCGTGCGCCGCGAAAACAATGACAAAAAGCGTCAGTTGGGTGCTACCGCCGCGTCTTCCTTCAAGTGCAGTCGGACGGCTTCCAGCAACTGGTCCTTGGTGAACGGCTTGGTCAGGTAATCCTGGGAGCCGACCATTCGGCCACGCGCCTTGTCGAACAGGCCATCCTTCGAAGACAGCATGATCACCGGCAAATCGGCATAGCGGCTGTTCCGCTTGATGATGGCGCAGGTCTGGTAGCCGTCGAGCCGCGGCATCAGGATGTCGCAGAAGATCAGTGCAGGCGCGTGGTCATTGACCTTGGACAGCGCGTCGAAGCCGTCTTCCGCCAAGTAGACGTCGTAGCCACCCTGCTTGAGAAAAATTTCCGCGCTGCGGCGGATGGTGTTGCTGTCGTCGATGACCAGCACCCTGGTCCTGGGCGCAATCGCCCCGATGTCACTGTCCACTGACATGCTCCTCATCAGGGCACAAACGTACCCCGCCTGTCGGGTTATCGGTCAGATCTGCACCATCTCAAAGTCTTCTTTTCGCGCGCCGCATTCGGGGCAGGTCCAGTTCATCGGAACGTCTTCCCAGCGGGTGCCAGGCGCGATGTCGTGTTCCGGGTCGCCTGTCGCTTCGTCGTAAATCCAGCCGCAAATCAGGCACATCCAGGTTCGGGGGTCGGTCACGGTGGCCTTGGGCGGGTCATTACAATGAAATTCATTCTAGCGACGCCGCGTGTGCATCGGTGACGCGTTGTTCTGAGACACCATCCTTTCGAGCTCGTCATTGGTCACAGCCCAGCAGGCGCGACCTCCCATCCTCACCCGAGTCTTCCGCCATGACCGCACAACCCCAGGCGACAGCCGACCCCACCGATGAGGTTCAGGAGGCGCCGTCGCCGGCCTGCGTGATGAGCTTCAATGCGTCGGATGCGACAGGTGCCGGCGGCGTCAGCGGGGACGTTGCCACGATTGCCGCCATGGGCGCCCATGCGCTGCCGATCATCACCTCGATCTTGTTGCGAGACACGGCGGAAGTGTTCGATCACCACCCGATCGACCCGGACGTGGTCGCTGAACAGGCGCGCAATGTGCTCGAGGACATCACGATCGCCGCATGGAAGGTCGGCTTCCTCGGTTCGGCCGAGGCCGTCGGCGCAGTGGCAGAGATCCTGTCGGATTACCCGGACGTGCCATTGGTCGCCTACATGCCGAACCTGTCGTGGCTCGAGGAAGACCAGCAGCAGGCCTACCTCGATGCGTTTCGCGAACTGGTGTTGCCGCAGACCGAGGTGCTGATCGGCAGCCACCAGACGCTGACCGACTTCCTGCTGCCCGACTGGGACGCCGACCGTCCCACCTCGCCCCGCGAACTGGCAGTGGCAGCGGCTGAGCATGGCGCCAATTTCGTGCTGGTCACCAGCGTGTTGGTCACCAGTGGCAAGAGCGCCGACCAACACCTAGACAATGTTCTGGCCTCACCTCAGGGCGCGCTGACCGGCGAAAAGTTCGAGCGCTTCGACGCCAGCTTCATCGCAGCCGGCGACACGCTGTCGGCCGCGCTCGCAGCACTGCTGGCTTCGGGCAGCGAGTTGCACACCGCTGTCGGCGAATCGCTGGCGTTCCTGGACCAAGCGCTCGACGCGGGCTTCCGCCCGGGCATGGGCAATGTCGTGCCCGACCGTTTCTTCTGGGCGCTGGCGCCCGGCGAAGAAGAGGACGGTGCCGACGGCGACAACCTGACGCCCGACGCATCTGGCCCTCGTCACATTCACTGAGACATCGACTGACAACCGCAGTCTTGCCCTACCTGCCCCCCAATCACCATGACTTCCACCAACGCACAGCTTTTCGAGCGCGCCCAGCGCGTCATCCCTGGAGGCGTGAACTCCCCAGTGCGCGCTTTCCGCGCCGTCGGGGGCACGCCGCGCTTCATCGCACGCGCGCAAGGGCCGTACATCTTCGATGCCGAAGGCAAGCGCTACATCGACTACATCGGCTCCTGGGGTCCGATGATCCTCGGCCATGGCCACCCGGCGGTACTCGATGCGGTGCAGAAGGCCGCGCTCGACGGTTTCTCGTTTGGCGCGCCGACCGAGCGCGAGATCGAGCTCGCAGAGGAAATCCTGAACCTCGTGCCCAGCATGGATCAGGTTCGGCTCGTCAGCTCTGGCACCGAAGCGGCGATGAGTGCGCTGCGGTTGGCGCGCGGCGCCACCGGCCGCAACAAGATCGTCAAGTTCGAGGGTTGCTACCACGGCCACGCCGACGCGTTGCTGGTGAAAGCGGGCTCAGGCCTGGCCACCTTCGGCAACCCGACCAGCGCGGGTGTGCCCGACGATGTGGTGAAGCACACCGTGGTTCTCGAATACAACAACGTGGCCCAGCTTGAAGAGGCGTTCAGCCTGCACGCGGCCGACATGGCTTGCGTGATGATCGAGCCGATCTGCGGCAACATGAATTTCGTCCGAGCGAGCGTGCCCTTCATGACCCGGCTGCGCGAGCTGTGCACGAAGCACGGCGTGCTGCTGGTGTTCGACGAGGTGATGACGGGCTTTCGCGTCGCACTGGGTGGCGCCCAAAGCCTGTACGCCAAATTGATCCCCGGTTTCGCGCCCGACGTCAGCGTCTTCGGGAAGGTGATCGGCGGCGGCATGCCGCTCGCGGCTTTCGGCGGCCGGCGCGCGGTGATGGAACAGCTGGCACCGCTGGGCCCGGTCTACCAGGCCGGCACGCTGTCGGGCAACCCGGTAGCCACAGCATGTGGCCTCGCCACATTGCGCGAAATCCAGAAGCCCGGCTTCTACGAGGCATTGGCTGCCAGCACCCGGCAAATGGTCAACGGGCTGGCGGAGGCGGCCAAGGCGGCTGGCGTGCCGATGGTCACGGACAGCGAAGGCGGCATGTTCGGCTTCTTCTTCGCGTCAGAGCTACCACAGAACTATCCAGCGGTTCTGGCAACCGACAAGGCGCGTTTCAACCACTTCTTCCATGCGATGCTAGACCGTGGCGTCTACCTGGCGCCGGCCTTGTATGAAGCCGGATTCGTCAGCGCAGCGCATCGGCCAGAAGACATTGCCGCAACCGCCACTGCCGCGGCACAGGCCTTGCAATCCTGACACCGACAGCACGTTGCTGCGGCCGGCGCTCGGTGCCGACGAATCCGGCATTGACCCACTGAGTATCGCGACTCCATGCACATCCACATCCTGGGCATCTGCGGCACCTTCATGGGAGGGCTCGCGGCCCTGGCGCGCGAGACCGGACATCGGGTGACGGGCTGCGACAGCGGCGTCTACCCGCCGATGAGTGATCAGTTGCGCGCGCTCGGCATCGAGCTGATGGAAGGCTACGGCGCCGATCAGCTGGCGCTGCGTCCCGATGTGTTCGTCGTGGGCAATGTGGTGACGCGCGGCAACCCGTTGATGGAAGCGGTGCTTGATGCCGGAGCGCCCTACAGCAGTGGTCCGCAGTGGCTGGCCGAACAGGTGCTGCAGGGCCGCCATGTGTTGGCAGTGGCTGGCACCCACGGCAAGACGACCACCACCGCGATGCTGTCCTGGATTCTGGAAAAAGCAGGGCTGGAGCCCGGCTTCCTGGTCGGCGGGGTGCCGCTCAATTTCGGCGTGTCCGCTCGACTGGGATCAAAGAGCCCGAACGCACCTTTTGTCATCGAGGCCGATGAGTACGACACCGCCTTCTTCGACAAGCGCAGCAAGTTCGTCCATTACCGCGCCCGTACCGCGGTGCTGAACAACCTGGAGTTCGACCACGCGGATATCTTCGACAACCTGGCGGCCATCGAACGGCAGTTCCACCATCTGGTGCGCACGGTGCCCTCGCAAGGGCGGCTGGTGGTCAATGCGCGCGACGAGGCCCTGCAGCGGGTGCTTGGCGTCGGTTGCTGGAGCGAAGTGGTGCGCTTCGGCGCGCGCAAGGAAACGCCCGGCGAGTGGCGCGCCCGCGGCGAGCCACATGCGTTTGATGTGCTGCGCGGCAGCATGCGGCTTGCGCACATCGAGTGGGCGCTGGCCGGTGAACACAATCAGTTGAACGCGCTGGCGGCCATCGCCGCAGCCGATCACCTCGGCGTACCCGCGGAGGTGGCGGCACAAGCCCTGTCGAGCTTCGAGAACGTGCGCCGCCGGCTGGAGCTGCGTGGCAGCGCGGCCGGTGTCAGCGTCTATGACGATTTCGCCCATCACCCCACTGCCATGCGCACCACGATCAACGGCCTGCGCAGGCAGATCGACGCACGCTGGGACCCGGCCACCCAGACACGGCCACGCATCCTCGCGGTGTTCGAGCCACGGTCCAACACCATGAAGCAGGGCACGATGAAAGCGCAACTGCCCTGGGCGCTGGAAGAGGCCGATCTGTCCTTTTGCCACAGTGGCGGCCTCGACTGGGATGCAGCACAGGCTCTGGCGCCGCTTGGCAAGCTGGCCTCGGTCAGTGACCGGATCGACACGCTGGTAGCGCAGGTCACGAAAGCAGCGAAGCCGGGTGATCACGTGCTATGCATGAGCAACGGCGGCTTTGGTGGCGTGCACGAGCTGCTGTTGAAGGCGCTGGCGGCCAAGGGCTGAGCCATGTCCGCAGACGGAGCGCAGCCCGTCTCACATCTGTTGTATCTGCACGGCTTTCGCTCTTCACCGCAGTCGACCAAGGCCCGGCAGTGCCGCGACTGGGTGCATGCGCACCGGCCTGACATCCACTGGTGGTGCCCGCAACTGCCGCCATCCCCGCGTGACGCGATCGCGCTTCTGGCACAAGGCACGGCCGAATGGCCGTTAGCGCGGACTGCTGTGGTCGGCAGTTCGCTGGGCGGCTTCTACGCGACGGTACTGGCTGAGCGCTGGGCGCATGCTGTGCGCGTCGTGGTGCTGAATCCCGCGGTGTACCCCGATCGCGACCTGGCCGACCGCATCGGGGAGACCACCGCCTGGCACAGCGACGAACGATTCTTCTTTCGACCTGAATACATCGCCGACCTGCGCGACATGAGGCCATCAGCGATCACCCAACCACACCGCTACTTCGCGGTCATCGCGAAGGGAGACGAAGTGCTGGACTGGAGAGACATGGCAGCACGCTATGCCGGCTGCCCGATGCAAGTACTCGAGGGAAACGACCACGCGTTGAGCGACTTTGAGGCGTCGTTTACCGCGATGCGCGACTTTTTGGGGCTGGGAAACCGTTGCGCCTGATCACCAGTTGATCAGGATCATCAACACGGAGCCCCAGATCCAGACATTGAACCAGAAGAGCAATGCCGCGAACGCGTACCGCCGGAACACCCGAGCGCGTTTGAGCCACAGATCAATGCCGGTGCCAATGTAGATGGCGAACGACACCAAGCTGATGCCACCCATCAGCGCGACGATCGAGCCCATCACCCAAGCGAATACCAGCATGTCGTCAGACTTTCAGTTCGCGGCGAGGTACCGCAGTCAACACAGGCCGATCACCACGCCGGCGCCAGTTCGGCCAGGCCCGCGGGTGCTTTCGATTCATCGGCGAAAGTGACGATCTCGAACGCCTCTGGATCGGCGAGGACTGCCAACACCAGCTTGCTGTTGAGTGCATGGCCGGACTTGAACGCGCTGTAGGCGCCGATCAGCGGGTGCCCGAACACGTACAGATCGCCGATCGCGTCGAGGATCTTGTGCTTGACGAACTCGTCGCCATAGCGCAATCCGCCGCTATTGAGTACCTTGTAATCGTCCACCACCACCACGTTGTCGAGGCTGCCGCCCAGGCCCAGACCGCGCGAGCGCATCAACTCCACATCCTTCGTGAAGCCGAAGGTGCGGGCACGCGCGATCTCGCGCTTGTACTGGCCCGAACCCATGTCGAACACGACGTGCTGGCCGGTCTGGTTGACGGCTGGGTGATCGAAGGAAATCTCGAAGGTCAGTCGATAGCCATCGAAGGGTTCAAGCCGCGCCCATTTCAAGCTGGGGCCTTCGCCTTCTCGCACTTCCACGGGCTTGCGCAGGCGGAGAAAGCGCTTTGGTACATCCTGCAATTCGATGCCGGCGCTTTGCAACAGAAACACAAACGATGCCGCCGAGCCATCGAGGATGGGCACCTCTTCCGCGGTGATGTCGACAATCAGGTTGTCGATGCCCAGACCCGCACACGCCGAGAGCAAGTGCTCGACGGTATTGACCTTCGGCGCGCCGGGGTCGCCGCCCGGTGAGAGCGCGGTGGCCATGCGGGTATCGCACACGGACTGAGGACGAACCGGAATGTCCACCGGTTGAGGCAGATCGACGCGCCTGAACACGATCCCGGTGTCCGGCGGTGCAGGTCGCAAGGTCATTTCGACCCGCTGCCCACCGTGCACACCGACGCCGACCGCACGGGTCAGGGATTTCAGGGTGCGTTGAGCCAGCATCGGTTCATTCTAGAGAGGGCAACCCCCCGTGGCCGCG
>CANHNO010000014.1 GCA_947462065.1 Burkholderiales bacterium | reverse complement strand
GGAAGCCGCTGTTCTTCAGGTTGCCCTTCCAGTTCTTCAGGTCGATTTCCTTGTGGGCGATGTTGATGTCGCCCAGCAGCACGAACTCGCGTTCGGAACTCAAGCGCGCGAGGTGTGGCGCGATCAGCGCGAGAAACCGGAACTTGGCCTGCTGACGCTCCTCGCTGCTGCTTCCGCTCGGGAAATAGCAACTGATGACACTGAAGCGGGGAAACTCTGTGCGAGCCGGGTCATCAAAGCAGGCTTCGACCCAGCGACCTTCGTCGTCGAATTCGGCGTTGCCTATCCCCGAGCGAATCTGGCTAGGGCGCTGCCTGGAGTAGACGCCAACACCCGAGTAACCCTTCTTCTGTGCGTAATGAAAGTGACCGTCCATGCCCGCCACGCGATCGAAACGCCCAACGACGGTGTCGGCCTGGGCCTTCACTTCCTGCACCCCCATACAATCCGGAACTGTGGCCGCGACCCACTCCTCGAAGCCCTTGCTGGCCGCGGACCGGATGCCATTCAGATTCAACGTGATCAGACGGAGCACAGGATTCCTCAGATGAGCCGAAGCGGCCTCGTTGACTTGAATGCAGGCGAACTTGCGCAGGATTTCGTCAAGTTTTCACTCGACGCTGGCGTGTTGCGGTTCGGGGAGTTTCAGACCAAGGCCGGTCGGCTCTCGCCGTATTTCTTCAACGCCGGCTTGTTTGATGACGGTGCCAAACTAGGCCGCCTCGCGCAATTCTATGCACGGCGCCTGCAGCAGGCGCAGGCCTCGGGCGAACTGCAATTCGACATGCTCTTCGGCCCCGCCTACAAGGGCATCGTGCTGGCGGCGGCGGTGGCTGTCGAGTTGGCGCGCCTTGGCATCAACGTGCCCTACGCCTACAACCGCAAGGAAGCCAAGGACCATGGCGAAGGCGGCACGCTGGTTGGCGCACCTGTACGCGGGCGGGTGCTGATCATCGACGACGTTATCTCGGCAGGCACCTCGGTGCGCGAATCGATTGCGATGATCGAGGCCGCAGGCGGTACACCAAGCGCAGTGGTGATCGCACTCGATCGGCAGGAAAAAGCCACTGACCAGGGGCGAGACGCGCCATGGTCGGCCGTTCAGTTCGTGCAGCAGCAACTCGGCCTGCCGGTGACGGCGATTGCGACGCTGTCCGATCTGCTCCAGGTGCTGCAATCCACCGACTCTCCGGCCCTTGCGGCGCACACCGAGCGGGTTCGCAACTACCGCGAGCGGTATGGGGTCTGACGACGTGAGCGCTGCCGCGTGGTTCAGGATCGCGCGCTGGATGCTCGTCGTGACGGCTGCGGCGAGCGGCCTCGGTGCGGCCGCGGCAGCGACGATTTACTCCTGCGTTGACAGCGCTGGCAAGCGCCTGACGTCCGACCGGCCTATTGTCGAATGCACGGCGCGCGAACAGCGGCTGTTGAACGCCGACGGCTCGACCAAGAAGGTGCTGCCACCGACCATGACCGCCGAGGAGCGGGTTGACGCGGAAGCGCGTGAACGCGAAAAGGCAGCGCGCCGCGCGGCCGAGGTCGATGCGGTCCGCCGCGACCGCAACCTGCGCATGCGGTATCCCAACGAGGCCGCGCATCAAAAGGCGCGTCTGGCGGCGCTCGATGACCTGAAGCGTACGCTGCAACTGTCCGAACGGCGTCTGGAAGCACTGGCTGCAGAAAAGAAGCCTTTGCTCGAAGAGGCCGAGTTCTATGTGGGTCGTGCGATGCCGACAGGCCTCAAACAGCAGCTTGATGGCGTCGACGCCACCGCCGAAGCGCAGCGTGCGCTGATCCAGAATCAGCAGGCCGAGTCGCAGCGCATCAACGCGACCTTTGATGCCGAACTGGCGAGGCTGCGCAAGCTCTGGGCTGGCGCCCCACCGGGCTCTTTGGGATCTACGCTGCCGACGCCAGTGGCGGCGTCGGCAGCGCCCGCGACGCTCAGCCCAGCTTCTGCTTCAGCAGCGCCGTGACCTGGGCCGGGTTGGCCTTGCCCTTGGTCGCTTTCATGGCCTGACCGACCAAGGCATTGAAGGCTTTTTCCTTGCCGGCGCGGTATTCCTCGACTGATTTCGTGTTGGCTGCCAGCAACTCGTCGAGCAGGCGGTCGAGTTCGCTGGTGTCGGACATCTGCTTGAGTCCCTTGGACTCAATCACCCGATCAACACGCGACCCCGGCAGATCCACGACTGCACGATCTACGGAATCGGCGCCGATTGGATCTGATTTGATTTCGCCTGCTGCCCACAGCACATCGAATACCTGCTTCGCACCGCTGTTGGAAACCGTGCCGTCGACGATGCGGCCGATCAGCGCTGCCAGCGTGGCCGCATCGACCGGGCTCTGCTCGATCGTCTTCTCATCAGCATTCAGCCGACGCAAGACCTCGCCCATCAGCCAGTTGGCCGCCAGCTTGGCTTGGCCGCTCGCCTTGGCCGCGGCCTCGAAGTATTTAGCGAAGGACTTGGACTGCGTCATGATGGACGCGTCGTAGGCGGGAAGCCCGTAGTCGCGGTGGAAGCGTGCTGCCATCGCCTGCGGCAACTCAGGCATCGCTGCGCGCACGCGCTCGATCCAGTCTGTTGCGATCACCAACGGTGGCAGGTCGGGGTCGGGGAAGTAGCGGTAGTCGTGCGCGTCTTCCTTGGTGCGCATGGCCCTCGTCTCGCCGCGCCCACCATTGGCCGTCGGGTTGAACAGCACTGTGGCCTGCTGTACCTCGCCACCGTCCTCGATCAGGTCGATCTGCCACTGGATCTCGCAGTCGATGGCCTGCTGCAGGAACTTGAAACTGTTCAGGTTCTTGATCTCGCGCCGGGTGCCGTAAGGCATGCCGGGCTTTCGCACCGACACATTGGCGTCGCAGCGGAAGCTGCCTTCCTGCATGTTGCCGTCGCAGATGCCCAGCCACATCACCAGCGCGTGCAGCGTTTTCGCGTATTCGGCCGCTTCGGCGCTGGAGCGCATGTCGGGCTCGGAGACGATCTCCAGCAAAGGTGTGCCGGCGCGGTTCAGGTCAATGCCGGTCTGGCCGGCGTAATCCTCGTGGAGCGATTTGCCGGCATCTTCCTCGAGGTGGGCGCGGGTGAGGCGCACCTTGTGAGCGGTGTTTCCGAGGATGAACTCGATCGTGCCGCCTTGCACCACAGGAGTTTCATACTGGCTGATTTGGTACCCCTTGGGCAGATCGGGGTAGAAGTAGTTCTTGCGCGCAAAGATCGAGTGCTGTGCGACCTTGGCGCCGACTGCCAGACCGAACTGGATCGCCCGTTCGACCGCGCCGCGGTTCATCACCGGCAGCGTGCCTGGCAGCGCCAGATCGACCGGCGAAGCCTGCGTGTTGGGTGCGGCACCGAACTGAGTTGACGAGCCGCTGAAGATCTTGCTGACGGTCGAGAGTTGCGCATGGGTTTCGAGGCCGATCACAACCTCGTAGCCGCGGATCAGCTGGCTCGCGGTGGTGATGCTCATGCGGCACCTCCCATCGCCGCGGCCGACGGCGCACGCTGGTGCCAGTCGGTCGCCTGCTGGAAGGCGTGCGCGGCGTGTAACAGCGTGCCTTCCTGAAAGTAGTTGCCGATCAGTTGCAAGCCGACCGGCATGCCGGCGCCTTCGCCGGTGGCCGCGAAGCCTGCCGGCACGCTCATGCCGGGCAGGCCGGCCAGGCTCGCCGGCAGTGTGAAGATGTCGGCGAGGTAGTTGGCCACCGGGTCATCGCCCTTGCCGCCGAGCTTCCACGCCACCGTGGGTGCCACCGGGCCGGCGATCACGTCGCATTCGGTGAAGCAGTGCTGAAAATCGTCAGCGATCATGCGCCGCAGCTTCTGTGCTTGCAGGTAGTAGGCGTCGTAATAGCCGTGGCTCAGCACATAGCTGCCGATCATGATGCGGCGCTTGACCTCGTCACCGAAACCTTCGGCACGCGTCTTCTTGTACATGTCGAGCAGGTCGGTGTAGTTCGCGGCGCGGTGACCGAATTTCACGCCGTCGAATCGGTTCAGGTTCGAGCTGGCTTCGGCTGGCGCGATGATGTAGTAGACCGGGATCGACAGTTCGGTGCGCGGCAGGCTGACCTCGACCAGCGTGGCGCCCAGCTTCTCGAGCTCGACCAGTGCGGCCCGCACCGCGCCATCGACCTCGGAGGCCAGTGCGGCCGGGAAGAATTCCTTGGGCAGGCCGATCCGCAGGCCTTTCAGCGGTTGCGCGGCGGTGGCGTCGGCACGAGGTGCGCGCATCGCGGTGGCGTAATCCTGCGGCGGGCGCTGCGCGCTGGTCGCGTCGCGCTCGTCAAAGCCGCTCATCGCGCCGAGCAGCAAGGCGCAGTCTTCGGCCGATCGCGCCATCGGGCCAGCCTGATCGAGGCTGGAGGCGAAGGCGATCATGCCGAAGCGTGAACACACGCCGTAGGTCGGCTTGATGCCGGTGATACCCGAAAAACTGGCCGGCTGCCGGATCGAGCCGCCGGTGTCGGTGCCGGTGGCGGCCGGCACGAGGCGTGCGGCGACCGCAGCGGCCGAGCCGCCCGAGGAGCCACCCGGCACCCGGCTCAAGTCCCACGGGTTCCTGACCGCGCCGAAGGCCGAGTTTTCATTGCCCGAGCCCATCGCAAACTCGTCGCAGTTCAGCTTGCCCAGCGTCACCATGCCGGCGCCGGCACCGAGGCGCGAGACCACCGTGGCGTCGAACGGGCTGCGGTAGCCGGCCAGCATCTTCGAGGCGGCAGTGGTCGGCAGGTCACGGGTGACGAAGATGTCCTTGTGCGCCAACGGAACGCCGAGCAGCGGCTGATCGCTGTTGCTGTGGCATTGCGCACGGCGCGCGTCCGCACCGCGAGCTTGCGCCAGTGCCGCGTCGGCATCGACACACAGCCAGGCGCCCAAGTGCTCGTGGGCGGCGATTCGGTTGAGGAGGTGGCCTGTGACCTCCTCACTGGACACCTGCTTCTCAGCAAGCGCTCGCGCCAGAGCGGCCACACCCAGGTCGTGCAAGGCGCCGCTCATTCGACCACCCTCGGCACGAGGAAGAGACCGTCCTCTATCGCCGGCGCGCTGCGCTGGTTGAGCGCCCGCTGGTCGGTCTCGGTGACCACGTCGTCGCGCAGCCGCAGGCTGACTTCGCTGACCGCCGACAGCGGCGTGTACAGCGGTTCCACGCCGGCGGTGTCGACGGCACTCATCTGCTCCACGATGGAGAAGAAGGCATTGAGCTGGGTCAGCATGGCCGCCTGTTCGGTGGGCTGCAGCGCCAGCCGCGCGAGGTGCGCGATGCGGCCGACGTCATCCGGGGTCAAAGGCATGGGAATTTCGGTTCGGTGAGGGGTTGCGGAGGGTGGTTAAACCGGGTCCATCGGGTATTATCTGCGCTGGTTGTCAACCCATCGGACGCACAGCCCATGCCGTCTTCAGCGGGCGCGTCGCCTGATCGGTACCAAGGTTTCAGGCCGTCGATGTTGCGGACCTGGAAGCTCGCACGTCGCGCTTGTCGTGACATCCGTTTCGTCCCTTTTTCCCCCCCTCATTCCATGGAATCGTCGGGTTCGAGCGAGGCGCTCCTTCGCTGTGGGCGCCGGCGCTGAACACCGCAAACACACTATGTTCGGATCCTTTCGTCGCTATTTCTCGACGGACCTGGCCATCGACCTCGGCACGGCGAACACGCTGATCTATGTCCGGGGCAAGGGCATCGTGCTCGACGAGCCGTCCGTGGTGGCCATCCGCCACGAGGGTGGGCCCAACGGCAAGAAGACCATCCAGGCGGTCGGCTCCGAGGCCAAGGCGATGCTGGGCAAGGTGCCCGGCAACATCGAAGCCATTCGGCCGATGAAAGACGGCGTGATCGCCGACTTCACCGTCACCGAGCAGATGCTCAAGCAGTTCATCAAGATGGTCCACCCGCGGTCTGTCTTGCGCCCGAGCCCTCGCATCATCATTTGCGTGCCCTGCGGCTCGACCCAGGTGGAGCGCCGCGCGATTCGTGAATCGGCACTGAACGCAGGCGCCAGCCAGGTCTACCTGATCGAGGAACCGATGGCCGCGGCGATAGGTGCGGGTCTGCCAGTGTCGGAAGCCTCGGGCTCGATGGTGGTGGACATCGGCGGTGGCACCACCGAGGTCGGCGTCATCAGCCTGGGTGGCATGGTCTACAAAGGCAGCATCCGCGTCGGGGGTGACAAGTTCGACGAAGCCATCATCAACTACATCCGTCGCAACTACGGCATGCTGATCGGCGAGCCGACGGCCGAGGCGATCAAGAAGAACATCGGCAGCGCCTTCCCTGGCTCCGAAGTGAAAGAGATCGAGGTGAAAGGTCGCAACCTGAGCGAAGGCGTGCCGCGCAGCTTCACCATTAGCAGCAACGAAATCCTCGAGGCCTTGACCGACCCGCTGAACCAGATGGTCAGCGCGGTGAAGAACGCACTCGAACAGACCCCGCCCGAGCTGGGCGCAGACATTGCCGAGCGCGGCATGATGTTGACTGGCGGCGGCGCGCTGCTGCGCGACCTCGACCGCCTGCTCGCCGAGGAAACCGGCCTGCCAGTGCTGGTCGCCGAAGACCCACTGACCTGCGTGGTGCGAGGTTGCGGCATGGCCCTCGAGCACATGGAGCGCCTCGGCTCGATCTTCACGTCAGAGTGACATGCTCCTAGGCTCCTTCGATCGAACGCCGCCGCCGTTCTTTCGCCAGGGCCTGTCGGCGCTCACCAAGCTGGCGCTGTGCTCGGCGCTCGCGGTGTTCCTGATGGTCGCCGACGTGCGTTTCAAGCTGACCCAGCCGCTTCGCGCGCTGCTGGCCACCGCGCTGCATCCGGTGCAGCGCAGCCTGCTGGCGCCGGTTGAGGGCATTGAATCGACCTTCCAGTACGCGGCCGGCCTGGAAACTGCCATCGCGAATGAGTCTGCCGCCCGTCGGGCCCTGGCGGGCCAGGCGCTGCGCGTGAACCAGGTCGATCAGTTGCAGGCCGAGAATGCGCGGCTGCGCGCGCTGCTCGGCGTGCGAAGCGGCCTGCAGGTGCGATCGCAGGCGGCCGAAGTGCTTTATGAATCGACCGACCCCTACTCCCGCAAGGTGGTGGTCGACAAAGGGCTGGCGCAAGGCATTGCGGCTGGCTCACCGGTGATTTGCGAAGCCGGGGTGATCGGCCAGGTGACGCGGGTCTATCCGCTGTCGTCTGAGGTGACACTACTTACCGATAAGGACGCGGCGGTGCCGGTGCTGAATACCCGCACGCAGGCGCGCAGTGCTGCCTTTGGCTTGGCCACGGGTGACGCACTCGAGCTCCGCTTCATGGTGGGCAATGCCGACGTGCAGGTGGGCGACCTGCTGCAGACCTCGGGGGTCGATGGCGTCTACCCTCCGGGCTTGCCGGTGGCCAAAGTGATGAGCATTGATCGCAACGTCGATTCCGGCTTCGCCAAGATTGTTCTGGCGCCGGCGGCGCCAACGGGTGGCGTGCGCCATGTGCTGGTGCTGGAGCCCATTGGCTTGCAACTGCCGCCACACCCTGAATCCGTGGACGCCGCGACACCGGCTTCTGCACCGGCCTCTTCCGCCTCCTCCAGCCATAGCAAGAAAGCAACAGGCCGATGATCTTGCCGCGCCGCACCGATCAGCTTTTGCTGCCGGTCAACCCGCTGTTCCTGTGGTTCACGCTGCTCGGTGCGTTGGCTATCAACCTGGTGCCGCTGGGCCGCCATCCGGCGGCCCCCGATGCCCTCGCGGTGGTGCTTGTGTTCTGGAACGTGCACCAGACACGTCGGGTCGGGGTCGGCGTCGCGTTCTTGTTCGGCCTGCTGATGGACGTGCACGACGGCGCGCTGCTGGGCCAGCATGCACTGGCCTACACGCTGCTGGCTTACGCAGCCACGTCCATTCACCGCCGCTTGTTGTGGTTTGACCTGCCATCCCAGGCGTTGCAGATCCTGCCGCTGTTCCTTGCAGCGCACCTGGTGTCATTCGCAGTGCGGATGATTGCCGGCGGCATGCTGCCCGGATGGCAGGCTCTGTTGGCGCCGGTTTTCGAGGCGCTGCTGTGGCCGCTCACGACCTGGCTGCTGCTGGCCCCGCAGCGCCGCGCCCCCGACCGTGACCAGAACCGACCGTTGTGAGCGCGGTGTCGAGATGACAGAACTCAAGGACGTCCAGCAGGAACTGCGCCGCTTTCAAACACGGCTGTTCGCGGCTGCGGTGTTCGTGCTGCTGTGCTTCGGCCTGTTGGCCTTTCGCTTGACGCACCTGCAGGTGGTCAAGAACGAAGAGCTGAGCGTTCGTGCCGAGAACAACCGCATTGCCGTGGTGCCGATCGTGCCGAATCGCGGGCTGATCGTCGACCGCAACGGCGTCGTGCTGGCTAACAACTACTCGGCATACACGCTGGAGCTGATGCCATCGCGCATCGACGACCTCGACGCCACGATCAACCAGCTGGCTGAGGTGGTCGACATCCTGCCCCGCGACCGCAGGCGGTTCAAGCGGCTGATGGACGAGAGCAAGAATTTCGAGTCGCTGCCGATCCGCACCAAGCTCACCGACGAGGAAGTGGCCCGCTTCACCGCACAACGCTACCGTTTCCCGGGTGTTGAGGTGAAGGCCAGGCTGTTTCGAAACTACCCGCTGGGCGAGGTGGGAAGCCATCTGCTGGGCTACATCGGGCGCATCAACCAGGCCGAGAAGGAAGTCATCGACGAGTCGGAGGACGCGCCCAATTACCGCGGCACCGAGTACATCGGCAAGCTCGGCATCGAGCAAAGTTACGAAGCCGACCTGCATGGCAGCACCGGTTTCGAGGAAGTGGAAACCAGCGCGGCCGGTCGGGCGGTACGGCGCCTTCACAGCAACCCGGCTACGCCAGGCAACACGGTGGTGCTGTCGATCGACATCCGGCTGCAGGCGTTGGTCGAATCCCTGTACGGCGACCGGCGCGGTGCGCTGGTCGCCATCGATCCGCGCAGCGGCGAGGTGCTCGCCTTCGTCAGCAAGCCCACCTTCGACCCCAACCTGTTCGTCGACGGGATCGACAGTGAGAGCTGGAAGGAACTCAATGAGTCGCCGGACAAGCCGCTGCTGAACCGAGCGCTGCGCGGCACCTACCCACCTGGGTCGACCTACAAGCCGTTCATGGCGATGGCGGCGCTGAATGCCAACAAGCGCTCACCCAGCACATTGATCAACGACACCGGGGCCTTCATTTTTGGAGGCCGTCGCTATGGCAGTCCAGAGAACGAACGCGGTGGCATCATGGACATGCGCCGGTCCATCGTCGAATCGAGCAATGTGTATTTCTACACGCTGGCCAACGAGATGGGGGTGGACCTGATCCACGACGAGTTGTCGCCGTTCGGTTTTGGCCGCAAGACCGGCATTGATGTCGAGGGCGAGGTCTCGGGCCTGCTGCCTTCGACCCACTGGAAGCGGCGCGCCTACAAGCGCGCCGATCAACAGAAGTGGTATGCCGGCGAAACGATTTCGCTGGGCATCGGCCAGGGCTACAACAGCTTCACGATGCTGCAGCTGGCAACGGCAATGGCGACGCTCGTGTCAGGTGGTCAGCGCTACGAGCCGCGGCTCGTGCGTCGTGTCGACGATGTGCTCACGGGGGACCAACGACAGATTTCAGCGCACGCGATCCCGCCGATCGGTCTGAAGCCGGATCAGGTGGAGGTGATCCGCGAGGCCATGCATGGCGTGACCGTTTCCGGCACATCGACACGGGTGTTCGCCGGCGCCGGCTATCAGAGCGGTGGCAAGACGGGCACGGCGCAGGCGGTTGGCTTGAAGCAGAACGAAAAATACAGTGCGAATCGGGTTGAGGAGCGCTTGCGCGATCACGCGTTGTATGTGGCCTTCGCGCCAGTTGAGAAACCGCAGATCGCTGTCGCAGTGATCGTCGAGAACGCCGGTTGGGGTGCTGGCGCTGCCGCACCGATCGCGCGCAGGTTGTTCGATTACATGCTGCTGGGCCAGGTGCCCAGCGAAGAGGACATCGCCGCCACGCGTGCCGGCACCTCGGCTGCCCCGATCGGCAAGCCGCGGCACATCCAGGATCTGGTGCTGCCCGGCAACCCAACGCTGCCCGCGATGGCGGCTGCCCCTGCCAGTGCGGCCTCTGTGGTCTCCTCGGCAGCATCTGCCGCCGCCTCGGCAGGCGACACCACGTCCGCCATCTCCACGGCGGCCGCGGCCGATGCCTCGGTTCGCCAGGCTGCGCGGCGATGAGACCGTCGTTCGAGAAACCGCCCATGCTGGCGCGCGTGATGCCACTGTTCCGTGGCTTCGATGCACCGTTGCTGCTGGCGTTGCTGCTGCTGTCGGTCATCGGATTGACGATGATGTACTCGGCCGGCTTCGATCACGGCACCCGCTTCGTCGATCACGCACGAAACATGATGCTGGCTGCCGGCCTGCTGTTCGTGGTAGCCCAGGTGTCGCCGCAGCGTCTGATGGCGTTGGCTGTGCCGCTCTACGTGGTGGGCGTCACGCTGCTATTGGCCACCGCGCTGCTCGGCATCACCAAGAAGGGAGCCACGCGCTGGCTTGATGTGGGCATCGTGATCCAGCCCAGCGAGATCCTGAAAATCGCGATGCCGCTGATGCTGGCATGGTGGTTCCAGCGCCGTGAAGGTCAGGTGCGCGCGCTCGACTTTGTCGTTGCGCTGTTGATCCTGGCGGTGCCGGTCGGCTTGATCGTGAAACAACCCGACCTGGGCACGGCGATCCTGGTGATGGCTGCAGGCCTGTTCGTGATCTTCTTCGCCGGCCTGTCCTGGAGGCTGATCGTTCCGGTGGTGGCGGTGGCTGCTGTGGCCATCACCGCGTTGGTGCTGTCGGGCGACGCGATCTGCAAGCCCGATATGAAGTGGCCGATGCTGCGTGAGTACCAGAAGAATCGCGTCTGCACGCTGCTCGACCCGACCGCCGACCCACTTGGCAAAGGTTTTCACATCATCCAGGCGACGATCGCCATCGGCTCCGGCGGTGTCACCGGAAAGGGCTTCATGAAGGGCACGCAGACCCACCTGGAATTCATCCCGGAACGCACCACCGACTTCATCTTCGCGGCCTACGCGGAGGAGTTCGGCCTGATTGGCTGCATCGGCCTGATGCTCGGTTTCCTGTTCTTGATCGTTCGTGGCTTGATGATTGCTGCTGACGCACCGAACGTATTCACCCGACTGCTCGCCGGCGCGATCACGATGAGTTTCTTCACCTATGCCTTCGTCAACATGGGCATGGTCAGTGGCATTCTGCCGGTGGTGGGCGTGCCCCTGCCCTTCGTCAGCTATGGCGGCACTGCGATGGTGACCCTGGGCCTGGGCCTGGGCATCCTGATGTCGATTGCGAGGAACAAGCGGCTGGTCCAGGGTTGAGTTGACGCTTCGGGCCCAGGCGACGAGATGTCACTTTTTCGTGGCGTCCCGGGCCGCATCGACGTCAACATAGCGCCAGAACTCGCGCATGAACGGGTGGCGCTGGTAGCCGGTCACCCACGGAAAGATCAGGTCGGTTCCGATGCGATGTGCATGCACTTTCATCGGCATGTAGGCGACCAGCAGCTTGCTCGCGTCCTGCATCAGCGCGAGGCGCTCGGGCGTGTTGCCGAGCACGGTCTGCGCGTCGTACAGCTTGTTGAAGGCCGGCAGGTCGAAGAAGGCGAGGTTGCCTTCGCCCTTCTGCGGCCCGTAGGCCAGCGCCAGGAAACCGTCTGCATCTGGGGAGGTGGCACTTTGGCCCAGGCCCCACATCATGAGCTTGCCGGCCCGCGCGGCCTTCAGCTGTTCGGGCCACTGGCCGATCTTGAACTCGACCTTGACGTGGATCGCGTCCATGTACTTCTTCCACAGCTCGTTCCGTTGGCGCGAGGTCTGGTCCGGCGAAGTGGCGTAGACGAGCTTGAGCTGCTGGCCATCGGGCAGGTCGCGCCAACCGTCGCCATCATGGTCGACATAGCCGTACAGATCGAGCAGCGCCTTCGCGCGCGCCGGGTCGTACAGGCTCATCTCTGACTTCCAGGCGGGATCGAAGCCGAAGGTCATCGGCGGCAGCGTGCTTTCTGCGGGCACGGCCTGGTTGCGGCGCACCTGGCGGATCTCGGTGGCGGTGTCGTAGGCCAGCGCGATCGCCCGGCGCAGCGCCACCTTCTCCGGGGTGTAGCCGCCGACCAGCGGGTCCTGCATGTTGAAGTAGGTGAACGAGATGTCCGAGCCGGGCGTGCGCACCATCTGGATGCCGCGCGACGCGAGGTTCGGCGCGATGCGGTTGTTCGGGATCGCGATGTTGGCGAACTCGGCCGGCAGGCCTTCGATCATGTCGTGCTCGGCGTTCAGGAAGGCCAGCCAGCGCGGCTGCGATTCCCCGACGACCGACACCTCGACACGGTCGATGATCGGCAGGCGCTGGCCCTTGAGCTTTTGGTAGATCGCCTGCGCCACCGGGTCATTGGCAGGCGGATCGGCCTGATAGCGCTGCTCACGGAAATTCGGGTTGCGCGTCAGCACCATCCGAGATGAACGCTGCCATTCGCTGAGCACAAACGGCCCGGTGCCCACCGGGTGTTCCATGATCTTGTCACCATAGGCCTCGACCACCTCGCGTGCCAGCGCACCGGTACCGGTGAAGTTGTTGATGAAGCGCGGGCTGGGCTTGCCGAGCGTGATGCGGTAGGTGTAACGGTCAAGTGTGCGCAGGCCCTCGATCTCGGTGTCGTAGTCGAACGGGGTGCGGTCCCTGATGGCCTTCTCGCGCAGCGCATCGATACCGATGATTTTCTCGTCGGCCAAGCCAGGATAGCTCGGGCTTTTCCAGCGCGGGTCGAAGATGCGCTTGAGCGAAAAGACGTAATCCTCTGCGACCAGCTCGCGTTTCTTGCCCTTGAAAGCCGTGTCATCTGCGAAGTAGATGCCGGGACGGATCTTCACCGTGTAGGTCTTGAAGTCGGCCGACACCTGCGGCATCTCGGCGGCCGTCTGCAGCACCAGCTTGACCGGCCGCGCGAGGTAGTCATAGGTCAAAGGCGACTCGATGATGTTCGAGATGATGGTCGCCGAATACAGGTCGGAGATCTGCACCGGGTCGAATCCGGTCTCCGCGACCGGGAAGGCGTAGCGGAGGACTTTTTGAGCAGGCGTGGGACTGCCGCTGCCCTCTGCCCAGGCGGGCGCCGATGCAGTACCTGCAAGGCACAGCAGCAACGTCCAGGCGGAACCAAGCACCTCACGCACCACTCGACGTACACGACCTGATTTCATTCACGCTTCTCCTGCCAGACTATCCGCCGAGCGCGCGCAGTCTAGACTCCCGACCCCATGGCCGCCTACCTGCTCAGACGTCTCTGGCAAACCATCCCGACACTCGCCGGTGTGATCCTGCTGGTGTTCGTGTTGTTCAAGTTTTTTGGTGGCGACCCGGCAGAGATTCTGGCCGGGCAGATTGCCAAGCCCGACCAGATCGCTGCGATCCGCCAGCAACTCGGCCTGGACCAGCCTTGGTGGATTCAGCTGTGGATCTTCGTCAAGCAGGTGCTGACCTTCGATTGGGGCCGCAGCTGGGCGACCAACGAGGCGGTGGCCGAACTGTTCCGCGACCGCCTGCCCAACACGCTGACGGTGATGGTTCCGATCCTGGTGCTGGAGGTGGTGCTGGCGATTCCGCTGGCGCTGGCGGTGGCCGTGGTGCGCGGTTCGCTGACCGACCGGGCGGTGATGGTGCTGACCACCGTGGCGCTGTCGATCTCCTTCCTCGTCTATGTGCTGGTCGGCCAGTGGCTGTTTGGCTTCAAGCTGGGATGGTTCCCGGTGCAGGGCTGGAGCGACTCGGTGTGGACCAACCTGATCACCTACGCGCCACTGCCGGTGCTGCTGGCGGTGACGGTCAGCCTGGCGCCGCAGACGCGGCTGTACCGCAGCTTCTTTCTCGATGAGGTCGACCAGGACTACGTTCGCACCGCGCGCGCCAAGGGCCTGACCGAACGCGTGATCCTGCTGCGCCATGTGCTGCGCAACGCGATGATCCCGATCCTGACCAGCATTGGTACCAGCCTGCCGGGCATCTTCGTCGGCTCGTTCCTGATCGAGGTGTTCTTCTCGATCCCCGGCCTCGGTCGCGAGGTGTTGCTGGCGGTCAACCGCAGCGACTACCCGGTGATCCAGGCGGTCACGGTGTACCTGGCGGCGATCACGATGCTGATCAATGTGCTGACCGATGTGCTCTACAAGCTCGCCGATCCGCGGGTGGTGTTGAAGTGAGCGCGGTGTTGCCGACGGCGGCGATGCCGCCCTCCACGAGCCGCTCCGATGGCGTGTGGTCGCTGGCGTGGCGACGGTTTCGCAGCGACCGCGTCGGGCTGGTGTCCCTGGCCCTCGTGATCGCGTTTCTGCTGCTGATTGCTCTGTCGGCCATCGGGGTGGTCGCCAGCCACTGGCAGCGCGAGGTGGGCGTGCCCTATGCCAACCCGACTTTCCTCGGGCCCACGCCACCGTCGGCAGTGGCCTTGATCGAGGAGGGCAAGGGCCCGCCAGTGGACATCACCGCCGTGGATCCGCTGGCACCACGCTACGCCGAATGGGCTGAATTGGCTGCGAAGCTGAAGGTCAGTGAAGAAGTGCCGGCGAACACGCTGCCGTTGGGTGGAGACCGTCTCGGTCGCGACGTGTTGGCCAAGGCGATCAAGGGAGCCGAGATCTCGATCTTCGTCGGTGTGCTGGCCGCCCTGCTGGCCACCGCGATCGGCACCGCGCTGGGCGCCTTCAGCGGCTTCCTCGGGGGACGCATCGGGGACCTGCTGGAGTGGGTCTACAACGTGTTCACCTCCATCCCCGGCATCTTGCTGATTTTTGCGTTCGCGGCGGTGTTCGGCCGCGGCACCACCACCGTGGTACTGATCCTCGGGCTGACCGGCTGGACCGGCATCTACCGCCTGGTGCGCGCCGAGTTCCTGAAGCACGCGGTGCGCGACTACGTGCGCGCCGCCGAGGCGATCGGTGCCAGCGTGGCCTCGCGGATGTTCCGCCACATCCTGCCCAACGTCAGCCATGTGGTGCTGGTGCAGCTGTCGATCCTGACGGTCGGCTTCATCAAGGCCGAGGTGATCTTGAGCTACCTCGGTTTGGGCGTGTCGATCGACCAGGTCTCGTGGGGCACGATGCTGGCCGAATCGCAGGTCGAGCTGCTGCTCGGACACTGGTGGCAGCTCGCCACTGCGACGGTGTTCATGGCGCTGTTCGTCACCGCTTTTTCGTTGTTCACGGATGCCTTGCGTGACGCGCTGGATCCGAAGTTGCGAGGGCTGGAATGACGATGCCACCCCCCGTGCTGCTGAGCCTGCAGGACCTGCGGGTGTCGTTTCGCACCGGCAAGCAGGGTGGTGTGGTGCAACGCACTCAGGCCGTGGGGCGCTGCGTGGGCGGACAAGAGCGAGGCGTCAGCTTCGACATCCCCGAGAACACCACGGTAGCGCTGGTGGGCGAGTCCGGCTCGGGCAAGAGCGTCACCGCGATGGCGATCCTGAACCTGCTCCCCGACAACGCCGAGCGCCTGGGGGCAATCCGCTTCCAGGGCCGCGATCTGCTGTCAGCAACACGGCAGGAGTTGCAGGCGCTGCGGGGCAAGGACATCACCTGCGTGTTCCAGGATCCGATGTCGTCTCTGAACCCGGTGTTCACTGTCGGCGTGCAGCTGAGCGAGCCGCTGATGAAGCACCTCGGTCTGAGTGCCCGGCAGGCGATGGCGCGCGCCGAGGCGCTACTCGCTGAAGTGGGCCTGCCCGAGCCCAAGCGACGGCTTGGTGCTTATCCGCACGAGCTTTCCGGAGGCCAGCAGCAGCGGGTGATGATCGCGATGGCACTCTCGTGCGAGCCCAAGTTGCTGATCGCCGACGAGCCGACCACCGCGCTCGACGTGACGATCCAGCGTCAGATCATGGAGCTGCTCGCGACCGTCAAGGCCCGGCACCGGATGAGCATGCTGTTCATCAGCCACGACCTCGGCGTGGTCGGAGAAATCGCCGACGAGGTGGTCGTCATGCGCCAGGGCACGGTGCGCGAGCGCGGACCCGTCGCTGACATCTTCGCCAACCCCCAGGATGCCTACACCCGTGCGCTGCTGGCCTGCCGGCCCACGTTGTCACGGACAGGGTCGCGGCTGATGGTGATCGATGAGCACATGGCATCCGAAGGCGGCGGGCCTCAGAGTGAGGCCCCGACAGCAGCCGCCAAAGACCCGAACGCGCCGGTGATCCTTGAAGCCCGGGCGCTGACCAAGAGTTTCTGGATCCCGCAGGGCCTGTTCGGCCGCCGTGAATTCAAGGCGGTCGGCCGTGAAGGCAGTGGTGTCAGCTTCCAGCTGCGGCGCGGCCACACGCTGGGCGTGGTGGGTGAATCGGGTTCCGGCAAGACAACGATGGGCCTGGCGCTGCTGCGACTGCATGAGTCCAGCGGTGGGCCGGTAGGCGGCGAGGTGCGCTTCGACGGTGAGGACCTGCTGGCGCTCAGCAAGGCGCAGCTGCTGCCTATGCGGCGGCGCCTGCAGGTGGTGTTCCAGAACCCCTATGCCAGTCTGAACCCGCGCTTCACCATCGGCCAGACGCTGGTTGAGCCCATGGCCATCCACGGCATTGGCACTGGCCTCGCGGAGCGTGAATCGCGAGCGCGTGCCTTGCTCCACAAGGTCGGCCTCGACGACTCGGCGATGACGCGCTACCCGCACGAGTTTTCCGGAGGCCAGCGCCAGCGCATGGCGATTGCACGCTGCCTGACGTTGAACCCCGAGGTGCTGGTGCTGGACGAAGCCGTCAGCGCGCTCGATGTGAGCGTGCAGGCGCAGGTGCTGAACCTGCTCAAGGACCTGCAGGACGAACTGGGTCTCGCCTATGTGTTCATCAGCCACGACCTGGCGGTGGTGCGTTTCATGGCCGACGAGGTGCTGGTGATGAAGGACGGCGAGGTGGTCGAACAGGCCAGCGTCGTCCAGATCCTCGACGCGCCGCAGCAGGACTACACGAAGCGCCTGATCGGGGCCATTCCGCGCGGATATCGCGCCGTTGCCTGATCCACGCGAGTGGACCGAGCGGCCGTCTGAGTCACACGAGGGGTAGCGTGACTGTCTGATCAGTCATCGGTCAATCGGTGGACCGACGTCCGCCTGGGCGGCGTTCGATCATCAACGACTTAGGCTCTGGCGATTCGCATTCTTCGGCACGCGGCAGAGCGTCGAGTCCTGCGAACAGTGACAACTGGACGGGCCCTCGGCAGGCTTGCAGCACGGTCGATGATCGCGGTGGGTGGTCGGATCGCAGCGGCTGGCCGCCGGGTGTCGACTCGGCCAGCACACGCGAGGTGCTGCCGATCGTGCTGGCGGAAAACAGGAAACGATCTGAAGCGCCCATGGTCAATGATTCTTTTCAGCAGCGTCGCTCAGGCGACCTGCGCCACGGCGCGCTCAATCTGCGCCTGAACGCGTCGCGCACCGCGCAGCACCAGTTCGGGTTCGAGTTGTGCCTGGGGTGCTACTGCGTTTGTGACCTCGTCAAGGGTTTGCGGGTCGGTCATGAGCGCATGGGCGACGGCCGAGAGCGCACAGATCGAACGGCGCTGCACCTGAACCGGCAATTCCCAGGTCGCATTGACGATCACGTGGAAGCGCACGCTGTGCACCGCGACGGGCGCGAGGCCCCAGCTCTCGCAGAGTGCGGCACCCAGTGCGTCGTGGCTCACGCCGAATTCCTGGTGTTCCAGCAAGGTCAGTTCCTCGTCGCTGACGGCGGTGGCGAGCAGCGGCTTGTAGCGCGCGGGTGCATGGCGGAACAGCACTGCCTTGCCGCACTCTTCGAACAGACCGGCCGAATGGGCAGCCCACGGATCCACCCCCACGGCATGTCCAATGCGCCCCATCAGCAGGCCGCGCACCGCTGCGCGTTCCCACACCGGCGCCAGCTCCGGCGCACCGGGGAAGACTGCGCGCAGCCCCATTTCGAAGGTGACCGCCGCGACTTCGCGGGTGCCCAGATAGGTGATCGCCTGATGCACGCTCTGCACCCGTCCCGACAGTCCATACAGCGAGGAGTTCACCGCCTTCAGTACCGCAGAGGCAAGCGCCATATCGGATTCGACAAGCAGGCTGATCTGCTGCAGGTTCACCTCTTCTTCGGCGAGCAACATTGACAGCTTGACCAGCGACTCTGGCTGGGCCGGGATGTCGATGTTCAGTGCGCGCAATTCGGGATCAACAGGCATGGGAGAGTCCGGACGAGATTGATGTCAGACCATCGTAGGTACCCGCCGGCGGCCCATAGCACGGAACAATGGGGTCGAGACCGTGCAATTCGGGCGCGTGTGACGGGCGATCACCCTAGCCCGATATAGTTGTCCCAGACCGTCTTGACGATCAGCGCACCCACCACCCAGACGAAGACGCCTCGCACGAATCCAGCGCCTCGGCGAAGTGCGAGCCGGGTGCCCAGCAGGCTGCCCAGCACGTTCGCGACCGCCATCATGGCAGCAAGCGGCCACCATACGTGACCCGTGAAGCCGAACAGCGTCAGCGCGGCCAGGTTGGTAGCGGTATTCAGCAGCTTGGCGCTGGCGCTTGCGTGGAGAAAGTCAAAGCCCAGCAGGCGCACGAACAGGAACACGAAGAAGCTACCGGTGCCTGGGCCGAAGAAGCCGTCGTAGAAACCGACCAACGCGCCGATCAAGCTGGCCAGCAGCGCCTGCGAGCGTCCCTGGTACCGCGGTGCGTGCGTGCGCCCGAGATCCTTGCGCAGCAGCGTGTAGAGCAGCACCGCGAGCAGCACTAAAGGCAGCGCGCGGCGCAGGCCGGCCGCATCGATCAGCGTCACCGACCAGGCGCCAGCGAAACTGCCGACGAGCGCGGCGGCAGCAGCTGGCAGCAGCGCACCCCATGGCAGGGTCACGCGCCGTCCGTACTGCAGTGTGGCCCAGGCAGTGCCCCAGACGGCCGCGCCCTTGTTGGTGCCGAACAGCGTGGCAGGCGGAGCGTTCGGATAGGCGGCGAACAAGGCCGGCACCAGCACCAGACCGCCTCCGCCGACGATCGCGTCGACGAATCCCGCGAAAAGCGAGGCCAGGGTCAGCAGCGTGGTTTCGATCATCCAGAAACGAAAAAGCGCCGGGAGTACCGGCGCTTTTCGATTTTGACACGGGCCGATGGTGCGGCGCTGTCATTGCGTCTGTCAGGCCATCCGCCTGCATCCGTTCATGTTGTCTCCTCATCCCCCCGAATCAGAAGCGCACCGTGATGCACCTTCTTGAACACGACGACTGTAGATATGCGCCGAAAGCATGGCGTCAGGGCTTTCCCTGCGCTGTGGTTTGGGAGCCACTGCCTGCGAAGAGGCTGCCGGTCAGCCGGCCGGCAGCGAGATCGTCACCTTGGTGCCATGGCCCGGCTCGCTGGCCACAGACACCTTGCCGCCGTGCAGCTCTGCGATGCGTTTCACGATGGCCAGACCCAGTCCTTTGCCGCCTTCCGATGAGGCTGGCTCCACGCTCTGCCGGCTTTGGTAGAGGCGATCGAACAGGTGGGCGAGATCAGCGGCCGCAATGCCGGGACCACTGTCGCTGACGCTGACCTCCACGCGCCGCCGCGCCGGCTCGCTGGTCGTGCCTGATTGATCGATTCGCCCTTGCGCGGCCAGCGTGATGTGGCCCCCAGCTGTGCAGAACTTCAGAGCGTTGTCGACCAGATTCGCGACCGCACGCTCGAACAGCTCAATGTCCAGCGCAGCAAAGGTGGGCAACTCGTCGGCAGCGGGCTGGGCGACCAGCACAACACCTTGCTTCTCGGCGCGCGCAGCAAAACGCACCGCGATGTCGTCGAGCAGCTCGCTGGCATCGAGCACTTCGCGGCGCAGCTTGAACTCTGGCTCGTCCAGCTGCGCCAGATCGCCCAGCGACTGCACCAGCCGCGCCGCATTGCGGGTGTTGCGCAGGGCCACCTCCACCAGCTGGCGGTCGCCCGCACGCTCCGGGTCGGTGGCCCAGCGGGCGTCAAGGGTTTCCAGGCAGGCCGTGGTGGCTGTCAGCGGCGAGCGAAGGTCGTGCGACAGATTGCTGACGCCTTCGCGGCGGAAGTGATCGAGGCGCCGCAGCGCTTCCCACTGGGCCCGCAGCGTCATCAACATGGTGCGAAAGCCACTGGCCAGCTTACCGAATTCGTCGCGTGATGTGCGGAGGTCGAAGCTGTCCGGTGTTCGGGTCAGCGCGGCATCGGCCGCGACAGCCGTCAGGCCGTCTCGCTCGACAGCAGCCACAGCCTCGGTCAACCTGCGCAGTGGACGGGTGACCGTGGCCGTGATCCAGGCGGTGAGTAGCGTGGCCAGCACCACCACCGCAAGGATGGACGCCAGAGCGGGCCGGGCGAATGTGCTGCGGAACGCCTCCAGCCGACCCTCGGACGCGATCGGTTTCTGGCACACGAGGTACAGGTAACCGGCGATCGGTTGGTCCGGACGGATGACCGCGCTGGTCAACGGCAGCGCGGCAATGATCGCGCCGTTGTCGGCGCCGGGTCGCTCGGGGTCTTCGCCCATCACGTAGGGCATGGGTTTCGGGCCCATGGCCTCCATCAGCGGCTGCATCGTCACTCGGTAGCCAGGTGGCAGGGGCCTTGCGCTGGTCGAGACGATTACCGAACCGTCGGTGCGCAGCAGGTAGAGCTGGCTGTCAGGCTCGAAGAACAGCAGGCTGCGCAGGAAGACAGCGAACTCCTCCGGGTGCCGCTGCTGCATGTCGAGCATGCCGTTGTAGGTGCTTCCCACGCGCTGCAAGAACGCATTGGCGCGGTGGTAGGTGGTCTCGTGCTCGAAGCGCTGGAAGGCGAACAGCACGGTGGATATCACGCCCAGCGCCGTCAGCGCACCAGTGACGAAGATCGTCAGCGCGATCTTGAAGCGAACGCTCATGCCGAGGTGTCGGACAACCCTGCGATCCGATTCACGGCGGGGCCTCGCGCATCTTGTAGCCGGCGCCGCGCACTGTCAGGATCAGCTGTGGGTGCATCGGGTCGGTTTCCAGCTTAGCGCGCAACCGGTTGATGTGCGTCGTCACCGTGTGCTCGTAGCCGTCGTGGGCGTAGCCCCACACCGCGTTCAGCAACTGACCGCGCGAGAACACATGGCCCGGGTGCTGCGAAAAGTACAGCAGAAGGTCGAATTCGAGCGCGGTGAAGTCGAGCAGCTTCTGGCGAAAGCGCACCTGGCGCTTGACGGGCAGGATCTCCAGATCGCCATTGCGCAGCGTGTTGGCGCTGGCAGGGCCGCTGGCACCGCTGCCGGACTGCGCCGCGCGCAGCATCTCGGCGCGCCGCAGCAGCGCTTTGACGCGGGCGAGCAACTCGGCCAGCGAGAACGGCTTGGTCAGGTAGTCGTCAGCGCCGAGTTCGAGGCCGAGCACGCGGTCGAGCTCGGTGGACTTGGCCGTCAGCATCAGGATGGGGGTGCTGCGACCGCGAGCACGCAGCGCCTTGCAGACCTCCAGGCCGTCCATGCCCGGCATCATCAAATCAAGGATCAGCAAGTCGCTGGCCTGCTCGCTCTGGCTGGCCAATGCCGCCACGCCATCGGCTACCGCCATCACCTCGTAACCCGCTTGCCGCAGGTTCATTTGCAGCAGGTCGCGGATGTCGGTCTGGTCTTCGGCAACGAGGATCTGGGCGGGCATGGATTCATTGTCGCGTGCCACAACCGCCTCTTACGGCGCAAATGTGAGATGGCTGTGAGGTTTGGTGAGCAAGGCGCGAGGTGGCTTCGCCACAGTCATGCCATCGACTCACCCGAACCGGAGCTCACCATGCAGACCGCCCTTGCCCCCGCTGCCGCGTCCTTCGCCACCCTGCCATTTGAAGCGGTCTCGAACACCGCAAGCACTGTGGCCTGGACCGACCTGGTCGCGCACCGCAGCCACCTTGTGCGCTTCGCTCAGCGCAAACTGCACGACCCGATGCTCGCCGAGGACGTGGTGCACGACGTCTTTGAAGCCGTGTTGTCTGGCCGCGCGCTGTTCGCCGGCCGCTCGGCGCTGAGCTCGTGGCTGACCGGCATCCTGAAGCACAAGGTCGTGGACTTGGTGCGCCAGCGTGCCGGCTACGACAGCCTCGACGACAGCGACTGCGTTGACGATGACGGCGAAAGCCTAGCGCATGGAGTGATGGCATTCGAGTGCCCGCAGCCGCGCCCTGACGAACTGGCCGAACAGCGCGAACTCCTGGCCCAAACGCTGGCTCGCATCGAGGCGCTGCCAGCCTGCCTGCGCGACGTTATGCGCCTGCGGGTGTTGCAGGATCAGCCGACTGACATCGTCTGCCGCACGCTGTCGATCAGCGAGGACAACCTGTTCGTGCGCCTGCACCGCGCTCGCAAGCAGCTTCTGTCGTAAGCCGCGACGCCCTCAGTCTTTCAGGGCGTCTTCCGCAATCCACTTCGCCGCGCGCTCGGCAATCATCAAGGTCGGCGCGCCGGTGTTGCCACTGGTGATCATCGGCATCACGCTCGCATCGGCGATGCGCAGGCCAGCGATGCCGTGCACCCGCAGCCGTGCATCGACCACGGCCTGCGGGTCGCGGTCCGGGCCCATCTTGGCCGTGCCCACCGGATGGAAGATCGTGGTGCCGATCTCGCCCGCCAGCCGGCTCAGCTCTTCGTCGGACTGGAACTGGATGCCTGGCTTGACTTCGCGTGGCCGGTAGGTCGCGAGAGCTTGCTGCGCGACGATGCGCCGCGTCACGCGCAACGCATCGACGGCCACCTGGCGGTCTTCTGCCGTGCTCAGGTAATTCGGCGCAATGCATGGGGCATCGGCCGGTTGCGGGCTGCGCAGCCGCACCGAGCCTCGGCTGGTGGGGTTCAGGTGGCACACGCTGGCGGTGAGTGCGTCGAACGCATGCAGAGGCTCCCCGAAGGCGTCGAGGGACAGCGGCTGCACGTGGTATTCCAGGTTCGCATGGGCTTGGCTTGGATCACTGCGCGTGAACACACCGAGTTGCGAGGGTGCCATGCTCAGGGGCCCGGAACGCAACAGTGCGAATTCAATCGCCATCCTTGCTTTGCCCCACAGCGAGCGTGAAAGGGTGTTGAGTGTGGCCACGCCCTCGACCGCATATATCGATCGCAACTGCAGGTGGTCCTGAAGGTTCTCGCCAACGCCGGGTAGCTCATGCAGCGATGTCACTCCTACGCCTTGCAACACGGCCGCCGATCCGATGCCTGACAGCTGCAACAGATGAGGTGTGCCGACCGCGCCGGTGCACAGTATCACCTCCCGGGCTGCGTGGACCAGGAAGGGTTCGCCACGATGGGTATGCCCCGCGCAGTCTCGCGGCAGCACCTCGACACCGATGGCGCGCGTGGGGCCGGGTGTGGCCCCGCTGCCTGAACCCGGGTCCAGCAGCACGCGCGAGATGTGTGCCCCCGTCCAGACCTGCAGGTTGTCCCGGTCCATCACCGGGCGCAGAAAACCTTTGGCTGTGTTCCAGCGCAGGCCTTTTCGCTGATTGACCTCGAAGTAGCCGACGCCTTCGTTGTCCCCGCGGTTGAAATCATCGTTGGCCGGGATTCCCGCTTGGCGGGCGGCCTCTGCGAACGCATCGAGTACCGGCCAGCGCAGGCGTTGCCGCTCAACCCGCCATTCGCCACCCGGACGTTCGCCTTTCTCGTCCCATCCGGGCGCTGCATGGAAGGCGTCGGCGCCGCGGTGGAAGTCTTCGTGCTTCAGGAAATGCGGCAGGCACTCCGCCCAGCTCCAACCGGGATTCGCCCCGAACCCGTCGCCTTCTCCCCATGCCTCGTAATCGCGTGCCTGGCCCCGCATGTAGATCATGCCGTTGATGCTGCTGCAGCCGCCGAGCACTTTGCCTCGCGGGTAGCGCAGCGCCCGGCCACCCAGCCCGGCCTCTGGCTCGGTGTGGAACATCCAATCGGTGCGCGGGTTGCCGATGCAGCGCAGGTAGCCCACCGGGATGTGGATCCAGCCGTAGTCATCCTTGCCTCCCGCCTCGATCAAGAGCACGCGCTTGGTCGGATCGGCGCTGAGGCGGTTGGCCATCAGGCAGCCGGCCGAGCCGGCTCCGCAAACGATGTAGTCGTAAATGGGGCTGCTCATCAGGGTTTAGCCGTACTGGCGCTGCAGCTTCTAAAACAATATAAGAGGCCGATTCTTGGAGGCGCTCACTCGAGCGCATACCTGCAAAACAACACTTTATTGCGCCCGATTTTGAGAAGCCTTTGCGCGATATCGGCCAACTCACCCATAATAAAAATTCTGTGTTCAGTAGCAGCGCCTTTGCTTGAATGGGTCAGGATAGGTTGAAGCTACACAGTTATTCTGTGTTCTCTGTAAAGAAAGGCGCTCGCAATGGGCAACAAACTCTACGTCGGTAATCTGTCGTACAACGTACGAGACGATGATCTCCAACAAACATTCGCTCAATTCGGCACGGTGTCGTCGGCGAAGGTCATGATGGACCGTGAAACCGGTCGCTCCAAAGGCTTTGGATTTGTGGAAATGGGCTCCGATGCCGAAGCGCAGTCGGCCATCAACGGCATGAATGGCCAGCAAATGGATGGACGTGCTTTGGTCGTCAATGAGGCCCGTCCGCGCGAAGAGCGTCCGGGTGGCTTTGGTGGCGGCGGTCGTTCTGGTGGCGGCGGTGGATATGGCGGCGGCGGTGGCGGCTATGGAGGTGGCGGTGGTGCAGGCCGTTCCGGTGGCGGCGGTGGTGGTTATGGCGGCGGTGGCGGTGGTGGTCGCTCTGGCGGTGGTGGTGGCTACGGCGGTGGCGGCGGTGGTCGCTCTGGCGGTGGCGGCGGCTACGGCGGTGGCGGCGGTGGAAATCGCGGCGGGTATTGAGCCTTTGCCCAAGCCCTGAAAGCTTGAACGATCAAAACGGCTGCACTGCGAAGTGCAGCCGTTTTGCATTCAAGGTGTGTTGCTTCGGTGGCGTTGCTTGCGCGGTTGGCCAGCCACGGCGCGGTCGAAGATGGCGTCGGGCAGCAGCCGCAAAAGCTTGGCCACCACGCCCATCTGCCACGGAATCACCGGTTGAGATGCGCCCCTCTCGATGGCCCGGAATGCCTTTTTTGCAAATGCCTCGGGTCGCATCAGGAAGGGCATCGGATATCGGTTCTCGCGTGTCAATGGCGTGTCCACATACCCCGGGCTGAGCGTCACCACCTTGACACCGAATGGCCGGCACTCGCCGCGCAGGCTTTCGCAGTAACTGATCACTGCGGCCTTGCTCGAACAGTAGGCGCCATGACCCGGCAGCCCGCGCACACCTGCCACGCTCGCTACCCCGACCAACACGCCGCGTCGGCGTTCGCACATTCCGCGCACGAACGGCTGAAGAGTGGCTGCGAGGCCGATCACGTTCGTTTCGAATGTGGTGCGCAGAACCTCCAGGTCCTCGTACTCGGCGCTGTCGATGCCGATGCTGATGCCGGCATTGGCGATCACCACGTCCGGCAGCCCTTGAGCTGCGATGCAGGCATGGGCGGCGCTGGTGATGCTGTCGATGTCGCGCACGTCAGCCGTATACACCGCGTACCGTGCCGGTTCACCGCCCAGATCGCGCGCCCAGGCCGAGAGCTCAGTACTGCGTCGGGCCACGAGCGCCAGGCGGTACCCGGCTAGGTGGAACCGGGCCGCCAGTGCCTGACCGATGCCGCTTGATGCACCGGTGATGAATACAAGCGGGGCGCTCACAGGGCGGTCATCGGTTGAGCCATCGGTGGCGCTGGTGGCAGTTCAGCGCCGGGGAGGAGTCACCGCGGCTGACCACCGGGACCGAAGGTCGCTTTCACGCGGCCCTTGAACTGGGCGACGCGGCTCAGGTTGTCGTAGTCCATCGAGGCGCCTTCGATCTGCACCGTGCCGCGCGTGATCTTCACCGGAAGGTGTGAGCGCACCTGCTCGGTCTGCAAGAAAGCATGCAGGAACTCGCTCTTGAAATCGATTGCCTCCAGCGTCTTACCACCGGTCTGTGAGGCCTCGCGCACCACATGGGCCTGACCCGTCAATTGCACTTCCGACCCATCGCCGTTGGAAACCGCCTTTTGCGCCGTGGCTACTGTCACGCCCGAATCAGGCGTAATCGAGCGGATGCGTGCTCGGTCGATCTCCAGCGTGTCCGTGTCGGGGTAGTGGCGTGCCTCGTCACCTTCGATTTGCAGGCGCAGACTGCCATCGGCGGCGAAACGCTGCACCTTGAAGTTACGCATCGTGTAGTCCGGGATGTGGCGCAACGCTGCAGCAGGCTTAGCCCCCTGGAATACCGGTGTGTTCTTGACCAGCCACCAGGTCGCAAGCGCGACCAGTGCCATCAGCATGAGCGGCAGATACGCCGACAGCGTACCGAGCGCGCGTTGGTACCACGGCAGCATGAAGCGCCGGACAGTCGGTTCGGCCACTGGCACCAGCGTCGATTCGCCCGCCGAGCTCAAGCGATGCACCCCTGGGTGAGCGCCACTGGGGCGCAGCTTGCACTCATGACCTGGTGTCGAGGGTGGTTAGATGACCGCGCAACAGCGTGGCGTAGCGGCCGTTTGCCATCAACAGCAGGTCACAGCACTCGCGCGCGGCGCCATGACCGCCCGTTGCCTGCGTGACGTGATGGGCGATCGCCCTGACTTCCGCATGTGCGTTCGGAGGTGCACATGTAAACGCAGCGCGCGTCATCAGCGGCAAGTCGGGCCAGTCGTCGCCCATCGCTGCCAGCGCAGCCCAGTCCAGCTGCAGCGTTCGCATCACCGCGTCGGCGGCGGCCAGCTTGTCGTGTACGCCAAAGAACGCATGCGCGATCCCGAGGTCAGCCACGCGGCGGCGCACCGCAGGCGAGTCGCGGCCCGTGATGACCATCGGCGTGATGCCGCCTCGCGCGAGCAGCTTCAAACCGTGTCCGTCGAGCGAGTTGAAAGCCTTGAAATCCTCACCGTGTTCGCCGATGTAAATGCTGCCGTCGGTGAGCACGCCGTCCACGTCGAAGATGGCCGCGCGAATGCCTTGCGCCGAAAGCAGTAGCTCAGGCGTAAACGACAGCATCGGGTTCAGGGGGCGGGGTGTGTTGTCGGCCATCAAATGACCTTCGCCCGCATCAGCTGGTTGAGGTTCAGTGCTCCCACCAGGCGCTGCGATGCATCGACCACCAGCACGCTGGTGACGCGGTGCTGCTCCATCAAACCCGCTGCTTCCACCGCAAGTGCATCGTCGCGGATCACCTTCGGGTGGCTGCGCATGACCTCTCGGGCGCGCAGGGTCCGCAAGTCCTGACCCCGCTCGATCAGGCGACGCAGATCACCATCGGTGAAGATGCCCAGCACCTGTTGCTGCGCATCGACCACAGTGGTGAAGCCGAGCCCCTTGTCGCTCATGACGCGCAGCAAATCGCCGAAGCCGGTGTCCGGTGCCACACAGGGCACGCCGTTCCCAGACACCATTAAGTCGCGCACATGCATCAACAGCTTGCGTCCGAGGCTGCCGCCGGGGTGCGAACGGGCGAAGTCGGCTTCGCGGAAGCCGCGGGCATCGAGCAGCGCGACGGCGAGCGCGTCACCCAGCGCCATCTGCGCGGTGGTGCTGGCGGTGGGTGCGAGATTCAGCGGGCATGCCTCCTGATCGACGCCGCAATCCAGCGCGATGTCAGCATTGCGCGCCAAGGCTGAATCACTGCGGCCGGTCATGCTGACCAGAACCACATCCAGGCGCTTCAGCGCGGGCAGCAGCGCGGCGATTTCGTCGCTTTCGCCCGAGTTGGAAATCGCCAGCACGACGTCGCTCTGGGTGACCATGCCGAGGTCACCGTGACTGGCTTCTGCCGGGTGAACGAACAGTGCAGGCGTGCCGGTCGACGCCAGCGTGGCGGCAATCTTGCGACCGACATGGCCGCTCTTGCCCATGCCCATCACGACCACCCGCCCGCTGCATCGCAGCATGGCCTCAACGGCCCTGGTGAAGTTCTCACCCTGGCGCGGCTTCAGGCCCAGCAGGGCGCGCGCCTCGATGTCGAAGGTTTCGCGCGCCAAGTGCAGGGCCCGCTGGGCGTCGAATGCGACAGGCGTGGCGGTGAGGGAGTCGGGCACAGTGTGGGCGATGGGCGTCTATTAGGATCGAACCACGAGAGGTGCCGCATTCTAGGCATGTGCCCTGCATGCGGCTTGCCGCACTCTTCAACCCTAACTGCTGTCCCATGACCGCCCAGCGCCCGCCCCGATTCGATGGCTTCCACCCTTGAGCTGATCCTGCTCTACCTGGTGGCGGCCGTCGCCGGCGTCGTGCTGTGCCGACTTGCCAAGCTCCCACCGATGCTGGGCTACCTGGCAGTGGGTGTGGTTATCGGCCCCAATGCGATGGCGCTGGCCAAGGACTCGGCCAGCGTGCGCTACCTGGCCGAGTTCGGTGTGGTGTTCCTGATGTTCGTCATCGGGCTCGAATTCAATCTGCCTAAGCTCAAGAGCATGCGCAAGTTGGTTTTCGGCCTCGGGCTGGCGCAGGTGCTGCTGACCATCCTGGGGACCGTGGTGGGTCACTTCGTGCTCGTCTGGGCGTTCTCGTACACCTCGCAACCCTGGCAGTTGTCATGGCGCGGCGCTGTGGTGCTGGCGGCTGCGATGGCTATGTCGAGCACCGCCATCGTTGTCAAGATGATGGCCGACCGGCTGGAACTGGAAAGCGAGCATGGTCGCCGCGTGATCGGCGTGCTGCTGTTCCAGGATCTGGCCGTGGTGCCCCTGCTGGTGCTGATTCCCGCGCTTGACGAAAGTGGCCGCGACATGGCGGCGGCCCTTGGCTGGGCGGCACTCAAGGCCACCGTGTTGCTCGGCCTGCTGCTGGTAGGCGGTCAGAAGGTGATGCGCTGGTGGCTGACGCTCGTTGCGCGGCGCAAGAGCGAGGAGCTCTTTGTCCTCAACCTGCTCCTCGTCACGCTCGGGTTGGCGTGGTTGACCGAACACGCTGGTTTGTCGCTCGCGCTGGGTGCGTTCGTCGCCGGTATGCTAATCGCCGAGACCGAGTACAAACACCAGGTCGAGACCGATATCCGTCCCTTCCACGATGTGCTGCTGGGGCTTTTCTTCATCACCATCGGCATGAAGCTCGACTGGCGACTGGTGCTAGACCAGTGGCAGTTGGTGCTCCTGCTGTCGATGCTGCCGGTGCTTGTGAAGTTCGCCCTGGTGACCTTGCTGGCGCGGCTGTTCGGTACGCCGTCGGGCGTCGCCCTGCGCACCGGCCTCTACCTTGCGCAGGCCGGTGAGTTCGGCTTCGTGCTGCTGACCCTGGGCGCGCAGCAGAACCTCATCGATCAGCAGTGGGTGAGCCCGGTTTTGGCGAGCATGGTTTTGAGCATGCTGGCGTCACCCTTCCTGATCAACTCCAGCGACCGCATCGTGATGCGTCTGAGCTCCAGCGACTGGCTGATGCAGTCGGTCGCGATGACTTCCATTGCCAAGCGCGCGATCAACACCGAGGCCCACGTCATCATCGCTGGCTATGGCCGCAGCGGGCAGAACTTGGCGCGCATTCTCGATGTGGAGGGCATTCCGTACATGGCTCTCGACCTGGACCCCGATCGGGTGCGGCAAGCAGCTGCTGCCGGCCAGAGCGTCGTGTTCGGCGATGCCGCGCGGTTGCAGAGCCTGATGGCAGCCGGCCTTGCGCGAGCCAATGCGGTGGTCGTCAGTTACCACGACACGCCATCGGCCATGAAGATCCTGCGCTTGGTGCAGGAGCATGCGCCCAAGGTGCCGGTGATCGTGCGCACCATCGACGACAGTGACCTCGAAAAACTGCAGGCCGCTGGTGCCACCGAAGTCGTGCCCGAGGCCATTGAAGGCTCGTTGATGCTCGCCAGTCACGCACTGGCGCTGGTGGGCGTGCCGATGCGCCGGGTGATCCGCGTCGTGCAGGACCAGCGCGACGCGCGTTATGGCCTGTTGCGAGGCTATTTCCATGGTGCCGACGACGACACCCACGACGAACTCGGCAACATGCGACTGCACAGTGTCACATTGACGGCAGTCTGCGGCTGTGTCGGGCAGACGCTGGCCGACCAGGCGCTGCATGCGGTAGGCGTATCGGTTGCCTCTGTCCGGCGTGCCTCTGGCGCCGTCACGCGGCCCGACGAACATCTGGTGCTGGCGGTTGGCGACACGCTGGTGCTGTCTGGCCTGCCCGAGCCGCTCGCTCGAGCTGAAGACAAGTTGCTGTCGCGAGGTTGATACCTGTGGGCTAGGCCCATCGATTGAACCGACAATTCGCGGCTGCCCTTCTCACGTCGCCATGATTCGTCTCACCGAAATCCGCTTGCCGCTGGACCACGCGGGTGAAGACTTGCGCGCAGCGATCGTTGCGCGGCTGGGCGTGACCGAGGCCGAACTGATCGAGTTCAGCGTCTTCAAGCGCAGCCACGATGCGCGGAAGAGGTCTGCCATCGTTCTGATCTACACCATTGATTGCCAGGTGGCCGATGAGGCGGTCGTGCTGTCGCAGCATGCCAGCCATCCGCACATCAAGCCTTCACCGGACACCCGCTATCGCTTCGTGGGTCATGCGCCTGCCGACTTGCGCGCTGAAGAGCGGCGACGCCCACTCGTCATCGGCTTTGGCCCGTGCGGCCTCTTCGCAGCCTTGGTGCTGGCGCAGATGGGGATGCGGCCGATCGTCCTGGAGCGCGGCAAGGAGGTGCGCGAGCGCACGAAGGACACCTGGGCGCTGTGGCGGCACGGTGTGCTCAATCCCGAGTCGAATGTGCAGTTCGGCGAAGGCGGCGCGGGCACCTTCAGCGACGGGAAGTTGTGGAGCCAGATCAGCGATCCACGCCACCTGACGCGCAAGGTGCTTGAAGAGTTCGTGCGGGCCGGCGCGCCGGAGGAAATTCTTTATGTCGCCAAGCCGCATATCGGCACCTTTCGCTTGGTCGGCATGGTCGAGAAGATGCGCGCGCAGATCGAGTCCTTAGGCGGCGAGATCCGCTTCCAGCAGCGCGTTGTTGATGTTCGCATCGAGACCGATCGAAAGGGCGTCAAGGTCATTCGCGGCGTCACGCTTGAGTCTGGCGAGCAGATTGACGCGGACCATGTGGTGCTGGCGCTTGGACACAGTGCGCGTGACACCTTCGTGATGCTGCATGAGCGCGGTGTGTTCATGGAGGCCAAACCGTTTTCAATGGGCTTTCGCATCGAGCATCCGCAAGGCGTCATCGACCGAGCGCGCTACGGCCCGGCGGCGGGTCATCCGATCCTCGGTGCAGCCGACTACAAGTTGGTGCACCACGCCCGCAACGGCCGCTCCGTCTACAGCTTTTGCATGTGTCCCGGCGGCACGGTAGTCGCTGCCACGTCCGAGGTGAGCCGCGTTGTCACCAACGGCATGAGCCAGTACTCGCGCAACGAACGCAACGCCAATGCGGGCATCGTGGTCGGCATCGCGCCGCAGGACTATCGACAGGACGGAAAGACCGAAGGGCCGGTCAGCCCTATGGACGGCATGGCGTTTCAGCGCCATTGGGAGTCGCGCGCATTCGAACTCGGTGGCGCTGACTACAAGGCGCCAGCACAGTTGGTTTGTGACTTCTTGCGCGGACAGGCATCAGAAGCGCTGGGCAGCGTTGAACCCTCGTACAAGCCAGGGGTGTGCTTGACCGACTTGGGTCGGCCCGAGCGCAGCGGCTTGCCGGCATACGCCATCGAAGCCATGCGTGAGGCCCTGCCGGCGTTCGATCGTCAGATCAAGGGCTTCCTGATGCCCGACGCGGTGCTGACAGGCGTCGAGACGCGGACGTCATCGCCGCTGCGCATCACGCGGGGGCGCGACCACCAGAGCCTGAACGTGCGCGGCCTTTACCCCGCTGGCGAGGGTGCAGGCTATGCGGGCGGCATCATGTCGGCGGGTGTCGACGGCATCGAAGTTGCTGAATCGCTAGCAAAGGCCTTGCTGGGTTCGTAAAACCTATGCTAAAGTCGAGGGCTTCGCTGCTAGTTGGCGGGGCGGTAGTGAGGTTGGTAGCGGTGCTGAGTTAAATGCTTGGTGCTGATTGACCAAGATACCGAAAGCGATGTATAGTCGCTGACTCGACGGAATCTCCAAAGGGGTTTTCAGTCGGAGCCGTAAGGCGAAAGTTCTTTAAAAATCAACAGCCGATAAGCGTGGGCGTTTGAAGGCGAGTGCCAAGATGAATTGAGCGAGTTTAGGCTTGCTTGAGGAATCAAGGTCTCATGGACCTTAAACGCTCACTGAATGAAATTTTCATGCAAGTGAAGTTTCTATCAATTCTTTGAGTAATTTATCAAGATCGAACTGAAGAGTTTGATCCTGGCTCAGATTGAACGCTG
>CANHNO010000013.1 GCA_947462065.1 Burkholderiales bacterium | reverse complement strand
GTCGTTCCAGACCGACTCCAGTGGCGCCACGCTGCTGGGCGGTTCGAGCAACAGCCACATCCAGTCGCGGTAGTCGCGTTCGCTGCGGAACACCCGCTCGAAGTCGGCCTCCCACTGCCAGTGCGTCAGACGGGCGCAGTCGAGCAACATCACGCTCGAGGCAAAGTGGAGCGGGCGGCGAAAGTCTCCGTCCATCTGGCGCGCCATGACCGCCGCGGCACCCATGTCGCGCTCCAGCAGTTCGTTGATGTCGCCTAGCGCGAAAACATCGGGATCGATGAGCACGGCACGGCCTGCGTAGCCCATCGCTTCGGGCACGGCAAAGCGCAGCGGCGTGAAGGATTGCAAGTCATCGTTAAGCCAAACCGCCTGTCGCCCCTCGCGCAGATAGCGGCGCCCTTCGAAGCGCCGCAAAGCCGGGAAATCGGTAGTTTGCAGAATGCGCACCTCGAAACGCTCGGGTGCTGGGCTGTACCGACGCAGCGCATGTTGCGCCACCAGTGCGCCAATCACCTGCTTCGGGTTGGTGTGGATGAAAACGGTATTGCGCATGTCGTGATGCTGCGAGAAGTTATTCTATGAGGACGATATGCGCAGCCACTGGCAGCTCAGTCACAGGCCCCTCCCATTCGATGACCGCCTCCCAAGCCCCTCAACCGATTCAGTTTGCGAATACTCATGGGCCTGCGCCGCTGGCCGCCGTGACCGGGGCCAGCGGTTTCATCGGTCAGCACCTGGTGCGGCTGCTGATCAGCCGGGGCTGGTCGGTACGGCTGCTGCTGCGCAGTGAGCCCAGCATCGATGAGTGGCGCAGCCGCAGCGCGCAAGTGGTGGCAGGTTCTCTGGCCGATGCATCAGCATTGGCGCAGTTGGTCGACGGCGCAGGGGTGGTGATCCATGTCGCCGGTCTCATCAAGGCTGCGGATCGGAGCGAATTCTTCAAGATCAACCGCGATGGCACGCGGGCGCTTGCCGAGGCTGTGCAACGCGTGGCCCCAACCGCGCACTTCCTGCATGTGTCCAGCCTCGCCGCGCGCGAGCCCCTGCTCTCCGATTACGCCGCCAGCAAGCGCGCGGGCGAGGATGCGGCGCGAGCGATGCTGGGCGAACGCGCGACAGTACTGCGACCGCCTGCGGTGTATGGCCCGGGCGACCGCGAAACACTGGTGTTTTTTCAGCTCGCCCGGCAGCGCCTGGTGCCCTTGCTAGGTTCGGCAAGCGCACGCGCGGCGATGATCCATGTCGACGATCTGGTGCGCCTGATCGAACGCCTGGCCACCGTTGCACCGCGCGGGCAGGTGCTGACCGCTGCCGATGCGCGGCCCGAAGGGTACCGCTGGGACGAAGTGCTGGGCGCGGCGGCGCGGGCGGTTGGCAACGAGCGCGCGCGGCTGGTTCGTGCACCGCAGACACTGCTACGCGCAGTGGCACTGGTCGGCGACGCAGGCCGCAGGCTGGGCGTGGCGAACATGCTCAACTCACAAAAGCTGCGCGAGCTGCGTCACGAAGACTGGTCGGTGTCAGCCAGCGAGTTGGCCAAAGTGCCGGATTGGGCGCCACAGTTCGACCTCGACACGGGCTTTGCCGACGCGGTGGCTTGGTACCGGGCCCGATCGTGGCTGTGATCGGCGAAATTGCAGCGGCTGCTGCATGTGTCGAACGCCCCTACCGGTGGCGCGCCATGGACTGGGCGCTGGCGCTGGGCGTCGTTATGATTCGTTACGATCCGTTACGTTTTAGGAGCTGCCAGGAAGACAACACTGATCGTCCATTGACGGCGATTGGGGCGTTTCCTCGGTGCATGGTGACACGGGCGCCCTCCAGCAGCGTAGACAGATGCCCCATCAGCTCATGACGTTCAGTCCCTCCACATTCATCATTCCAGTCGAGAACCAGGTGCGTGAACTCGACGCCAAGCTGCTGCTGGCTTGTGCAGCGGCCGAGCGCGGCTTCCCGGTGGTGCTGGGTTCACGCACGTACGTCAATTTCGTGATGCCCTCGCTGCCGCGCGGCTTGTTTCTGGCCAAGAGCATGCGCTCCCTGAGCAAGCGCTCACTGAATTTGATCCATGGCTTTGGGCACGACATCGTGGCCTGGGACGAAGAGAGCCTGGTCCGCTACAACTCGCCCGAGTACTACGACTGGCGCTATTCGGAGGACACCTTCAAGGTCATCGACCGCGTGTTTGCCTGGGGTGCAGACGACGCCGAGTTCTTCGCCAGCTACCCCGGCTACAGCGGCGCACCGTTGCATGTGACGGGCAACCCGCGCATTGATCTGCTGCGACCCGAATTGCGCGGCTATTTCGCGCCCGAGGTGACGGCCATCAAGAAGCGCTATGGGGACTTCATCCTCATCAACACCAATTTTTCGTTCGTCAACAACTTTGTCCCCGCCCTGAATCTGATCGAGCGCGATGCGCAGGGCCAGCCGCAGGTCAGCCGCACCGGCCTGGGCATGAGTACCGGGTTCGCAGTTGGCATGGCCGCGCACCAGCAGGCCATCTGCGACCACTTCCGCGCACTCTTGCCCCAACTGGCCGATTGGTTCCCGAACCATCGCATCGTGCTGCGGCCACACCCCTCGGAGAACCACGATGTGTGGCGACACCTCCTGGCTGGCAGCCCGCAGGTCGAGGTCGCGCACGAAGGCAACGTGGTGCCATGGCTGATGGCCGCGCGCGTGCTGCTGCACAACGGGTGTACCACCGCCGTCGAGGCCAGCGTGCTGGGCACGCCGGCCGTGAGCTACATGCCCGTGACGTCCGACATCTACGACTACCACCTGCCCAACGGACTGAGCCATGGCGCGCGCACGCCTGACGCGGTGCGCGAAGCGCTGGCCGAGGTGCTCGATGGTCGCCGTGGCGCGGTGGACAGCGCTACGCGGGACCGGCTTTTCAACCGACATCTGGCCGCCACAGAGGGCCCCCTGGCCTGTGACCGTGTGATGGACGTGTTGGTTGCCAACGGCTACGCTGATCGCGCGCCACCACGGCCGGCCACGCTGCCGTGGATAAAGACCTGGTTGGCATCTCAGACGAGAACCGCCACCAAGCGCATCAACAGCCTGCGCCCCCACCATCGCAACAGCGCGGCGTACCATGCGCACCGCTTCCCGGGCGTGACTGCGCAGGAGTTGAACGCCCGCATTGCACGGTTCGGCAACGAATTGGGTCGCTTCGGTGGCGTGCGAGCGGTGGCCCACTCACCCTACGTGTTTCGCATCCACGACCCCGAAGCCGCGTCCCGCCTGGAACACGCGCGGGGCAAGGCAGCCAGTTCACCGGGCATCAGCATCCATCACCAAGGAGTCAGTTTGTGAGTCATCGACCACGTCCCCGCGTCATCGCTGAAATCGGCTGCAATCACAAAGGCGACATGAGCATCGCCCGCGACCTGATCGAATCGGCGGCACGATTTGCCAAGGCCGATTTCGTCAAGTTCCAGAAGCGCTGCAACCATGAACTGCTGACGCCAGAGGAATACAACGCACCGCACCCCAATCCCGTCCACAGCTACGGCGACACCTACGGCGCGCACCGTGAATTCCTCGAGTTCGATATCGAACAACACCGTCGAATCCAGCGCTGGTGCGAAGAGTTCGGCATCGGCTACTCCACTTCGGTCTGGGACATGACATCCGCCCAGGAGATGGCCTCGCTGAACCCACCGATGCTGAAAGTTCCTTCCGCCTGCAACCTGCACTTCGACATGCTGGACTTCCTGGCCCGCGAATACGAGGGCGAGATCCATCTCTCACTTGGCATGACGACGCCTGACGAACAGGAAAGCATCGTCTCCCTGTTCGAGCGACTGGGCGTCCAGAACCGTGTCGTGTTGTATGCCTGCACCTCGGGCTATCCGGTACCTTTCGATCAGGTGTGTCTGCTCGAAGTGGCGCGCCTGCGCGATCTGTATGCCCACCGCGTTCAGGACATCGGTTTCTCCGGACACCACCTCGGCATCGCGGTTGACAGCGCAGCGTTGACCTTGGGCGCCAATTGGGTGGAGCGGCATTTCACACTCGACCGCACCTGGAAGGGCACCGATCACTCGGCCTCGCTGGAGCCGGATGGCTTGCGCAAGCTGGTGCGCGATCTGCGCGCCGTGGCCAGTGCGCTGACGGCCAAGCCGACCGACATTCTCGACATCGAAGCCCCTCAGCGAGCCAAGCTCAAGCGGCTGCCTGGCGTCCATCTGCGCTGATGCGTTGGGTGGCACTGCTACCGCTGCGCGGTGGCTCGAAGTCGATTCCAGGCAAGAACCTGCGCCCGATGGCCGGGCGCCCGCTTTACGCCTGGAGCCTAGAAGCGGCCTTGGACTCCAACTGCTTCGATGCGATTTACGTAGCGTCCGATTCCGCGGCGATCCGGGACGATGCGCGCGCTCGTTATGGTTCGCGCATCGAAGTCGTCGATCGAGAGCCTGAGAACGCCAGCGACACCGCCAGCAGCGAATCGGTGATGCAGGAATTGGCAGCCCAGATCGACTGCGATGTGCTGGCCCTGATCCAGGCCACCTCACCGCTGACGCAGGCCGAAGACTTTCGCGCTGCGCGCATCCGTTTCGAACAGGAATCGCTGGACTCGCTGCTCACCGGCGTGGAAGTGAAGCGCTTCTTCTGGCGCCCTGACGGCCAGCCGTTGAACTACGACCCCTCGCAGCGGCCACGCCGCCAGGATTTCCTCGGTTCCGTCATGGAAAACGGCGCGTTCTACTACACCCGCCGTGCGCTGTTCGACGCCACCGGCGTGCGTTTGGGTGGTCGCATCGGCGTGCATGTGATGGACGAGAGCTGCGCCGCTGAACTCGATGAGCCTGCTGATTGGCCTCACATCGAAGGCCTGTTGCGGCAACGCTTGCGCCCTGCTCTCGACAACATCCGCCTGTTGATCGTCGACGTGGACGGCACCCTGACTGACGGCGGCATGTACTACGACGGCAACGGTGAGGCGCTCAAGAAGTTCGACACGCGAGACGCCAAAGGCATGCTGATGCTGCGAGATGCCGGGGTGCGGGTGTGTGTGGTGACGGCCGAGAACAGCGCCGTAGTGGCTGCGCGCATGCGCAAGCTGGGCATCACCGACTATTTCCCTGGTGTGAAGGACAAGCTCGCCTGGCTCCACGAACATGGCACGCGCTGGCAGATCCCGCTCACGCAGACTGCCTACATCGGTGACGACCTGAACGATTTGCAGGGCCTGCGGGCCGTTGCCGTGTCGTGTTGCCCTGCCGATGCCGTCCCGGCCGTGCGACGCTCGGTGGGGTACGTGTGCTCTGCTTCAGGCGGAGCCGGGGCGGTGCGAGAAGTCTGCGACTTGATTCGCGCCCACGTCGCGCCGCAAGCACCAGACTGAAAGGACGCTGCGGTCAGGTAGCAGTGCGGCGCGCGCCGAGAAACTCAAGTATCCGCGCCGCGCAGTTTTCCCAGGTGTAGGCGCGCAGTGCCTCTTGTGCTGCATGTGCGGGTCGTAACCTCAGCGCACCGTCCCTGGCCAGACTGCGGATCGCCGCCGCGTGCGCTGCGGGGTCATCGGGGCTGACCATCAAGGCCGTTGCTTCGTGACTCAGAATTTCCTTGAGCACTGGCAAGTCCGATGTGACGATGGGCAGCCCCGCACCCATGTACTCGAAGAGCTTGAGTGGCGACATCCATGGGGCCAGACTTTCATGCTCTGGCGTGCGAACGCCGCGAACCACCGATCCATACGGCGCCAGTGCGATGTCGTATTCAGGCAGCAAGCGCTGGGTTTCGTCGTAAGGCAAACGTCCGAGAAATCGCACGTTGGGCGGCGCCAGCACGCACACCGTCGTGTGCCACCAGAATGCGCGCTGCATCCAGCGCGGGAAAACGAGCCAGCAAGTCCACCCGCAGGCTCTCGGTGGTGACGACCAGGCCCCGCAAGCCGGGGGCTTCGACGATGCGCCGAAGCTTGGCCAGCTTTTCGCGCTGCGCGGCGGGTGGTGCAACTCGAATCCAACGGGGTAGCCCCCAAGCTGCGCGATGTCCGGCAGGTTGCGACCGAAGTACAGCACCCCTGGGGCGCGCTAGGCTCGGCGATACAGACTGCGACCGACCTTCCACAACGTGCTGCCTAACCAGAAGGGAGTGCAGATGGGAAACCGGTTGCGCAGACCGAAATGCGCGACCGCCGATGCGCCGGTTACAGGATTGCCACGCAACTCCACTGGGATCCCGAGTTCAGCAAACGCATCGCACGTCTGTGCCCCATGCATCGCATTGGCTTCGCCGGAAGGCAGGGTTGAGGCAGAGACGTAGAGCGATCGGTCTTGCAGCCGCGGAATTCGTTGCCATGCGCCTGCTTGTTGTCGCAGCCTTGTTGCACAAGCGCGCGAAACCTCAGGCAGGTCGATGCCTTGTCGCGGCCGCGTGAGGCATCTGCAAGGCGTGGCGCTGATGCCTTCGTGGATTTCCTCCGTGGTCGAGCATCACCCTGCCCTGCACGCTGAACAACCTGATCGGCACGGAAGCTCAAGCGTCAGGCCGTCAGAAGCCGCACGCCTCGATCCACTGAGCCACGATGCGCTGAGTCTGTCCTGGGTGCAGGACTCTCGCCTGCCCTTGTGCGGACTCTGCGATGCGCTTGGATGGGTGGGCGAGGTAGTGACGCAGGCCCGCCTCCATGGAGCCGATCTGGATCACCTCGCCATAAGGCGCGTAGCTGGGCACCGGATCGGCCACCACGGCTAAGCCTGCGCGCAAGGCGGTAACGACGCGGTTATCGCTCTTGCACGCTGTGAATTCATTGGGATGCGCCGGGATGAGCGCGATGTGCTGCAGCCCTAACAAGGCATCGACGGTCGACGGGCGCCATCGGATGTACCGACTCGCCGGCATCAGCGCAGCAATATCTTCCCTGAATCGCTGGGCGTTATTGCTGATCACCGTCAGATGCAGCGGGAAGACCCGGTTCAGTTCGACCAGCATCGGAGCGATCCGCGCCAACTCACCCATGCCCCAATCCTGTTGCCCACGCTTGTTGGCGTTTCCGAACCATACGAGTCGGGCGACTTCGTCAGGCGCCGCCCGATTCAAATGAGCCTGCTCGCGGGCAATCGTCCAGCGGCTCCAAGCTCTCTCCCAGAAGGGGTTTCTAACGATTGAAAGAGAGTCAGGTACGTCGCCGATCACCATGACCTTGCCAGCACCTGGACACTCTCGAGTGACGATCTGCGCGAGCGGCTCCGACGCTGCAACGATGACATCGGCCAGCGTTGTCAGCAAGCGCAAATTCTCGACTCGATGGAGGTGTTTTTGCTGCTGCGATCTGGGCTGGAAATCGTTGTGACAAAGATCCAGCACAAGTCGTCCGCCGTTGCGTTTGAAACGGCGCAATTGGTTCACGGTGTCATCGTCGTATCGCTTGCTGACCACCACGCAGCGGCACCGCAAGGCGTCTTTTTCTCTGAACCACCCAGAAGCAATGCCGCGTTGTGCCAGCATCGGCATCAACAGCGCGGCACGCATGCGAACGCTGGCGAGTCGCAAATCCTCAGATTTGCACCACCAAGCGATTTGCGGCTCAACTGGCGCAGCGTCAGAAGTGGCCCCACCTGGCTCACTGGCACCCAATTACTGCTCCCGCATCCTCAGCGCAAGACATTGAGCTTGCGCAAACGTCGATAAAGGCCCGGCGCTGCCAGCAGCGGATGGCGGCGCTGCCAGGCTGTCACCTCGGGACGCACGCCTGAATGGCGCTCCACTTTCCACAGCGCGTAATCCATCGCTCCATCGAAGGTCAATGCGGCCTTCAACAGCCGCGCGATGTTCAGTGGCTTGCCCAGGCGACGGCGCAAAGCCCAGCGACGCGCAGCAGCATCACGTGAAGACGACGTCAGACGCGGCTTCAACTGCCCGGCCGCGGTGGTCTCGAAGGCAACCCCCGCTGCGCGCCATGCATCCGGCAGCAGGCGTGCGTATCGCTCGGCATCACGTGCGACCAGGTCATCACCGCGGGCACCCTTTTCCACGCGCAACTCGGCCGAATAGGTGTTTGCGAACAGCGTGCGCCAGAACAACAGCGCGTCACCTTGCGTGGGGCCCAGCTCGGCGGCCCAGCGTGCAGCCGTGACCACCGCCTGCCGCACCACCTCGGTAGTCATCTCGCGATCAGCATCGCTCCGCGCCCAGGCGCAGCAGGTCGGTTGCGAGAAGCGCGCCCACAGGGTGGTGTCGAACGCAGCAGGCGACACGCCGCGGCGAAATTGCGACACGCTGATCAGCGCGTACTTTGCACGCAGGGCTTGCCCTTCCACCGTGGCCTCGAGGTAGCCGACATTCGGGGGCAGCAGCCGGTTCGCCAGCGCCGCCAGCCGCGGTCCCGGCCACGCACTCACGCGGTCGAGCAAGACATAGAAATCGAGTACGCCGTCCAGACGCGCATCTCGCAAGTTGGATCCATAAAACAGTACTGCCGCGACCTCACCGTCGGCGCGCTGGGCCAGCTGCGCAGCCAGCTGAGTGACAGCGGGTGGCAACTCGCGCTGCAGTTCCTCAGCCAGGAGGTCGCGCAGCGGCTCTTCGCTCACACCGACAACCACGACCGCAGAGGCCCGCGCCGCCGCGCCCAGGCCGCCTGCACGATGCGCACCGCATGGATGAACAGACAGATCGCTGTCCACCACGCGACCACGAGGATGCCGATGTCAGGGCGCCCAGCCAGCAGGGAAGCGCTCAGGATCAGCAGGTTCGGATTGCGCCGGGCGGTGTACAGGCGCAGCCAGCTGTCGAAGCGCTGCCAGACATGCATGTCCATCTTGAAGCAGGCCATGAAGATGCCCTCTTCGATGCGCTGAAGCACGTAGCCACCGACGATCACCGTCAGCACCAGACCGGTTTGGGTCAAGCTGAACCCCGCGGCCGGCAGACCGACGATCCACGCCCACCACCAGAACGGCGGGTGGATCAGGTCGATCGAGTGATCGAACACATTGCCCCAGCGAGTCGAGGTCAGCGTCACCCGGGCGAGCTTGCCGTCGACGGTGTCGAGGAAGGTCATGACCCAGGCCGCCAACAGGCCCCAGCCGTAATGACCGGTCCAGAACAGCCACATGGCCACGAAGACCAGCACCAGGCTGGCCGAAGTGACCTGGTTTGGCGAGATGCCGTTGTTGGCGCACCAACGCGTCACCGTCCGGGCAGGGGCAGGCCAGACATGCAGCGTGACCACATCGGTGACGCCCTTGTAGGAGCCCGCGAAGATGCGCTTTTCGATGGCGGGCAGTTCGGCTGCCGTCAGTGGCATCAGGTACGGTGGCTCGCGCTTGCGCAGCACATCGTTGTAGCCGTCGGCCAATTGCGCAGGCGTCACAAGGCGAGCGCCTGGTGGCGCGCGCCGGTCGGCCAGCATCGCCGAGGCCTCGGTTGCCGACACCGACGCAGCCGCCAAGCTCAGGGCGATGACGCCCCCATCGGGCCCGGTCAGTGCCAGGTCTTCATCGGCCGAGGCGAGGCTGCGCACGAAGGCGTCGTCGTAGACCCAGTCGGCGCGCACCAGCACCCATCGTTTCGCGTCGTGCGCATCGGCAGTGGCCTGCGCGCGTACGAACTGCCGTTGCAAGCGCTGGGCCGAGGTGAGGCCCCAAAGGCGAAGCGGCGATTCACCGACAACGATGCCGGCAATCCGGCGCTCTGATGTTGGTGCGGTGCTCAAAGGTCGAACCCACTGCCCGCTGGCAAAAATTCTTTTGGCATGATCAGAGGGTGAATTCCCAAGGCGTGGACATTAAGGCAACGAGTCAAATCAACAGCCTTGCATTATCGATGAGCGATTTGACGCTCGCCCACATCTCCGACCTGCATCTGCCCTTCGAGCCGCATCTGAGCTGGCGCCAGCGGTTCTCGAAGCGGCAGCTCAGCGTCTGGTCCTGGCAAAAGCGCCACGCAGTGCAAAGCGGTGAGGTCCTCGCCGCGCTTGCGCAAGACCTCCGCGAGCACGCGGTGCATCACGTGCTGGTCACGGGCGACATCACCAACTTCTCTCTGCCCGGCGAGTTTCGGCAGGCCGCCGAGTGGCTGGCAGCCCTGGTGCCTGCCGATCGCATCAGCCTGGTTCCCGGCAACCACGACGCGCTGGTGCCCGTGCCGGCCGCTGAAGGCCTCGGCCTGTGGGACCGTTGGACGCGGCTGCAAGATGGCTGGCCATTTGTGCATCGGGTGGGCGAGGTGTCGCTCATCGGCTTGAATTCAGCGCTGCCGACCGCGCCGCTTCTGGCGCGGGGCCGCCTGGGTACCGATCAACTTGCGCGGCTCGAACAGGCACTTCGTGCCGAAGGTGACGCAGCACAGGTGCGCGTCGTGATGCTTCACCATCCCGCGGCAGCTGCGGCCATCGGCTGGCGCAAGGCTCTGGCTGATGGCAGCGAGTTGCGCGAGGTCCTCCGGCGTACCGGGGCTGAGCTGGTCTTGCACGGGCACGCTCGAAACGCGCGGCTGGACACGATCGCGGGGCCGAGCGGGTCCATTCCCTGCCTGTGCGTTCCGTCGTCCACGGCGCTGCCCAATCCGCAGGACGAGGGCGCACGCTGGCATCGGCTGCGACTGGTCAGCGGTGCTGGCGCGCGCGGCATCGAAGTCACCGTGCGGCGATGGTCGGTCTCGGATCAGACATTCAAGACAGACAGCGTCTACGAGCTGCGCCTGCCGCAAATGCGCCCCGGACCTGCAAGCGATAATCATCCGGCCTGAGAAAAGAGCTGAATCGACCATGGCTGATGCTGCACCCAAGACGGCCACCGAGATCAAGTTCGGTGACCCGGCCTCACGAATCGCTCAGACGGATCACTGGACGGTGCTGTTGCGTCCGAAGCAGCCCGCTCTGGGGTCGCTGGTGCTGGTCTGCCGTGAACCGGTGCGTGCGTTCTCCGATGTGAGTCCGCATGCCTATGCCGACATGCGAGCGGTGATACGCCGCATCGAAGGCACGCTGCGCGATGTGGTGCGCTACGAGCGGATCAATTACCTGATGTTGATGATGGTCGACCCTGACGTGCACTTTCATGTGATCCCGCGCTACGAAGGCTCCCGCCGGTTCGGCAACACCGCCTTCCCTGACGCTGGCTGGCCCGGCCCGCCGATGCTCGACGCCGCAGTGACACCAGATGTCGCCACGAGCGATGCGCTGCTGGCGGAGTTGCGAGCCGCTTGGCTGCGGCAAACGGGCTGAGACTTTGCATCCCTGGTTCGCTTTCGACCGACTTGACCGCTACGCGCTGCGCCTGATCGCCGGGCCGCTGGCGATGGCACTGTTGGCACTGCTTCTGGCGCAGCTCCTCGAACGGCTGCTGCGCTTGTTTGACTTGGCGGCGTCCGCCGGTGCCCAGCCCTCGATCGTCCTGGTGATGGCTGCCACGCTCGTGCCGCACTACCTGGGTCTGGCGCTGCCCATGGCTTTCACGGCCGCGATCTTCATGGCCGCCGCCCGCATGTGCGATGACAACGAGCTCGATGTGATGCTGGTCACCGGCCGGTCGATCGCCCGCATCACCGCGCCCTATTTCGTGCTGGCCGTGTTGCTGGCCATGTTCAGCCTGTATCTCTACGGCCAGTTGCAGCCGCTTTCGCGCTACGGCTACAACGTGGTGGTGAACCGAGTGCTGCAGACCGGCTGGGATTCGCGGGTCGAGGAAAACCGGTTCGTCGACATCGGTCAGGGGGTCACCTTCACCGCCGACGCGATCGGGAGCGATGGCAAGAGCCTGCGCGGTGTTTTCATGGAGCAGCGCGACGCCAACGGCGAAGACATCCTGACAGCCGCACAGGGCCGGCTGGTGCCCACGCCCGAGGGCCTGCGGATGAGGTTCGAGGACGGCTTGGTGCTGCGGGTGAGCGAAACTCCGAAGGAGGATGGCACTGCCATTTCACTGTCCCGTTTCGTCCACGGAGCCACCGAGCGCGATTTCTCGCCCAAGGCCGAACCACTGGCTGAGCGTGGCGGCTCGGTACGCGAGCTGACACTGGCTGAACTGTGGCACAACATGCACCAGAACGGCTACCAGACCAAGCCTGCAGCGGAGTTTCACAATCGGCTGGCACGGGCTTTCATCTTTCCGTTTCTGCCTCTGTTGGCATTGCCTCTGGGCATGGCCTCCAAGCGAGGGCGTCGCACGCCCGGTGTGGTGTTCGCCACGGTGGCCTTGCTGAGCCTGGATCACGCGCTCCAGTTGGGCGCAAGCCTGGGTCAATCAGGTCGTTTGCCGCCCGCTGCGGCGATCTGGACACCGTTCGCTGTGTTCGCCGTCCTGAGCATCTGGATCTTCCGACGCAGCCTGGCGTGGCCAGGAGACAACCCCGTGCTGCGCGCAGTGATGGCGATCGAAGCGCTGATAGACCGCACTCGAACCCGGGCGAACCGCCGCGCGCCGAAGGCTTCATGAACACGCAGCGATCGCCAGCCATTGCACTCAGGGATTCCCGATGATCGGCACGATGCAGGCGTACCTGTGCCGCCGCGTCGGGACACAAATCCTGGCACTGCTGGCGGTGTTGACGGCCATGATGCAAGTGCTCGAACTGCTCGACGTCACCACCGACATCTTCGAACGCGGGCAGGGCTTCGGCGGCCTGCTCTATTACGCGATGCTGCGCCTGCCGGCCGAGTTGGGGCTGGCCCTGCCCTTGGCGGTACTGCTGGGAACAATGACCTCGTTGAATGCGATGGCACGCACGCTGGAGATCTCGGCCATGCGCGCCTGCGGCGTCAGCTTCATGCGCATGCTGGTCTATCTGCTGCCCGTGCTGCTGGTCTTCACAGTGCTGCAGGTCACCCTGGTGCAAGTGGTACTGCCACGCGCCGAGATCGCCTTGAAACAGTGGTGGAACGCGAGCACGCCTGCAGAGGAGGTCAAGAAGCCGTTGTGGGCGAACACCCGCGGTGGGCTGGTGTCGATCGACAGCATCAGCCCGGACGGGATGCAGTTGAAGGGCATCCGTGTCTACGCGAGCGAGGCGGGGCTGCTGACCTCGCGCCTGCGTGCAGCTAGCGCGCAGTGGGATGGCCAAGCCTGGCAATTGGCAGACGTGACAGAACTGCGCGTCGAGCCGTCTGGTGTGCGGCGGATTCATGACGAGTCCCTGGTCTGGCAGACCAATCTGCACCCCGAAGAAGTGCTGCGCCTCGGCGTGGCGCGACCGTACCTCTCCACTATCATGCTGGCCGATGTGATCGTGGGTTCGCGCGTGGGATCACAACCCCTGAGCTACTACCAAACCGCCTTGTACCGATCATTCGCAGCGCCGCTTGTGGTGTTCATCATGTTGCTGCTGGCACTGCCGACGGCCGCCACGCTGACCCGCGGCGGCGGTGGAGGTAGTGCCATGCTGATTGCCCTGTCGCTGGGTCTGGCGTTTTTGCTGTTCGACGGCATCGTGGCTTCGCTGGGTACCAGCGGTCAGCTTCCGCCACTGGTCACGGCGGTCGCGGCGCCCTTGTTGTTTATCTCAATCGGACTGTGGCGCCTGCGGGCGTGCGAACGCCCATGAATCTCTGGATCGATACCCACGCGGCAGCCGAAGCCGAAACGCTTTTCGGTCTTCCCCCGATCGAGCGCCTGAAACGCAGCGTTGGCCCGCTCGCGGACGGCACCCGCATTGTGCTGTCCGGGCCGGACGCGACATCGCATGTCTGGCCGGGCGCACAGATCGAGACCACGACCGCACCGCTGGGCAGCCGACTGCGCCAGGCACTGGCTGTCGGCCCATTGGTCGCACTCGACGGCGCCAATGTGATCGATGCGCGACTGATCGCCTTTCTTGGCTCTGGCACCGCGCGTGCCTGCGTCGCCGCGCGCGGCGATGGTGCGAAGCGAGCCGTCGCAATGCGTTTGCAGCCCGAACTGGCCGAATCTATTCCGGCAGACGCACGCACGTTGTGTGAAGTCGCCGATGCGTTGCTTGCCACCGGTCGTATCTCACTGCTTGACGAAGCCGAGTTTCCGTCCTACATCAACAAGTTGCGGCGCTCACTGCCCTACTGGTTGTACGCGGTGAATGATGCCGATGAACGCCGTCGCCTCGAGCGCCAGATGTTCTGGGACAACTACAAGGGCTCGACCGATCTGCTGACGCGCTACGTCTATCCGCCGCTGGTCTGGCCGTTGGTCCGTTTGTGCGTGCGCCTGAACATTCATCCGAATGCGGTGACGGTGCTGTCGATTCTGCTTGCCATCGCTGCGGTCCCCTTGTTCGCCGCCGGTGATTTCTTCATCGGCTTCGTATGCGCTTACGGCATGAGCGTGCTCGATAGCGTGGACGGCAAGCTGGCGCGGCTGACGCTCACTTCCTCGGAGATCGGCAACGTCCTCGACCACGGCCTCGACCAGGTACATCCGCCGTTTTGGTACTTCGCCTTTGCGCTGGGCTTGGGCGCTCATAGCGCCGGCGATACGTTGTATCAGGCAGCGCTCTGGCTGATCGCCTTCTATGTGACGGATCGCCTCATCCTCGCTCTCGCCAGGCGGCGCCTTGGCTTCACCCTTCACGCAGCGACGCCGCTGGACGGCATGGTGCGCAGCTTCATTGCACGGCGCAACATCACGATGACCATCATGGCGCTCAGCCTGCTGCTGGGCGTCGGCCCCGCAGGTCTGTACCTCATCACCGCGTGGCAGGGCTTGACGTTTGCGTGGCACACCAGTCGCACGATTTGGCTCGGATACCTCGTCCGCGAGCCGGTGCGCCCCATGGCTTGATGCGCGGCCTGGAAATCCTGCCGGTCACCGACCCGGCCACGCTCGACCGTTTCATCACGCTCCCGAGCCGGTTGTACGCCCGTGACCCGGCGTTCGTGGCCCCCTTGGTGCTAGAACGTCGAGAGGCACTGTCGCCTGCGAAGAATCCGTATTTCCAGCACGCCGAAACGCAGTTCTGGCTGGCGCACCGGGACGGCCGCGATGTCGGACGCATCAGTGCGCAGATTGACCGGCTGGTCGCTGACCCGGAGGTCGGCCACTTCGGCATGATCGCCGCCGAGGACGATGGCGAGGTGTTTGCCGCGCTCTTCGCCGCCGCTGAAAGCTGGCTTCGTGCACGCGGCAAGCGGCACATCCTGGGACCGTTCAACCTGTCTATCAACGAAGAGACTGGGCTGCTCATCGATGGCTTCGACACCCCTCCGGTGATGCTTATGGGCCATAACCCCAGCTATGCCGCAGCGCGCATCGAGGCACTGGGCTATGCCAAGGCGAAGGATCTGATCGCCTACATGTACGACATGGACCACGAGTTGCCACGTGCTGCACGTCGCAAGATCGACAGCCGCACGGCGCAGGCACTGACAGTGCGTCACCTCGACAAGTCGCGCTACTTTGAAGAGTTCGACACCGTCACCGCGATCTTCAACGATGCTTGGGCCCAGAACTGGGGCTTCATCGCCTTCACGAAGGCCGAGATTGCGCACATGGCCAAGAGCATGAAGATGCTGATCGACCCGACCTGCGTCGCGATCGTCGAGATGAACGGCGAGGCTGTCGGCTTCGGCATCGCACTGCCCAACCTGAACGAGTTGATCGCCGATTTCAATGGCCGGCTGCTGCCCTTCAACTGGCTGAAGCTGCTGTGGCGCCTGAAGGGTGGTGCGCGTACCGCGCGGGTACCGCTGATGGGCATCCGACGCAGCTTCAGCGGCAGCATGGCCGGCGGGCTGGCGCCGTTTCTGGTGATCGATTCGCTGCGCAAGGGCTTGCGGGCCAAGGGCGTGCGGCAGGTCGAGCTGTCCTGGATCCTCGAGGACAACCGGCCCATGCGACACGTGATTGAAGCGCTCGGGGCCAAGCCGTACAAGACCTACCGCGTCTTCGACAAGTTGCTTGCGCCGTGAAGCAACTGACAGCGCTGGTGCTAGCCGGAACCCGCATCGGTGGCGACCCGATGGCAGCCCATGCGGGCGTCAGTCACAAGGCGCTGATCGAGGTGGGCGGCCGCGCGATGATCGAGCGCGTGGTGTGCGCACTCGCTGCGGTGCCAGAGGTCACGCGAATCGTCGTCGCGATCGAGCAACCTGAGTTGCTCAGCGGACTGGTGGGCTTGCAGCCCGCTGTGCTTGGCAAGCCACTGTCAACAATGTCCACGGCCTCAGGTCCCAGCGCCACTGTTGCTGCAGCACTTACCGCCCTGGGTGTCCCGCTGTTGGTAACCACCGCCGACCACGCCTTGCTGGAGACAGCCTGGCTCACAGAGTTTCTAGCCGCTTGTCCGGCCGACGCCGACGTGACGGCCGCACTGGCCGAACGCGCTGCGGTGGAGGCGGCAGCACCGCACACCAGGCGCACCTGGCTGCGCTTTTCCGATGGCGATTACTCCGGTTGCAATCTATTCCTGATGGCACGACCCGCAGCGGCGGGTGTGGTTGAGCTTTGGCGCGAGCTGGAGCGCCATCGCAAGGACCCGCTCCGGATGATGCAGCGCCTGGGCTGGCTGTTTGCGTTGCGCTACCGCCTGGGTCAACTGACACTGTCGGCAGCGGCCACACGCCTGGGCACGCTGGCTGGCGGCGCGCGACTTGCCATCGTCACGCTGCGCGATGGACGAGCGGCCATCGACGTGGACAAGCCCACAGACCTGGAGTTGGCCCGCGAACTGGTCAACCGGTGAGTCACGCGACCGTAGCCGATATCGCAGGGCGACGCGGCGGTCGCATCCCGACCGTTAGGCCGTGACTGGCGCAGACTGCTTCTTGATGTCCCAGGTCGACGCCAGTTCCCGCACCTGAACCAGATCGACCGGGAAATCGAGTTCACCCCACTGCAGCCCTTCGATGGAGACGACTCGTACATCGGCACCCGCGTTGGCGAGGCGATTGATGGCTGAGAGGTACCACAGGCCCGGGCCCTCGGGCGTGCGCATCGTGCGCTCGAGTTCGGCGACGAACAAGGCCGCGCCGTCTGCATCGAATCGAAGAAAACCGATCGATTCGCCGTTGACGCGATCGGCCGTCAGCGCCTTGCCAATCGCTCGCAAGTGCTCACCCTCAGTCACGACCTTCATGTCGTCAGCGTCGTAAGCCGCCTTGCGGTCGATGGTGACCGTGATGGGTGCGCTGGGCGCAGCCAGCAAGCGGCCCGCAATCTCCGGCTCGAAGAGCGTGTCGCCGTTGAGGATCATGCACGGCCCGCTGAGCTCGGCGCGCGCCATCCAGCAACTCGCGAGGTTGTCGGCCAGCTTGTAGAACGGGTTGTAAAGCGTACGCACGCGCAGCTGCGTGAGCGCCACCCGATTCAACTCGGCCTCGACCAGATCCGGAAAGAACCCCGTCACCACCACGGCCTCGGCGACGCCCATCTGGTCCAGAGCGCGCAGTTGCCATTCCAGCATGCTGCGCCCCCCCAGATCGATCAGGCACTTGGGCATCTTTTCGGTCAATGGCAGCAGGCGGCTGCCTTGTCCGGCACTCAGGATAATGGCGCGGTGGGGTTTGGTCACGTTGCTGGCTTTCACAGTACGGCAGTTAAACGGCAAGCTTACCGTAACGCGCTGGAGAGGGTGAGCTCGGTGTCACGTTCAAACGCCGACCTCGCGACGCGGTGAAAGCTCAGCTGGCCTGGCAGCTCCGCAAGCGCCAGGTGAGCCACGTGGCTTCGGCCAACGGGCACGCTGGCGGTATGCCACAGACTGCCGGCGAAGGCGGCGAGGTTCTCACCGTGTGTCGTGTCGACCCGGGCTACATCGCGCAGCCCCCGCTGGCTGGCCGCCTTGGCCACAGCCTCCTTTCGGGTCCACACCGAATAGAAACGTCGTGTGCTGCGCCCAGCCCAGGCGCGCTCGGCCGCACTGAGGTACAGATGGAAGTCTCCTGCGATCAGACCACCCAGCGCTTCGACATCGATGCCGACCGCACCCTGCGTAGACAGCGCACAGACAATGCGCCCATCGCAATGGGACAGGCTGAAACTGACCGGCAACGCCAGCGTCGGTCGGGAATTCGTCGGGTAGCGCAGCGTGGCCAGTGCGTCGCCCCCATAACCCAGTCGCCGCAGCCCAAGGTAAAGCAGACGGCTGCCGAGCAGGGAGCGATGGCGCGATGGCGTGTCGGCCCAAGCGCCAATCTGCATGCGTCGCGGCGGCGGCAGGCTCGCCAACCACTGCGCTTCCAGAGCGGGAGACAACGCGAACTCAGAGGTGATCAGCACCGACACAGTCATCGCAGGGGCGCCTGTCGTGCGCATGACACAATTTGCGGCTCGAAACAGAAAATGATTATGGTTCAGGAAGTGCTGGCCCCCGGCCCATCACAGCGCCACGACCTTGACGCCAACGACGAAAGCGCAAGCCTGCTGTTCGATCTGTCGCAGCGCCATGGCGACACCTTTCGTCTCACCTCGCAAAGCCGCAGCAACGACAGCCTCGTGATCCTGAACGCCGACGACATCCGTCGCGTGTTGCAGACAAACCGGGGCAACTACATCAAGGGCATCGGCATCGAGCGCGTGCGCGTGCTGCTCGGGAATGGTCTGATGGCCAGCGAGGGTGAGCTGTGGTCTCGGCAGCGGCGCCTGGTGCAGCCGGCCTTCCACAGCCAGGTAATCCGCAGTTTCTCGGCGCTGATGCACCAAGCGAACGTCGACCTGATTGACCGATGGAGCGGCCATGCCGCACGCGGCGAGCCCGTGAACCTGACGCACGACCTGAGCGAACTGGCCCTGAACATCGTGCTGCGCGCCTTGTTCGGCACCGACCTCGATCGCCTGATCGACGTCAAGGGCTGCAACCCGTTCGATCTGCTGACCAGCGAGACCCGACGAGACCTGCCATTCGCCGCGAAATTCCGAGCGCTGACCCACCCTGTGCTGAATATGATCGCGGCGCGGCGCCAGGAGCAGCGCATCGAGATGGACCTGCTGTCGACGCTGATGGAAGTGCGCGATCGCGACACGGGCGAAGCGATGCCCGATCGAGCCCTTCTGGACGAACTGATGACACTGATCGTGGCCGGCCACGAGACAACCGCCAGCGCACTCAACTGGACCTGGTACCTGCTGTCACAGAACCCGCAGGTCGAAGCCCGGCTGCACTCGGCCATCGCCGAACCTGCAGCGGCCTTGGGGCCCACGGAGGAGTCTTCAGCCATGGCGCCTTACGTCGAGCAGGTGCTGCAGGAAGCCTTGCGCCTGTATCCGCCGGGGTGGTTGTTCACCCGCCGCGCTCTGGCGGATGACGTGCTGGGCGGCTTCCACGTACCGGCAGGCACCGATGTCTTCATATGCCCCTACATGCTGCACCGCCAGACCGCGCACTGGGACCAGCCCGAAGTCTTCGATCCACTGCGCTTCGAGCCGGCCGCGGTCGATGCGCGCCATCGCTTCGCATACCTGCCGTTTTCTGCGGGACCGCGGTACTGCATCGGTGCCACCTTCGCGATGGCCGAGATGACGATGCACCTCGCCATGGTCGCCGATCGATTCCAGTTGCGATACGACGGCACCGTTCCACCCACGGCAGAATTCCAGGTCAACCTGCGCTCGCGTCACGACCTCCACATGCGTCTTGTGGCGCGCTGAAAACGTATCCCATGCTGCCTTTCGAGACACTCAACGCGATCCTGCCGGCGGACGTGCGCGAGGATCGCCAGATCACCTTCATCGAAGGTGAGAACGAACAGCGAACGATGAGCTTCCGGCAGCTGCGCCAACGCGCTGTCGGCGCCTTGGGCGCGCTGCAGCGCCGCGGCCTCAAGCGCGGCGACACGCTGATCCTGTTCATTGCCGACAACGAACGCTTCGTGGAAATGTTCTGGGCCTGCGTGCTCGGTGGCATCGTGGCGGTACCGCTGGCACCGGGGGTGGCCGACGAACACTGGCGCAAGCTGCTGCGGGTGTTCGCCCAGCTTGATCAATCGCTGGTCGCCATCGACGCGCCCACGTTGGACCGCTTCGGCAGTTTCATTGCCACGCACAGCCTTGAGCACGAAGGACAGCAGCTTCGCTCGCGCACGGTGATCGTTGGAGGCCTCGACATGGCCGGCGAGCCTGGCGTTCCGGCGCTATCCGACCCGGGCGACCTCGCGTTCATCCAGTACTCATCGGGCTCGACTGGCGACCCGAAGGGCGTGATGCTGACGCACCGAAACCTCACAACGAACATCGCGTCGATCATCGAGGGCGCCGGCTACACCGATCGCGATTCGGTGATCAGCTGGATGCCGCTGTCGCACGACATGGGCCTGATCGGATTTCACCTGACGCTGCTCGCTGCGGGCGTCAGCCACGCGATCATGCGCACCGAACTGTTCGCGCGGCGGCCGCTGCTGTGGCTGGATCTGGCCAGCCAGCGGCGCTGCACCGTGCTGTGCTCGCCGAACTTCGGCTTCCAGCACTATCTCAGGCAGTACGCACACCGACCGCCGGAGGGGCTCGACCTGTCGTCGATCCGTCTGATCTTCAATGGCGCAGAGCCGATCTCGGCAGAGGTCTGCCGGCGCTTCATGCGCACGATGGCGCCGCACGGCCTGAAGGCGAACAGCATGTTTGCCGTCTATGGCCTCGCCGAAGCCACACTCGCGGTCGCCTTTGCGCCCCGTGGCGTCCCCATGGAAACCGTCGTGGTAGACCCCACGCGTCTGCGTATCGGTGAAACGGTGCGCCAGGAAGCCCTGCGAGGCGGCCGGGTGACCGAACTCGTCAAAGTGGGGCCGCCGCTGCCCGGTATCGATCTGCGCATCGTCGACGAGCAAGGCGAGACGTTCGGTGAACGTGTGCTGGGACTGGTCTTGATGCGAGGCGACAACGTCACTGCGGGCTATTACCAAGACCCGGCTCGCACCACAGAGCTTGTCAGTGCCGACGGCTGGCTTTCTACCGGTGACCTCGGATTCATCTGGGACGGACAACTGGTGATCGCTGGCAGAGCCAAGGACCTGGTCATCATTAATGGGCAGAACCATTACCCGCACGACCTGGAGCGCATCGCAGCCGAGGTCGTTGACATCGAAGCCAACCGCGTCGCAGCCGCGGGCGTGCGCGGTCCGGTGGCCGACACCGAGGAGTTGGCCTTCTTCGTGATCCATCGTGCAAGCGTGGCCGACTTCCTGCCCAAGGTCATTGAACTGCGTCGCAAGATCCTGCAGCAAACCGGCCTGGAAGTTGCTCATGTTGTACCCGTGCGGCAAATTCCAAAGACCAGCAGCGGAAAACTGCAGCGCTATGCGCTCGCCGAGGCGTTCGAAATGGGTGAGTTCGACGCACCCCTGGCCGAAATCGAGCGCCTGCTCGAGCAAAGAATTGTTGCGGAGCAGCGTACAGGAACCCCGACAGCACAGCGCTTGCAGCAGATCTGCGCGGCATTTGTCGCCGATCGAAAACTGACACCGCAGACCAACTTGCTGGAAATTGACCTCAACTCACTGACTTTGGCGCGCATCCACGAAGCCATCGAGCACGAGTTTCCGCAACGCGTTCAGGTCACCGACCTGTTCGACTACCCCACGCTGGAGCAACTCGCGGATTTTCTGGATACCACTACAGCGTGAAACGATGGCAATCGGTCAAAATATGAGGGTTGAGTCAACTGCCGTGGGGTCTCGGTTGGCGGTTTCCGCAACATGTTGTGCCGATCATGACAGTTTGATTGCATCGCGGACGCGCTCAATTTACATTTCCCAGCGGCCGAAGGCTTGCAGTACGAAAGGGTGAGGGTTGAAAGATTACTTGCGAGGCCAGCATGGCCGTCAGAGGTGTTACCAGTGAATGCTGCGGCACCTTTCCACGCCAGTGTGACCCCGACCGCGAGCGGTATCGCACTGCGCAGCGCGGACTTTCCGACCCTGGCTGCGGCGCTTGATTACGCGGCCGGCGGTGATTCCGGCTTCAACTATTACGACGGCCGTGGCGCACTCATCGCCACACTTCCCTACAGCGAACTTCGCGCGCGTGCGCTTGAGATGTCGCGACGCCTGGCACCACTGGGGCGAGGCGAGCGGCTGGCGCTTGTCGCGCACACCCACCCTGATTTCGCGGTGATGTTTTACGCCTGCCAGTACGCGGGCCTGGTGCCTGTGCCACTGCCAGCGGCAGTGCACCTCGGCGGCCGCGAAGCCTACGTCAGGCATTTGCGCCAATTGGTACGCGACTCCCAGGCGGTGGCCGCCTTTGCTCCGCCAGAGTTTGTCGGCTTCCTGCGCGAGGCCAGCGAGGGCCTGTCTCTGACACTGGTCGGGACAGCGCAGGATTTCGCCGTGCTGCCCGCCCTGGACACCACGCCGCGGCCGCCAGAGCCCAGCGAGCTCGCCTACCTGCAATACACCTCCGGCAGCACCCGTTTTCCGCGGGGCACGATGATCACCCAGTCGGCGGTAATGGCCAATCTGAAGGCGATCTTCAACCATGGTTTCCAGTTGACGCCAGAGGATCGTTTCTGTTCCTGGCTACCCTACTACCACGACATGGGTCTGGTCGGTATTGTGCTGGGCTGCGTTGCCACGCAGCGCTCGGTCGACTATCTGCCGACACGCGATTTCGCGATGCGTCCTCGGTTGTGGCTCAAGCTGATGTCGCTCAACCGCTCCACGATCTCGTTCAGCCCGCCATTCGGATACACCTTGTGCGCTCGGCGCTTGCGGCCTAGCGACACCGAAGCGCTGGATCTGTCGGCTTGGCGCGTGGCTGGCGTTGGCGCCGAGATGATCCACCCTAAAACCTTGCATGAGTTCGCCTCGGTACTGGCGTCGGCGGGTTTCAATGAGACGTCCTTCCTTCCTTGCTACGGGATGGCGGAATGCTCGCTGGCAGTCAGCTTCGCGCCGCTCGAAACTGGGGCCAGCAGTGATCTGGTCGACATCGACCGACTGGCGCATCACGGTGAAGCCATTGCGATGCCAGCTGAGGGAACAGCTTCGAAAGGGAAGGCTTTCATCAACTGCGGCCAACCACTGCCGGGCTACGAGATGGAAATCCGGGACGAACGCGGCAGGCCCTTGCCGGAGCGTCGCTGCGGTCGAATCCATCTGCGTGGACCGAGCCTGATGTCCGGATACTTCGGCAACCCGGAGGCGTCTCGCGAAGTGCTGTCCGCTGATGGCTGGCTGGACACAGGCGACATTGGCTATCAAGCGAATGGCTCCCTGTATATCACCGGTCGGGCCAAGGACCTGATGATCATCAAGGGCCGCAACATCTGGCCGCAGGATCTGGAGCATCTGGCCGAGCAGGAACCTGAAGTGCGGCCGACCGACGCATCGGCGTTCTCGATCACCGATGATGACGGAAGCGAAACCGCTGTGCTGGTTGTGCAATGCCGCGAAGCTGATCCACGCAAGCTGGCCAGTCTGGCCGAACGTGTGCAACAGGCGATCCATGTGGAATTTGGCATCCACTGCGTCATCGAACTCGTGCCGCCACACACACTTCCCCGGACATCATCGGGCAAGCTGTCGCGCAGCACCGCTCGCAAGGAGTTCATTGAGCGACGCAGCGCCGAGGAACCGACCGAGTCCCGCGGCCGCTTCGTGGGTCATGCCCGGCGTGCAGCCATTGAGGCTGAGAGCGCAGCGTCGTGAGCTTGTTGTCCAGCGAATCGGCGGAGCCAGCCTCCTTGAGCGAAACCACAGCATCGGTGGAATCGACCATACGAGAAGCGCTGGGCGTGATTCGTCCTGATGCAGTGGGCATCCGCGGTGATGCCGATCTGGCACAGGAGGCCGACCTGGATTCCGCCGAGGTCATGGACCTGGTGATGGAGATCGAGGATCGACTCGACCTCTCGATTCCCGTGGAGACCATGGCTCAGGCGCGCACCATCGATGAGCTTTGTGCGGGCATCGTCCAACTGAAACATGGCGCGCCATGAGTCTTCTCGATAAGTTTTCCGTTCAGCGCGGACTGGCTGCAAGCTTGGCTGAAAACAGCCTGGTGGCTCCGATAGCCACACCGATGGACGACGTCCATTCGGCCACCTCGGCCACGATCAATGGTCGCCGTGTGATCCTCGCCGGGACCAACAACTACCTCGGGTTGACCTACGACGCCGACTGCCGGGCTGCAGCAATCGCCGCGATTGAATCGTTGGGCACCGGCACAACCGGCTCTCGCATGGCCAGCGGCAACTATGCGGGGCATCGCGCCCTTGAACACTCCCTGGCCAGCGCCTTTGGCTGGCCGGCGGCGATCGTCTTTTCGACCGGCTACCAGGCCAACCTTGGCACGCTATCGGCCCTGGCCGGCGAGGGTGACACGCTGCTCGTCGACGCCGACAGCCACGCCAGCATCCACGATGGTTGCAGACTCAGCCACGCCACCACTATCCGCTTTCGCCACAACGACCCGGAAAATCTGGACCGTCGCTTGGAGCGCCTGGGTGAGGCGGCCAGCCGCACGTTGGTCGTCGTCGAGAGCCTGTACAGCACGCTGGGCGACCGCGCACCCCTGCGCGAGATCGTCGAGATCAAGAAGCGCCACGGGGCATGGCTGCTGGTCGATGAGGCCCATTCCTTTGGCGTGTTCGGGCCACGCGGGCTGGGTCTGTGCGAAGACCAGGATCTGCTCGGCGAGGTCGACTTCATCGTTGGCACCTTCTCGAAGAGCCTCGGCGGCGTTGGCGGGTTCTGCCTCGGCCGACATGCCGAGGTGGAATTCATGCGCATGGTCAGCCGACCCTACATCTTCACCGCGTCACCACCACCGCCGGTGATCGCCGCGACACATCAGGCGCTGCGAAAGGTGCTGCAGGGCCACGATCTGCGTGCGCGGCTGTCGCGCCACGCGGAACGGGTCTACGGCGAGTTGAACAAGCTGGGCTTCCGGCTCGGCACGACGACGCCCGGCCCGGTTGCTGCGGTCGTCTTCGACTCGCGCGACGATGCACTGGCGCTGTGGCAGAGCCTGCTCGATGCGGGCATCTACACTAACCTGATGATTCCGCCGGCCACACCGTCCGGCCTCAGCCTGGTGCGCATCAGCCTGAGCGCCGCGCAAAGCGACGACGACATCGGACAGATCATTGCCGCTCTGGCGGCACACGCGCGGCGAGCCCGCCCTCCGCTGGCGGCCTGACCGCGCATTCGCTAACGAGTAGTCTCTGCCTTGGCGGGGCAAAACGGACAGTCCTCACGCTGTACCGCAGATATCCCTAGGAACCTTCGGCGTGGCTTGAGAATCGAGCCATTGCTGAGTCGGTGGAGACGCAGCGACTTCTTCACGCGGGCTCATCCCCGCCGGACACGCGCCCATGACCCTGCCGCCAGCTGTCGCCAGCACGCACGACGCCTTCGACCGACTGCGCAGCTACCTGGAGGGGCAAGTGCTCGGTCAGCCCGCTCTGGTCGAGCGCTTGCTGGTCGCGCTGCTCGCCGATGGCCACCTGCTGGTCGAAGGACCACCCGGTCTGGCGAAGACCCGCGCCGTGAAGGCGATGGCGCACGGTGTGGAGTGCGATTTTCAGCGCGTGCAGTTCACCCCCGACATGCTGCCTGCCGACCTCACCGGCTCAGACATTTACCGGCCTGAAGAAGGCAGCTTCCGCTTCCAGCGTGGGCCGCTGTTCCACAACCTGATCCTGGCCGACGAGATCAATCGCGCGCCGGCCAAGGTGCAGTCGGCGCTGCTCGAAGCGATGGCCGAGCGGCAGATCACGGTGGGTGTGGCCACCTATCAGCTGCCGCACCTGTTCATGGTGATGGCCACCCAGAACCCCATCGAGCAGGAAGGCACCTACCCGCTCCCCGAAGCGCAGCTCGACCGTTTCATGCTGCACACCCGCGTCGACTACCCCGACCGCACGACCACCCGGCTGATCATGGCGCTGGCCCGGCAGGAGGCGGTCTCTGAAGTCGAGATGCCACCGCCGCCAAACAAACTGTCGCAGTCCGAAGTGTTCGCTGCGCGGCGTGAAGTGCTGGAACTCACTCTGGCCGACTCGGTGGCCGACTACATCGCCGCGCTGGTCGATGCGACCCGCCACCCCGCGCCCTACAGCGCGCTGCTGGCTGGCTGGCTGCGCTGGGGCGCCAGCCCGCGTGCGGCGATTGCGATCGAGCGCGGCGCGCGCGCGTTGGCCTGGCTCGACGGCCGCGATTACGTCAGCCCCGAGGACGTGCAGGCGATTGCTCCCGATGCGCTTCGCCACCGGCTGCTGCTCGACTACAGCGCGCAAGCCGCTGGGGTCACGGCACAGGACTGCGTCGTCGAGCTGCTGCGCACCGTCCCGGCCCCCTGAACTCGGGCAGGTGATGGGGCTGCTGCCGGACCTCGACGAGCTGGTCGCGCTGCGTGGCGCCGTGCACGGACTGGAGATGCACCTGCGCCATCCAGCGGCGGCGCAGTTGCAGGGCGGGCACCGCAGCGCCCATCGCGGCCGCGGTCTCGAATTCGACGAGGTGCGAGCCTATGCCCAAGGTGACGACGCTCGCACCATCGATTGGCGCGTCACTGCCCGGCGCGGCCGGCCCCACACCAAGCTGTTCCGCGAGGAGCGCGAGCGGGTTGTCTGGCTGCTCGCCGATCTGCACCCCGGCCTGTTTTTCGGCAGCCGCCAGCAATTCAAATCGGCCCTGCTGCTGCGCGCAGCCGCCTGGCTGGCCTGGGTCACGATCAGCGCCGGGGATCGGCTCGGTGCCGTCCTGACGCAAGGCACTGGCTTACCGCAGCTGTTGCCGCCGCGCTCACGCGACATCGGTGCGCTGGCCACGCTGCAGGCGCTGGTGCAGAGCCAGCCACAGGCGCCAGGCGTGCCCGCAGCCGACGGACTGGCGGTGGCGCTCAGCACCCTGCGACCTCTGCTTCGCTCAGGCAGCACGGTGTTTGTGCTCAGCGACTTCAGCACACTCGATGCGACCACGGAAACCGCGTTGCTGACCATCGGCTTGCGAGCCGAATGCAGGCTGCTGTGGCTCACCGATCCGCTGGAGCGCGATGGACTGCCAAACGGGGCGTTTCGCGTTGGCGTGCCCGGTCAGAGCTGGTCGATCGACGGCGCCGCCAGCCGCTCCGCCTGGGTGGCCACCTGGACCCAGCGCGAGCAGCGTCTGGCCGACCTCAGCCGCACCCATCGCCTGCCGCTGCTGCGCCTGGACACCGGCGGCGATCTGGCGCAGACGCTGCCGCGCTTCATGAGCGAGTCGCGATGAACGCCACCTTGCTGGAACAGCTCGCCCCCGACCGCGCGCCACCGCCGCTCGGCTGGTGGCCGCTGGCGCCCGGGTGGTGGGCCCTGCTGGCCCTGTTTCTGCTGGGCCTGGCGATGGCCGCATGGCTGCGCAAGCGGGCCCGGAAGCCTTCGGTCAAGCGCTGGCAGCGTGCGGCCTTGCGCGAGCTGGCGCAGCTGCAGACGGCGTCGGTGCAGGCCGACATCGACGATGCCTACATCGCGCGCGAGGTGCAGCTGCTGCTGCGCCGCTACGCCATCGCACGTTACGGACGCGGTGCAGTGGCGGCACTCAGCGGCGACACCTGGCTGACCTTCGTCGTACGTCACGGCGGCAGTGACTGGGCCGGTGACAGCGGTCAAGCGCTGTTGCGCTGCGCCTATGGCGGGCATGCCGCCGCACCGAATCGGCCCGCGTCACCGGACGATCGTGCGCGCTGGCTCAACGGCGCTCGCTCCTTCATCCAGTGCAAGAGGGTCAGCCGGTGATCCACTTCGAATGGCCGTGGATGCTGCTGGCCGCGCCGCTGCCCTGGCTGTTCGCGCGCTGGCTGCCACCAGCACGGCCGCTTGGCGCCGTGCTTTTCCTGCCCTTTGCGGCTCAGGTTGGCCCGCGCACGGCGCCAGCTGCGCCACGCGTCCCGCGCTGGCGGATGCTGATGTTCGCAGCAGTCTGGGCGCTGACACTGGTAGCTGCGGCGCGACCGCAATGGCTGGGTGAGACGCAGCCGGTTGCCACCACCGGGCGCCGCCTGCTGCTGGCCGTCGACACTTCGGGCTCGATGGCCGCGCAGGACATGGCCGGGCGCATGAGCCGGCTGCAGGTCGTCAAGGCCGTGGCGGGCGACTTCATCCGACGCCGCCATGGCGACCAGGTCGGGCTGATCATGTTCGGCACCCGGCCCTATCTGCAGGCCCCGCTGAGCAGCGACCTCGACACCATCGGCCAGTTCCTGGAAGAAGCGTCGATCGGCATGGCCGGCCCGGCCACCGCACTGGGCGACGCGATCGGGCTGGCACTGAAGCGGCTGCAGGCGGAGCGCAGCAGCGAAGGGCCTGCGCCTGACACCCGCCGCGAGACGGTGCTGGTCCTGCTGACCGACGGCAGCAGCAACGCCGGCGAGATGCCCCCGTTGCCGGCTGCGCGCCTTGCCGCCGCGCAGCGCCTGCGCATTTACACCATTGGCGTTGGCAGCGAAGAGGACAGCGATCTCGACGAAGACACCTTGAAAGCCATCGCCAGCGAAACCGGTGGCGCTTACTTCAGAGCGACCGATGCAGCCGCGCTGCAACAGGCCTACGCGCTGATGGATGAGCTCGAGCCGGCTGCCGCACAGGACCGTTGGGTGCGCCCGAGCGACGAGTGGTTCACCTGGCCGCTGGCGCTGGCCTTGCTGCTGAGCGTGCCGACAGTCGCCTTGCGGGAGCCGCGATGGCGCTGATGGCCGAGTGGCAGGCCGCACTGGCCCGCTTTCATTTCGAACGGCCGTGGTGGCTGCTCGCGGTGCCACTGCTGCTGGCACTGGCCGTGTGGCTGGCGCGGCGCAGCGCGTCTGGCCACGGCTGGGGCGCACTGGTGGATGCCCCACTGCTCGAGGCGCTGCGGCTGCCCGAGCCCACGATCGCGACCCGGTCCGCGCCGTGGCCCTGGCTGGCATTGGCCTGGACACTGGCAGTGCTCGCGCTGGCTGGCCCGACCTGGCAACGCGAACCTGCGGCGGCGAACGCCACGCCCGATGGCTGGGTGGTGGTGCTGGACCTGTCGCCCTCGATGCTCGCGCCCGACGCCGCCCCGAACCGCGTGAGTCGCGCCCGCTACGCCATCGAGGACGTGCTGCGTGCGGCCCAGGGAGCCCGTGTCGGCCTTGTGGTGTTCAGCGCCGAGCCGTACACCGTGACCCCGCTGACCGACGACGTCGCCACGGTGCGCGGACTCACCGGCCCGCTTTCACCGGACTTGATGCCCGGCAGTGGTGACAAGCTGGGCCCGGCGCTGGCGATGGCTCAGCAGTTGCTGGAACGGTCGACGACACGGGGCGGCCACGTGGTGGTGCTGACCGACGGCTATGCCGATCCGGAACAGGCGAGCGCCACAGCCCAGTCCTTGCGCAATCGCAGCACCACGGTCAACGTGCTGGCGATCGGTGGAGCAGGCAGATCGGCAACGGCCGGACCGAAGGCACTGCCAGACCTTGCGCAGACCACCGATGTCGACGCCACGGTGCAGGCCGATGGCAGCGCCACGATCGAGCCGGTAGACCTTGCGCGGCTTCAGCAACTGGCCCGTGCGGGCGGAGGCCGGGTCTTCGGTCTCAACGAGATGCCCGCGCTGCTGACGCAACTGCAGACGAAAGTGACACGCAACGCCATCGCACTGAGTGACGTGGAGGCGGAACGCTGGCGCGACGCTGGCGTCTGGCTGTTGCCCCCCTTGCTGTTGCTGGTTTCCTTTTTGGCGCGGCGGGGGTGGTGGTGAAGGCGATCTGGTGTGTCGCCGCGCTGATGCTCTGCGCCACCACGGCGCAGGCCGAGGGCGGGTGGTCCTCACTGTGGCGCACACCCGACCAGCGTGGCGAGGCCGAACTGCGCGCTGGCCGCGCTGCGGCCGCGGCGCAGACCTACTCTGACCCGCGCCGCAAGGCATGGGCCCAGCTGAAAGCCGGCGATGACCGCGCTGCGTCGGACAGCTACGCCGGCCTCGACGCGCCCGAGGCGCCGTACAACCGGGGCAATGCGCTGGTGCGCGCGGGCGCGCTGCAACAGGCCCTGCAGGCCTACGATGAAGCGCTGGTCCGGAACCCCGGAGACCGCGATGCACAACGCAACCGCGACCTGGTCGCCAAGGCATTGCAACCGCAGCAGCGACCCGCATCACAGCAGGGCCGCACTGCATCGAACACCGCTGGCGGCGCTGGTGCCCAGCCCACGCCGCAACCAGCTTCGGGCCCGCTCGGCCAGGCACCGCAGGGGTCACCCACACCCGACGCCGCTGGCCAGCAGGCTGCGCCGCAACCCCAACCGGGGCAAGCCAGCAGCCCGGGCCAGGCGGCGTCGGCTGGCGGTGTGGGGACCAGCGCAGGCGCCCTCGGTGGCACCGATGCCAAGGACACGGGCGCCAACGGCCGCGTCGACCCCAACAGCGCTGACAGCGCAGCACAGGCCGAGCGCGATGTGCTCGGTGCCACCCGCTCACGCTCGGGACTGCGCACCGAACGCGATACACCACCGCCCCGCACCGAACAGCAGCTGGCCGAAGACCAGTGGTTGCGCCGACTGCCCGACGATTCCAGCGGTCTGCTGCGGCGCAAGTTCCTGATCCAGCATCTGACACGCCAGGGAAGTGCCCCATGACACACGGACGGCGCCTTGCCTCGAGCCTGCTCGCCACTGGGTTGGTCCTCATGGGCAGCCTGGTCTGCAGCCCTGTCTGGGCCGCCTTCACCGCTTCGGTCGACCGCACGCAGCTGGCTGCTGGCGAATCGGTTCAGTTGACGCTGCAAAGCGACCGCAGCGGCAGCAGCGACCCTGACCTCACACCGCTGGCAAAGAACTTCGAGATACTCAGTCGCAGCACCAGCAGCAGCCTGCAGATCCTCAACGGCAGCATGTCGTCGCAGCGTCAGGTCAAGCTGGTGCTCGCACCGCGTCGCAGCGGTCTGATCGAGGTGCCTCGGCTGACCTGGGACGGTGAGTCCTCTGCTGCCATCGATCTGAATATCGCCGCCCATGGCGCCGTGCCCGGTGGCACCGGCGCACCGGGCGCGGCCACGGGAGCACCGGGCAATGCTGCTGCGCACGTGTTCCTGACCACCAGCCTGGACTCGCTGCAGCCGTATGTGCAATCCGCGGTGAGCCTGAAGGTGCAGCTGCACAGCGACAAGAAGCTTCACCAGGCCTCGCTGGATTTGCCTGGCACGGCTGACGTCCTGGTGCGGCGACTCGGCGAGGACGTGACCACACAGGAAACCCGCAACGGCCGGCCGTACCAGGTGATCACGCGCCACTACCTGCTCGTGCCGCAGCGCAGCGGCGAGATCCAGCTCGACGGCCCGGTGCTCAACGCGCAGGTGGCCGACGTCAACGGCCGAGTCAATCCGCTTCTGGAGCAGCTGTTCGGCCAGTTGAAGATCGAAGGTGCGCTTGGCGGTACCCGCCCCTTGCGGCTGCGCGGAGACACGCTGAGGCTCGTCGCGCAACCTCGCCCGCCGGCCCAGCGCACCGGCGAGTGGTTGCCTGCACAGCAGCTGACCCTCGAAGACGCGTGGCGCCCTGCCGACAGGACGATCGCAGTAGGCCAGCCACTGACGCGACAGCTGCGGATTGCCGCCGTGAGCCAGAGCGCCATCCAGCTGCCAGACCTGAGCGCCGCCACACCGATGCCCTCCGGACTGAAGGCGCATGCAGAAGAAGCAACACTGAGCGATCAACTGCTGGACGGCCATGTCGTCGGTCACCGAGACCAGGACATCGTGCTGCTCGCCGACCTGCCCGGGCGCTACGAGTTGCCCGAGCTGCGCCTCGCCTGGTGGGATGTGGTGAGCAACCAGCGCCGCGAGGCAGTTCTGCCCGCTGTGACGGTGGAGGTCGTGGCTGCAGCGAACCCGACATCGGCCAGCACGAGCGCGGTCACCGCACCGGGTGCGAACGCGCAGGCGCTGCCCGGCACGCCAGGCGCCTCGTCATCGGCCGAGCCCTCCGCCAACACGCCAGCGGCATCGTCAGCGCCAGTCGTGACGACCACCTCTGGCAGCGCCTCGGTCGCTTGGATCTGGGCCAGCGTGGCCTTGGCACTGCTGTGGCTGGGCACGCTCGGTGCCTGGGCATGGTCGCACCGTCGCAGTCACCGCGTCACTCAAGGCGATCCTGCCCAGCCCGCGGCCCTGACATCCGCCATCCCAGCGGCCCAGGCTCGCGAAACGTTCCACAAGGCCTGCCGCAGCCACGCCGCCCGACCCGCCCGCGAAGCGTTGATCGCATGGGCCCGCGCCACCTGGCCGCACGACGCGCCAGTCGGCCTGAATGCACTGGCTCGCCGGCTCGACAACCCTGCGCTGACCGCACTGTTGCGCGAGCTCGATTGCGCGTGCATCACGCACGCTGCCTGGCAGGGCGACGCGCTCTCCCAGGCACTGACCGTGCTGGATGGCAGCGCTACACCCGGGGCCCTCCCCCCGGCGCTGCCGAGCCTGTATGGCGACACCACGCACTAGCAGGGCCGCTCAGAACCGTCTGCAGGAATCGAGCGCCTGACCTGAGTAGTTGATCTTTGCTCAGCGCTCATCGAGCGAGACGAAGCATCGGCGTTGGTGCTCCCGGATGTCAGCTATGGGCAGGTAGGCTGAGCGCCCGCTGTCGACCCGTTGCGGTCTTTCGCAGACATGTTCCCGCAGGCTTCGGTCTGCTCGAGCGGAGGCTACCGGGTGACCGGCTCTACTCATGCCTGGGGACAGAGCCCCAGGCGCTCGCCAGGCACAAACAGTCCTCAGGACTGTTTGTGCCCGGGCTTGCTCCCCCGGGCCGGTTCACTGCCCAGGCGCTTCGGGTCAAGCCGATCCGGCCCTGCTCCTTTACTTCGCTGCGCCGGTCACCCGGCATCCTCCGCAGGGAGCCACGGTTGTATTCAACGGTCTTCAACCGCGACAGTGGCTCCTGGAGCGGTGTGGTGGGGTGCCGTGTGGAGTGAAGTAAAGGAGGAGGGCCGGATGGGCTCGCGAGAAGCGCTTGAGTCGACAACCGGCCCGGGGGACATGAACGCAACACGGCACCGCGCCGCACCGCTCTCTCGCAGAACGACCACTGAAGACCGATGCCAGCGAAAGACTGCAAATGGCCGGGAGTGTGCGTTCGATCTGCGGCGAACCCGACGTTCACCCTGTACGTCGCGCATGGTCTGGCGCATGCCCTTCGGCCGCTTCCAGTTGTCCCCGAGCTTCGCCTCGATCTTTTGCTGTCGCCGCCAGCCGCGCGCCGATCACAGCGCGTGGCTGACGAGGTTGAAGTCGGGATCTTCAGCGTAGCGCTTGCTGCTGAAACCGAGGTTCTTCATCAGATCGAGCATGTCGCTGTTCTTTGCGAGCACCAGGCCCTCGATATCGGCCAGGCCCTTGTCGCGCGCCACATCCATGATGCTTTCCATCAGGCGCGAGCCCAGGCCCTTGCCCTTGAAGTCATCGGCGACCAGCAAGGCGAACTCACAACTCGACTGGTCAGGATTCGTGATGTATCGCGATACGCCGACGAT
>CANHNO010000012.1 GCA_947462065.1 Burkholderiales bacterium | reverse complement strand
TGAACGGACCGCGTGGCGGCATCGACAAGCACTGCCAAGTGGAACTCCGGACTGACGGCGCAGGGTCCGTGGTTGTCACCTCGGTGGCGAAGGACTGGCGCACTGCGCTAGATCAGGCGCTGGCGCGCGCCGCACGGTTGCTGATGCGGCTCTGGCGCCGCAGCAATGACGCCCGCCGCCTGCGTCAGCGCCTCATCCGTGATGAGCGATGAAACCGCACGAGCCAGCGAGCACACTTCATCAAATGCCCGACGCCTGAGTGCTGCCAACGGCTTTCGCGCTGACGGGGCGCCATGAGCTACTCGTTGCGGCTGGTGCTGACGTAGTCCGTGGTGGCAAAGCGCCGAGGTAGGTTCTCCCGAGGGTCAACCTTCGGCCGTCAAGGCTGAACGGCTCTTCCCGACCCGTTACGGTCTTTCGCAGATCTGCTCCCACTGGCATCGGTCTGCTCGAGCGGAGGCTACCGGGTGACCGGCTCCACTCATGCCTGGGGGCATAGCCCCAGGCGCTCGCCAGGCACAAACAGTCCTCAGGACTGTTTATGTCCGGGCTTGCTCCCCCGGGCTGGTTCACTGCCTAGGCGCTGCGGGTCAAGCCGTTCCGGCCCTCCTCCTTTACTTCGCTGCGCCGGTCACCCGGCATCCTCCGCAGGCAGCCGCGGTTGTGTTCAACGGCCTTCAACCGCGACAGTGGCTCCTGGAGCGGTGTGGTGGGGTGCCGTGTGGAGTGAAGTGAAGGAGGAGGGCCGGATGGACTCGCGAGAAGCGCTTGAGTCGACAACCGGCCCGGGGGACATGAACGCAACACGGCACCCCGCCGCACCGCTCTCGCGCAGATTGAGCACTGAAAACCGATGCCCGCGAAAGACTGCAAATGGCCGTCAGCGGAAACTCGGTCTGCAGTGAAGCAGCTCTCAATTCAGACCGGCAGGCGCTGGGACTGTGCGCGCCAGAACGTGGCGACTGGACGTCAGCTTCACGGCAACCGCTCTTCTTCAGCAGCGTGACATGCCACCTGCACGCCAGCAATTGTTTGCAGCGCCGGCCTTTCGACGCGGCAGCGCTCGTTCGCATGCGGGCAGCGCGGGTGGAAGCTGCAGCCTGTAGGTGGCTGCAGCGGATTCGGCAGGTCGCCCTGCACCGGCTGCCGCACGCGGCCGCTCATGGCCACATCGGGGATCGCATCGAGCAGCATCCGTGTGTAGGGATGGGTTGGGCGCGAAAACAGCGTGCGGTGGTCGGCCAGTTCGACGATGCGACCCAGCACCATCACGCCGACCTGATCGGCCACATGGCGCACCACCGCGAGGTTGTGCGAGATGAACAGGTAGGTCAGGCCGTGGCGCTGCTGGATCTCCTGCATCAGATTGAGCACCTGCGCCTGCACCGACACATCAAGCGCCGAGGTCGGCTCGTCGCAGACCAGAAACTCCGGATTCGATGCGAGTGCGCGCGCGATCGAGATGCGCTGGCGCTGCCCGCCAGAGAACTGGTGCGGCAGCTTGGCCGCATCGCTCGCCGACAGGCCGACCGAGGCCAGCAGTTCAGCGACCCGCTCGCGCAGCGCCGCGCGGCCCGACAGCAGGCCATGCTCGACCAGCGGCTCGGCGACGATGTCGGCCACGGTCCAGCGGGGGTTCAGGCTCGCATACGGGTCCTGGAAGATCATCTGCAAGCGCCTTCGCAACGCACCGGCCTGGCCTGAGGCGAAGGCCTGGGTCAGGTCGATACCGTCGAGGCGTACCTCGCCCGACGTGGGCGTCTGCAATCCGACCAGCAGGCGTGCCACCGTGCTCTTGCCGCAGCCCGATTCGCCGACCAACCCCAGCGTCTGCCCGCGCTGGATGGCAAAGCTGACGCCATCGACCGCGTGGACAAACTGGGGCGCGCGATGCTCGATCACCCGCGCCAGCCACGGCGCTGACACATCGAAGGTCTTGCTGAGGTCGCGAACCTCGACCAGCGGCGAGGCCATCGGCGGCGTCATCGCGGCGCCCCTGAGTTGTGCAGCCAGCAGGCCGCACGGCTCGCGCCGACGGGCATCAGTTCGGGCCGCTCGCTGCGACAGCGCGCCCAGGCCTGGGGGCAGCGCGGGTGGAAGGCGCAGCCCGCGGGAATCTCACCGAGGCGTGGCATCACGCCGTCGATCTGCAGCAGCCGTTCGCGCTCGCCGCTCATCGATGGGATCGCGCCCATCAGCCCCATGGCGTACGGGTGTGCAGGGGAGTGAATCACATCGCGCACCGGCCCGATCTCGACGATGCGACCGGCGTACATCACCGCCACGCGGTCGCAGGCCTCGGCGATCACGCCCATGTCGTGCGTCACCAGCATCGCCGCCATGCCGCGGTCACGGCACAGCCGTTTCAGCAGCGCGATCACCTGCGCCTGCACCGACACATCGAGCGCGGTGGTCGGCTCGTCGGCAATCAGCAGGCGCGGCCCGGCGGCGAGCGCCAGCGCGATGACTGCCCGCTGCCGCATGCCACCCGAGAATTGGTGCGGATACTGGCTCAGGCGCTGCGCCGCGCCGCTGATGCCGGTTTCTTCCAACAGGCTCACCGCGCGAGCCACCGCCTCGACCTCGCTCAAGGGCAGGTGAGCTCGTATTGTCTCGATCAGCTGCTGGCCGATCGTCAGCAGCGGGTTCAGCGCCGTCATGGGGTCCTGGAAGATGCTGCCGATCTGCCGGCCGCGCAGGCGGCGCATCGCTTCATCTGGGAGCGTGTCGATGCGCTGGCCGTCATAGAGGATGCGGCCACCGCTGATGCGGCCAGGTGGTTGCAGCAAGCCGATGATCGCCGCACCGGTCAGCGACTTGCCCGCACCGGATTCGCCGACGATGCCCAGCACCTCGCCTGGCGCAACGGCAAACGACACGTCGGACAACGCGCGCAGGCCGCCGTGGCGCGTCGCGAACTCGACGCAGAGCTGGTCGACTTCAAGCAGAGCAACCATCTCAGCGCGAACCCGGGTTCAGCGCATCCCGCAGCCAGTCGCCCAGCAGGTTCACGCTGAGAGCGATCAGCACCAGCATCGCGCCGGGGAACACCGTGATCCACCACTCGCCGGAAAACAGGAAATCGTTGCCGACGCGGATCAGCGTTCCCAGTGAGGGCGAGGTCGGTGGCACGCCAACGCCAAGGAAGGACAAGGTCGCCTCGATCAGGATGGCGGTGGCCACCTGCAAGGTCGCCAGCACCATCACTGGCCCCATCACGTTAGGCAGCACATGGCGTCGCATGATGCGCAGAGGCGCCACGCCGATGACACGGGCAGCCTGCACGTATTCCTTCTGCCGCTCGACCATCGCGCTGCCGCGCACGGTGCGGGCATAGGGCACCCAGCCGGTCAACGATATCGCGAGGATCAGCACCGCATAAGTCAGCGCGTCGTGAGACTGCGGAAACAGCGCGCGGCCGACGCCGTCGATCAGCAGCGCAACCAAGATCGCCGGGAACGACAGCATCACATCGCACACCCGCATCAGAAAGCCGTCGGTCTTGCCGCCCACATAGCCCGACAGCAGGCCAAGCACGACGCCCACCACCATCGACACAAGCACCGAAGCGAAGCCCACCAGCAAGGAAATTCGCGCGCCGTACATCAGCGCCGACAGGATGTCGCGGCCCTGGTCGTCGGTGCCCAGCAGGTAGGTGGCACGCCCCTCGGGCAGCCAGGCCGGGGGCAGCCGCGAATCGGCCAGCTCCAGCGTGGCGAGGTCGAACGGGTGATGCGGCGCCAGCACGTTCGCAAAGGTCGCGCTGATGATGCAGATCAGCGCGATGGCTGCGGCCACCATCGCGGTGGGCGAATGGGTGAAGCTGTGCCACAGGTCACCTGCAAAGAAGCGGCGCAGCGCGGCGGGTGGTGAGACGACCTGGCTCACGGCGCACTCACTTCACCACCACCCACTTGAACGGCATCATGTTGTCGGGGGGCTGAACGAGTTCAATGTTCTTCTTCATGCCCCAGGCGAGCGCCTGCTGGTGCAGCGGGATGTGCCCGATGTCTTTCGCATGCAGCTCCAGCGCCTCGCGGATCAGCGCGTTGCGCGGCGCCGGGTCGGTCTCGCTTTGCACCGCAGCGGTCAGCGCATCGACACGGGCGTTGCTGTACGAGCCCAGGTTGGTCTGGCCCTGCCCTTGTTCGTTCGGCGTGGCAAGCAGCGCGCTCAACACATCGTGGGCGTCGTAGGTGCCCGGCGTCCAGCCGAGCAGGTAGAAGCTGGTCTGCCGCCGCAATATCTTCGGGAAGTAGGTGACCTTGGCTTCGGCCTGCAGCTGGATGCGCACACCGATGCGTGCCAGGTTCGCCGCCACCGCTTGGCAGATCTTGGCGTCATTCACATAGCGATCGTTCGGGCAGTTCATGCCCACTTCGAAGCCTGATGGATAGCCCGCCTCGGCCAGCAGGCGCTTCGCTGCGGTGGGGTCGTAGGGCAAGCGACGGTCCAGATCAGCGGGATAGCCGTTGACGCCCGGGCCCAGCATCAAGGCGGCGGGCGTGGCCGCTCCGCGCATCACCCGGGTGCGGATCGCCTCGATATCGATCGCCTGGTAGACCGCCTGCCGCACGCGGCGGTCCTTGAACGGATTCTTGCCCTTCACGTCGGAATACAGCAACTCGTTGCGCTGCTGGTCCATGCCGAGAAAGATCGTGCGCAACTCGGGGCCTTGCAGAACCTTCAGCGCGGGGTTGGCCTTCAGTCGCGCGATGTCCTGCAGCGGCACCGGCTCCATCAGATCGATCTCGCCACTGAGCAGTGCCGCCACCCGCGTGGCGTCGTTGCCGATCGGGGTGAAAACCACCTCGGTCACGTTGGTGGAAAGCGGCGCCCAGTAACCCGCAAAGCGGGTGAGCACGGTGCGTGTGCCGGGCTGTCGCTCCTTCAGCTGGAACGGGCCGGTGCCGTTGGCCTTGAAGCTGGCCGCGTTCTCGACGCCCTTGCGGCGATCGACCGGCCGCGTCGCCTGGTTCGCCTCGCACCAGGTGCGGCTCATGATGTACACGTTCGAGATCACGTCGGGCAAGATCGGGAACGGTGCCGTCGTCTCGATCTCGATCGTGTCGTCACCAACGGCGCGCACCACTTTGATCGACGCGGAGTAGCTGCGCATGTCCGAGCCCTCACCAGCCGCACGCTGGAAGCTGAACACCACATCGGCCGCACTCAGTGGCGTGCCGTCGTGGAAGCGCACCCCGCGCCGCAGCTCGAAGCGCCAGACCGTCGGCGAGGTGGCCGACCAGCGGGTCGCGAGCGCAGGCGTCAGCTGGAGCTTCTGATCACGGCCGACCAGTGGCTCGTAGACATTGCCGAGCAGCGACAGCTGCAGTGCTTCGTTCAGCGCGTGTGGATCCATCGCCTGGGCATCGCCCTGGTTGGCCACACGCAGCGTGACCGCCTGCGCTGAACCGGCCAGCAATGCCGCCAGCGTGACCGCCATCGCCAAGGCCGCGCGGCACAGATCAAACCGCATCGGCAGTCCTTTCGATGCGCAAGCGCGGATCGACCGCGAAGTAAAGCAAGTCGACCGCAAGGTTGATGACGACGAAGATCAGCGCGATCAGGCACAGATAGGCCGCCATCACAGGGACGTCAGCGAACTGCACCGCCTGGATGAACAGCAGCCCCATGCCGGGCCACTGGAACACTGTCTCGGTGATGATGGCAAACGCAATCAGCGAACCGAGTTGCAAGCCGGTGATGGTGATGACAGGCACGAGCGTGTTCTTCAATGCGTGGCCGAAATGGATCGCCCGGTTCGTCAGCCCGCGGGCACGCGCGAAGCGGATGTAGTCGGTACGCAGCACCTCGATCATCTCGGCGCGCACCAGCCGCATGATCAGTGTCAACTGGAAGATCGCCAGTGTCACCGCAGGCAAGATGAGATGCCGCCAGCCGTCGGCCGTCAGCAGTCCGGTGCTCCACACGCCGAGCTGCACCACTTCGCCACGGCCGAAGCTCGGCAGCCAGTTCAGCGACACCGAAAACACACCGATCAAGGCGATGCCGATCAGGAAGGTGGGAAGCGACACACCGATCAGTGACACGACCATCAGCAGCTGCGCGTCCCAGTGACCGCGTCGCAGCGCGGCATACACGCCCAGGGGGATGCCCAGCGTCAACGCCAGCACGGCGGCCACCAGCGACAGCTCAATCGTGGCCGGCAGCCGCTCGGCGATCAACGCCGAAACCTGGCGGCCCTGGCGCAGGCTGAGTCCGAATTCACCCTGAACTGCATTCCCAACGAATCCGAGGAACTGCGCAGCCACGCTGCGATCGAGGCCCAGGTCACGGCGCAACTGCTCGCGCTGCTGCAGCGTGGCGTCTTGCCCGAGCAGGTTGGTCACCGGGTCGCCGACGAACTGGAACAGAGCGAAGGAAACCAGCGCCACCGTCAGCATCACCAGCACCGCCTGCGCGAGGCGCCGAACCACAAAGACCCACATGGAACGCCTGCTGCTCGCCTACTGCGGCTGACCGTTCGCCCCGACCAGGCGAACCTCGCCGTAGTAGGCCCGCGTCGTGCTGCGGGTGTTGTCGCTGTCGGTCATCAAGGCAATGGAGATCAAGGCACCGGGCTCTTCAGCAAAGGCTCGTTTGTAGTCGCTGGCAATGTCACGCTCGTGCAGCCGCCAGATCGCCTTCTGCGTGGGCCCCGAGTCGACAACGATCTTGCGTATTCGGTCTGTGCGGTTGGCGATGATCACCGATTCGAGCGGCGCGCGGTTGTCCCATACGTACATCAGGGTCGCATACGGTGGCTCCTCGCCCATCACGGCCTCGAGCAGATCTGACAGCAGGCGGTTCTTGTACGAGAGCTTGCTGCGGTCACCATCGAAAGCCAGCACCACACGGACCGGCGCGTCCTCGGCCTCGCTGCGGCTCAGATCGGCACTGGCCATCAGCTCCGGCACCATCCATGAAAACGACAGGCGCCCGAGCTCGCCCGGGGCAACCTGCACGCGCCGGCGGTACAGGCTGACGGCGCTCTCGGCATCGGCCTGGATGACCGAGCGGCCATCGATCAGCTGGGGCGTGTAGCGCGTCGGGCGCTTGGTCGGCAAGGGTGTAATTTCCCAATCGGCCGCGCTGACCTGATCGCTGGCGCGCGGCTGCAGCTCGGCAGTGGAGCGGCACGCCGCGAGCGCCAGCGTCCCCAGCGCAATGGCCGTGAGCCACCACCAGCGGCGCGCGGTTCGCAGCCGAGCCAGGTCAGAACCGATGACGAACTCCCAGGGCGAGGCTGGTCGAATCGGCCCCGGCGCGGGCGGTCACGCCCCCCAGATAGCCCCCGCCACCGGGTGCGGCCTGACCCAGCCCGGTGTTGTTGAAGTGTGTGACCACCGCGCTCACGTCGGTGCGCTTGGACAGCGCGTAAGTGCAAGCCACGCCGTAGGACGCCACGTCGGCATTCGCCGCGCGCAAGTCGTTGTACTTGTTGTAGGAGGTGTAGAAGGTGGCCGCCCCGGCGCGGTGTCGATAACCGAGGTGCCACAAGGCCGCGTCCTGTCGGACCGAATCTGTGTACGCCTCCTGAATCAGGCTCGCCAGAGTGGGGCCCACCAGGGTTGTGATCTGCGCAGCAATGCCCGACACCGCCGACGGGTGCCGGTCGCGAATTGACGCTGCGGATGCATGCAGGCGCCCCGAGCCCACCGTCAGGTAGGCGCCCGCCACGGTACTGGTCAGCGAACGCTGGCCGTTTTCGTTGTCACGCTGGTTGTAGGCCACTCCGAGGCCGAAGGTCTCGTTGCGGTACATCGCCATGCCACCGATGAAGCGTCCGGTGTCGACCGCCTTCTCACCGAAACCCACCATCAGCGACGCGGTGATGGTGTCGGTTTGCACCCGATAGGCAAGCGCATTGGACACCCGGATGTCGACGGCATACGGCACGGCGGCAATCTGGCCAGACGCCAGCGACGACTGCGCATTCAATGCATCGAAGGTACCCACCAGCTCATAGCCCGGTGTGTACATGCGGCCGGCCAGCATCGCGCCCACCGGCGTCACTAGGCCGACGAAGATCTGTCTGTCAAAAAAGGCAGGGCCATCGCTGCGCACATTGATGCCCACCTGCGTGCCGAGGGCATCGGAAACCCGGTTCAGCACCGGCTGCAAGGCGCTTTGCTGCACTGTCGGCAGCGAGGGCAGGAGGTAGCGCGCGTAGGTGGCCCGGTCGGGCAGTTGATTGCGCGACGGTGGCCGGTTGCTGATGCCGCCGGTATCGACCTCGAGCCGGCTCTCCATCGTGAAGATCGCGCGGTAGCCATCGCCGAGGTCTTCCTGCCCCCGCATGCCGATGCGCGAGCCCTCCATCACGCCGCTGGACAGTTGGGTGACGCTGCCACCCTTCAGACCGCTGACCCGGGTCACCCCCGCATCAACGAGGCCGTACAGCTCCACCTTGCTTTGCGCCACGCTCGCCGTCGTGGCTGCGGTCAGACAGGTCATTACCAGCAACCGGCTTGTCATAGGGCACTTGTGTCGATGGAGGAGATCAGCTTCAGTGTGTCATTCGAATTGCCCGCAGGAAATCCGCGTTTCGACCGATCCAAAAAAGAAGCCGCCCGAAGGCGGCTTCTGCACAACAGTAACACCGCCGTTTGGCGATGGATCAGAAGTTGTGACCCACGCCAATACCATATTCGCTCTTACGAACGAAGAAATCCTTGTCGTCGCCACCACGTTGGGTGGCCGAGGCGTACACCGAGGTGCGCTTCGACAATGCGTACTGCAGCGAAGCGCCGTACTTGTGTTGGTCCAGTGAAGACTTGTTGGGCGCGAGCGCGGAAGCGGCCACGCCACTCTTCGTGTCGATCGTCGAGCCGGTGTATTGCGCCCTGAAGGTGAATGCGTTGAACGGCACTGCCACGCCGATGTTCCAGGCTTCCACATCAACGCCCTTACGGAAGATGTTCGGGATTGAGGTGCCCGCTGCAGTATCTGGGAGGTTCGCTGTCTGGGGGCCGAAATTGTTGGTGTCCTGATAAGCCGCAGCAACCTTCGCGAAGCCGAAGTCGTAGCTACCGCCGACGGTGAGCACGTTGTTGTAGTCTTTGCTGCGAGCAACGACACCACCGCTCAGGTCTTCATAAATCACGTTGAGGGCCAACGGGCCGCCTGTGTACACAACGGAGATGCCGCGATAGTTTGCCACCCTGGTGATGCCAGCGTTTGTTCCGGTGGCGACAGTTTTCTCGCGTTCGCCCAGGCCATAAATGGCGCTGGCCTGAATGCCAGCGAAGGAAGGCGTCGTGTAACGGACGCCATTGTTAATGCGCGCGCCGACGTTCTGGAACAACGGACGGGTGTTCTTGTCGGCGCTGTCCTGAAGTGTTTCGGTGATGGTGAGGCTGTTTTCACCACTGATGTCGTTGATCTTGACGTTGTTTTCGCGTGACAGGGTTTCCTGACGACCCAGGCGAATCTCACCCAGAGTCTTGTGGGCCAAGCCCAGATATGCGCCGCGGCTGAAGAACGAAGAACCGCTGCCAGCCGCGCCGGTGTCTGGCGTAACGCCAGCTTCAAGCTGGAAGAAGGCCTTCAGGCCATTGCCCAGATCTTCGGTGCCTTTGAAGCCGATACGCGACGAGCCGAATCCATTGGTGCCGCCGTCGTTCAGCTTGGTGATCAAGCTGCCGTCCCGGTTACCACTGGAAATCAGCGCGTTCTTGCCCGGGTCTTGCAAGGTCACGTTTTGGTCAACGCGACCGTACAGAGTGACCGACGATTGGGCTGAAGCAACACTGGTAAAAGCGCCGAGGACTGCCAAGGCAACGAGTGACTTTTTCATGTTCTAGATTCTCCGAAACTGAATGTTGAAAACTTCGCGATGACATGAACGCGAATCGATCGCTTGATCAATGGCACGCATCAAGTAAGTGCATCGCCCGAAGGCTATTCCATCCACACACTCATCACACGATCAATAAGCTCATGCACTGCGGAAAAACCCACTTTTAGTTGCGCCCTCGCAACATCCGGTAGAGCGCCGAGCATGACTGGGCGGAACGACGAGGAGAGCGGCGTCGCCAAGCGCGATCACACCGCCATCAGCGAACTCGCGTGTTTCAAGCCCGCCAAGTCCGTACACTGTCGTCGAATCTGATGACAGTTCCAAGACAGTTGTTTCTCTGGCGCAACAAGGAGCCCCCATGAACGACGCCTTCATCGCCGCCGCAGACCACGCCCTGCGCACCTTGTCCGGCGGACTGAGTGCGGGCCGACCGACGCCCGGAACTGCCTCCGCAAGCAGTCATTTGGGGCAGGCCGACTTGTCTGCGGCTGAGAAAGCGCTCGCCGGGGCATTGATGCGCGTCAACCACGTGGGTGAGGTCTGCGCACAAGCGCTTTATCAGGGGCAGGCACTCGCAGCGACCGACCGCGTGATGCAACAGCGCTTTCAGGTAGCGGCGCGCGATGAGACCGACCACCTGGCGTGGACTCAGCAACGCCTCGACGAACTGGGCGCCCGCGCCAGCCTGCTGAACCCACTGTGGTACGCCGGCTCGTTCGCGATCGGCTGGCTGGCTGGGCGCGCGGGTGACGCGATCAGCCTGGGTTTCGTGGTGGAAACCGAGCGCCAAGTGGAGCAGCACCTCGACGAGCATCTGGAGCGTCTGCCCGCTGGCGACCAGCGGTCCCGCGCGATCGTGCACCAGATGAAGGCAGATGAGGCGCGTCACGCAAACGATGCACTACAAGCGGGCGCCACCCCTCTGCCCGCGCCGGTACGCTGGGGGATGCGCGTGGTGGCCAAGGTGATGACCACCACCGCGCATCACATCTGAACGAATTCAGGCCGGCACGATCTCGAAGCTGGTGGTGATGTTGGCGGTCTTGGCCAGCATGATGGTGGCCGAACAGTATTTGTCGTGTGACATCGCAATGGCGCGTTCGACGGCAGCGGTCGGCAAGTCGCGACCTGTCAGCAGAAAGTGCAGATGGATCTTGGTGAACACCTTCGGATCCACCTCGGCGCGCTCGGACGTCACCTTGACCTGGCAACCGTTGACTGCGTGGCGGCCGCGCTTGAGGATCAGCACCACGTCGTAGGCCGTGCAGCCCGCTGTGCCCGCCAGCACCGTCTCCATCGGCCGCGGCGCGACGTTGCGCCCGCCGCCTTCGACCGCGCCATCCATGGTCAGCAAATGACCGCTGCCGGTCTCGGCAACGAACCCCATGCCCATCGCAGGCACCCAGTTGACTGTGCATTCCATATTCGACCTTTTTAAGCCAGAACACCCGGACCTTCCGGACTTATATTGCAGCGCAGCAAAATCAGCGCTACATTGCAATGATTGTCGCGGAACATTTCTTGCTAAAGCTGAGTTGTCTCCTCCACCGCCCTCCGGTGGATTCAGCCCAAGGCAGCGATGCCTTGGGCTTTTTTATGTCCGCGTGCACCACATGATCCGCGCCCGTTGGCCGATGGCGTCGCGGGCGTACCCGCTATCGGAGATCCCCATGCCTGGCCGACCCTCAATCGCGGCCCGAACCGCGCGCAAACCCGGCGCTTTCTCTCGCAGCAAGTCGCTCAGCCTCGGCGACTACCTGCAGAAGATCCTCACTGCCCGCGTCTACGACGTGGCAGTGGAAACGCCGCTGGAACTGGCAAAAAACCTGAGCTTGCGCATCAGCAACCAGGTGTTCCTGAAGCGCGAGGACAGCCAGCAGGTGTTCAGCTTCAAGCTGCGCGGGGCCTATAACAAGATGGCGCACCTCGCGCCCGAGCAATTGAACCGTGGTGTCATCTGCGCGTCGGCAGGCAACCATGCGCAAGGCGTTGCGCTCGGCGCCAGCCGGCTCGGCTGCAAGGCACTGATCGTGATGCCCACCACCACCCCACGGCTGAAGATCGACGCGGTCAAGGCACTCGGCGGCGAGATCGTTCTGCATGGCGAAAGCTACTCCGACGCCTATGCGCATGCGCTGCTTCTGGAGCAGCAGCTCGGCCTGACCTTCGTGCATCCGTTCGACGATCCGGACGTGATCGCAGGGCAAGGCACCATCGCAATGGAGATCCTGCGCCAGCATCCGGGCCCGATCGACGCGGTGTTCGTGGCGATCGGCGGCGGCGGCCTGATTTCTGGCGTGGCGGCCTACATCAAGGCCGTGCGCCCCGAGATCAAGGTGATCGGCGTGCAGATGACCGACTCCGACGCGATGATCCTTTCGGTGAAGGCAGGCAAGCGTGTCGTCCTGAACGACGTGGGGCTTTTTTCCGACGGCACAGCGGTCAAGCAGGTCGGCATCGAGACCTTTCGCCTGACGCGCGAACTGGTCGACGGCTTCATGACGGTCGACACCGACGCGGTGTGCGCTGCCATCAAGGACGTCTTCCAGGACACCCGCAGCATCCTCGAGCCCGCCGGCGCGATGGCGGTGGCTGCGGTCAAGCAGTACGTCGATCAGCATGGCGCCAAGGGACAGACGCTGGTGGCGATCGCCTGTGGCGCGAACATGAATTTCGACCGGCTGCGCTTCGTCGCTGAGCGGGCCGATGTCGGCGAGGAGCGCGAGGCGCTGCTGGCGGTGACGATCCCGGAAGCGCGCGGCAGCTTCAAGAAGTTTTGCGAGTTGATCGGCCCACGCGCGGTCACCGAGTTCAACTACCGAATCTCGGACGAGCGGAGTGCCCATGTGTTCGTGGGTATCGCCACCACCCAGCGGGGCGAAGCGGCCGCGCTGGCCGACACATTCAACCTTCATGGTTTCCAGGCGATCGATCTGACGAAGGACGAGCTGGCCAAGCTGCACCTGCGCCACATGGTCGGTGGGCGCAGCGAACTGGCGGCTGACGAACGGCTCTATCGCTTTGTGTTCCCCGAGCGGCCCGGCGCACTGATGAAGTTCCTCGCCAGCCTGCACCCGGGCTGGAACATCAGCCTGTTCCACTACCGCAATCAGGGCGCCGATTACGGTCGGATCCTGGTCGGCATCCAGGTGCCGCGCCAGGACAAGAAAGCCTTCCGCGAGTTTCTCGACAGACTCGCCTACCCATGGGTCGACGAGACTGACAATGCCGCCTATCGACTTTTCTTGCGTTGAGCTGCTGAGACCATGGCCAACAGCGACCACAACCTGATTTCGCCGACCGGCAATGCGGAACTGGAGCTCGCCTTGCGCGAAAAGTTGCTGCTGCGCAGCGAGACCACCGGAGAGCTCGGCGAACTGGAACCACTGGCTGTGCGACTGGGCTTGATCCAGAACACGCTGAAGCCCCGTTTCAGCGCGCCACAGGTCGTCGTCTTCGCGGCCGACCATGGCATTGCCGTCGACGGTATCGGCGTGGGCGATCGCCATTCGACCGCACAGGTGGTGCACTCGCTGCTGACCTCGCAGATGCCGCTATCGGTGTTCGCACGCATCCAGGGACTGGAGTTGTCGGTGGTCGATGCGGGCGTTGCCGAAACGCTGCCGCGGCACGGTCGGCTGCTGTCGCGCAAGATCGCGCACGGCACACGCAATTCGCGCGTCACAGCCGCGATGTCTCTCGAACAGGCTCATGCCGCAATCCGTGCCGGCATGGAAATCGGTGATTCACTGCCAGGCAATGCGGTGGTGTGCGCCGGCGTCGGCGTCGGCTCGGCGCAGGCGTCGGCACTGGTGCTGTCGCGGCTGGCCAATGTGCCGGTGCGCGACTTCGTGTTGTCGGGCCCAACGATGAAGCCGACTGATCTGGCCACGATGATGGTGGTGCTGCAAGGCTCCCAAGGCCGGCACAAGGACGTGGTCGATCCGATCGAGGTGCTGGCAGCCTTCGGTGGCTTCGAGATCGCCATGATGGTCGGCCTCATGATGGTGGCAGCGGGCAAGCGGCACCTGATCATGGTCGATGGCCTGGCAGCCTGCGCGGCATTGGTCGTGGGCTCGCACATCTCGCCTACGGTGGTCGATTACTGCGTGTTCTGCCGCAGCAGTGACCACCGCGGACTCGACCGCGCATTGGGCCTTTTCCAGGCGTCAGCGATGCTGGAATTGGGCATGGACAGCACCGATGGCACCGGTGCCACACTGGCTTGGCCGCTGATCCGCAGCGCAGCCGCCTTGCTCACCGAACTCGCCGAGGGCGAAGATCCGGGTCCGAGCCAGCCAGGGGCCATGAAATGACCGCCTGAGACGCGCACTGCCAGTTCAGCGCCGCAACTGGCCTGCCGCGGAGGCTCGAAGTTGCTGACCAGGTCCCGCTCCGGCACGCCCGGTGCGACAGGAGGCGCAGATTACGGGATGGTGAACCCGCCTTGAGGCAAGGCGCCCGTCGCAGCAGAGGTCAGCGGCGGAAGTTCCAATACGAACGCGGTGCCTGCGTCGTTACTGCTGCGCGACGAAGCCACCGTGGCCGTGCGCGGGCCGACCTCGCGCAGCATCAGGTCGCCATCGATCGCTGCACCGACCCGGTAGACGCCTGGCGGATTCCCATCCACCGAGATCAGCGCCAAGCCCTCTTCGCTGGGTTCCTTGGGCGCGACGACACCGGTCAAGCGGAAGCGGCTGCTGATCTGAGGGGCGACCTCGACAGACACCAGCTCGGCTTGTGGCGCGGCGCCGAGCATCCTCGACACATCGGCGTTCGCCGGGTTACCGGGGTCCATTGCCACCACCAGTGCCGACGAGCCAGCCGGCTGCGCCAGCAAGCGGGCACCCCAGAACACACAGGTTCCAGCGACCAGCGCCCAAACGAGGAATGCGACCGAACGGGACAACATGCGACGATTATCATGCTCTGCGTCAGCCGCGCATTCAGGCCGCGGCCAGGATGGCGACATGTTGAAGACTGATTTTGTGCCTCACTCATACGCTCCTTCGGGGCTCACGGCGTGGCGAGTTCGCAGAGACCGCACCCGCGGCTTCACCCTGATCGAGCTGATGGTGGTGTTGGTCATCATCGGTGTGCTGGCCGCGCTGATCGTGCCGAACGTGCTGAACCGTGCCGACGACGCACGCGTCACAGCGGCCCGCACCGACGTGAACAATCTCATCCAGGCGCTGAAGCTCTACAAGCTGGACAACCAGCGATTCCCCACCGCTGAGCAAGGCCTGAAGGCGCTGGTGGCCAAGCCCACCGCTGGCGCCGTTCCACCGAACTGGAAGGCCTACCTGGACAAGCTGCCAAACGACCCCTGGGGCCGGCCCTACCAGTTCGCCAATCCCGGCGTGAAGGGTGACATCGACGTCTACAGCCTTGGCGCCGACGGCGTGGTCGGCGGTGAAGGCAACGACGCTGACATCGGCTCCTGGCAGTGAGCCGGTGACGCCAGAAAGCCTCGCGGTCAGACCGTCGAGCTGGCGCTGTGGGGGCTTCACGCTGATCGAGTTGTTGGTGGTGGTGGCGATGATTGCGCTGGCCTCGGCGGTCGTGAGTCTGGCCTTGCGCGATCCATCGGACACGCTGCTGGAGAAAGAGGGCGCGCGACTGGCTGCGCTGTTCGAATCGGCCCGTGCCGAAGCCCGGGCGTCAGGTCTGGCAGTGCACTGGCTGCCCAGACCGATCACCACTGACCGTCCGGAGGCGGGAATGGCCTCGGCCGACTTCACCTTCGTCGGCCTGCCGGCATCGGCTGGCTTGCCGCGGCGCTGGCTCACCGAAGGCGTCACCGCCAGCGTCATCGGCGCGCCCGATGTCGTGCTCGGTCCTGAACCACTGATCGGCGCGCAGCGCATCACGCTGCGCCTCGACGACAGCCGGCTGACGCTGTCCACCGATGGCCTGGGGCCCTTCGTCGTTTCCAGCGATGAACTCGCGTCGGGGCCGCGTTGAAGTCTTGCCGCGCAACACGCGCCCACCGCGTCGAACATCTTGACGGTTGCCGGCGCTGCGAACTCGCTGGCTTCACGCTGATCGAGGTGCTGGTCGCGTTGGTCATCGTCGCGGTGACACTCGGCGCCGGCATCAAGGCCGCCGGCGCCTTGCTGAACAACGCACAGCGGCTGGCCGAGATCAGCGAGGCGCAATGGTGCGCCGACAACCAGCTGACTGGCTTGAAGCTGGCAAAGGTGTTTCCCGACGTCGGTGAATCCAGCTTCAGCTGCGAGCAGCTCGGCCATGCCTACGCCGGCACATTGAAAGTGGTGCCCACGCCGAACCCGAATTTCCGGCGAGTCGAGGCGCAAATGGCCAATGGCGCTGGCGAACCGCTGCTGACCTTGTCGGCCATCCTGCCAAACCAATGACCATGGACCGGGGCACCAGAACTCATGGGGCCGATCGCGGCTTCACGCTGGTCGAGGTGCTGGTGGCGCTGGGGATCATGGCGACGCTGGCGGTGATGGGCTGGCAGGGCATCGACGGTATCGTGCGCACCCGCGACGCTAGCCAGACACGGCTGGACCACACCCTGCGCTTGGGCACGGTGCTCGCGCAGTGGGATCAGGACTTGGCCTCGCTGCAAGAAACCGATGCGGTGCCTGCGCTCAGCTACGACGGCAAGACCTTGCGGCTGACGCGCCGCACCGACGACGGCGTGCAACTGGTCGCCTGGGCGCTGACGCCCCCCACCGGTGCGGTCAATGCAGAGAGTGGTCCGCTGCGATGGACACGGTGGGCAGGGCCCTCGGTGAGCGGCAGCGCTGGGTTGCAGGACAGCTGGCTGCGCAGCCAGTTGCTGCAGAGCAATGACCCCGCGCTGCTGCGCACGCTGGACGGGGTGTCACAGGTGCAGCTGTATTGCTACCGTGGCAACGCCTGGAGCAATTGCCAGTCGAGCGGCAATGTGGCAGCCGCCAGGCCTCCTGCTGGCGGCGCGAGCGGCGTTCCCCCGGCGGTGCGCACCGTGCTGCCCTCAGGCCTGCGTCTGGTACTGACCTTCGACCCCAGCAGCGGCCACGATGGCGTGCTGACGCGCGACATCGCCTTCGGGCCGCAGCCGCTGTGAGTTCGCTCGTGAGACGTCGCCATCAGTTCGGTGCCGCGTTGCTGACGGCCATGCTGATCGTCGTGCTGGTCAGCAGCCTGGCATCGGCGATGGTCTGGCAGCAGTGGCGTGCGGTGCAAGTCGAAAGTGCCGAGCGGGCACGCACCCAGTCGGCCTGGATCCTGTCCGGCGCGCTCGACTGGGCTCGGCTGATCCTGCGCGAGGACGCCAAGTCCGGCGGCGCGACCACACTCAGCGAACCCTGGGCGACGCCGCTGGCCGAAGCACGTCTGTCAAGCTTTCTCGCCGCCGACAAGAACAACACGGACGACGGGCCCGAAGCCTTCCTTTCGGGTCAGATCACCGATGCGCAGGCGCGCTACAACCTGCGAAATCTGGTCGGCGATGACAGCAAGGTGGTGCCGGCGGAACTCGCGGCGGCCCGACGCCTGTTCGAGTCGATCGGCGTGGCACCGGACGTCGCCGACCGACTGGCCGGTGGACTGCGCGATGCGCTCATGCGGCCCGGTGTCGAAGGCCGTTCTGCGACGCCCCCGCTGCTGCCACGCAGCGTGGCCCAACTGAGCTGGCTGGGGGTGGACCGTGACAGCCTGCGCCGGATCACGCCCTTCGTAGTGATCCTGCCCGTGCGTACCCCGATCAACCTGAACACGGCCTCGCGGGAGGTCATCGCCGCCAGCGTCGACGGGATGGACCTCAGCGCTGCGGGGCGCCTGGTGCAAACTCGGCAGCGCACGCCGTTCAAGGCGATTTCGGAAGCGCAGAGCCTGATTCCGTCGAACCTGGCGCTCGACGCTTCGCGGGTCGACGTGAAATCGAGTTTCTTCGAAGTGCGCGGCCGCATTCGCCTCGGCGACCGGGTGCTCGAGGAGCTATCGCTGCTCGAACGGCGCGGGCTCGAGGTGCTGCCCCTGCAACGCCAGCGGGTCAACCTGCAAGATGCGCCGGGATGAAGGGCCATTTCGCGGTGGGCAAAGGCCAGTCCTCGGCTACAACGGCGGAAGGCTCGGGCTCGCCTCGGCAGGAGCGACCCAAGCAGGTCTCGCCATGACCCCCGACTAAACTCGGCGCCTGCCCGTACGGGTGGCTGCCATTGCTTCATGCCCATACTCGTCATCTCACTGTCGCCGCGTCCCCGCCTGCGCAGCCGCCATGCCAGTATGGCTGCGCCCGGCACATCGGCGGCCGATGTCGAGTTCGATTACCACCTGAGCAACGACGGCTTCACGCTCGTCAACCAGGGTCGCTGTGCGGCACCGCTGCTGCCCAAGGCAGACAGCGTGATCGCAGTGGTCAGCGAAGGCGACGTCGCCTGGCACCGCATCACCTTGCCGAAAGCCCCGTCGGCACGGCTGCGCGCCGCGCTCACCGGTGTGCTTGAAGAGGCCTTGCTCGACGATGCCGAGGCCACGCATCTGGCGCTTGCGCCGGGTGCGGTTGCTGGTCAACCGACGTGGGTTGCAGCGGTCAACCGCGGCTGGTTGCGCGGCGAGTTGGCCGCCCTGGAGCGCCATCGCGTGTTCGTCGACCGCGTCGTTCCATCTGCCTGGCCCGACACGCCCGCGACGGGTCATTTCAGCGAGGAGGGCAGCGGAACCACGGTGGATGTCAGCGGCAACGCCCGTCAGGACGTGGCGCTGACCTGGTCACACGCCGAAGGCGTCGCGATGCTGCGCTTGCAAGGCGGTCTGGCGCGTGCGTTGTTGCCTGCCGAGCTGCCCCTCGATGCCCGCTGGACGGCGACGGCCGAAGTGGCGACCGTTGCAGAGCGCTGGCTCGGCTCTCCGGTGACGGTAGTGTCAAGCGCAGAACGCGCATTGCAGGCCACGCGTACCTTGTGGAATCTTCGTCAATTCGATCTGGCAGCACGCCACCGCGGCACCCGCGCCGCACGCGATGCCTGGCGTCGCTGGCTGAGCCCGGGATGGCGGCCGGTGCGCTATGGGCTGCTGGCCTTGCTGGCGGTGCAGGTGCTTGGCCTGAATGTCTGGGCCTGGCACCAGCGTTCCGAACTGAATTCGCAACGGCAGACGATGGTGATGCTGCTGCAGACCACCTTCCCGCAGGTCAGCGCGGTACTGGATGCTCCACTTCAGATGCAGCGCGAGGTGGATGTACTGCGCGCTGGGGCTGGTCGCCCGTCGGCCGCCGATTTCGAACCGATGCTGCTCGCTGCAGCGGCTGCCTGGCCCGACGGTCAGCCACCAGTGGACAACCTGCGCTACGAATCGGGCCGCCTCACACTGACGGCCACTGGCTGGGGCGATGCCGAGATCGCACAGTTCCGCAGCCAGTTGCAGCCGGCGGGATGGCAGGTCGAAGCCAGCGAGGGCAGCATCAGCTTGAGCCGCGCGGTCACGGGGGCGACACCATGAGTCGCCCTGCGAGCACCCCAGCCCCCTCAGCGAATGGCCGCAGCAGTCGCCTGATGCCTGCCGCGTGGATCGCGCCGCGCGATGCGCTGCAGGCTCGCTGGCGCACGCTGGCAGCGCGTGAGCGGACCGGGCTGATAGCCGCTGCGGTGCTCCTTGGCGTTTTTCTTCTTTGGAGCGTGGCCGTCCAGCCGGCTTGGCGCACGCTGCGCGAGGCGCCGGGCCGCATCGACCAGCAGGGCACGCAGCTTCAGGCTTTGCAACGTATGGCGGCCGAGGCGACCGAATTGCGCGCGATTGCACCGATCTCAAGCGCCCAATCCAGCGCGGCACTCCAAGGAGCCACGGCCCGATTGGCCGGTCGCGCGACCCTGCAGTTGCAAGGTGATCGCGCCACGGTGTCTGTCAACGGCCTGTCCGGTGACGAATTGCGCGACTGGCTGGCCGAGGTGCGCACTGCCGCCCGCGCACGCGCCACCGAGGTGCGGCTCACGCGCGGTGCGCAGGGCTATGCCGGCACGCTGGTGTTGAGTCTGGGCGGCAGCCAATGAAACGCTTTTCAGTGAGTCGGCTGGGTCTGCCGGTGTCACGGGCAGGCAATCGTCGCGCGCCATTTCAGAACAGTATGGTCACCTCGCGCTGGGCCGAATCGACCTATGCCGAGGCAGCCTGGGGCCGCGCCCGCGATGGTGGCGTTCGTTGGGCCTGGGCTGGCGCCATCAGTGGCACGCTGGGTGCGCTGATCTGCTTCGCGCCGGCCAGCTGGCTGGCCGAGGTGGTCTCTGCAGCGACCGCGCAGCGGCTGTTGCTGTCCGATGCGCGTGGCAGTGTCTGGTCTGGCAGTGCGGTGCTGGTGCTGACCGGTGGGCCAGGCAGCCGCGATGCGGCCGCCCTGCCGGGACGGCTGACCTGGACGGCACGTCCGCGCGGCCTGACGCTGGAGACCGTTCTCACGCAGACATGCTGTCTGCACGGCGATGTGACCATCGTCTGGGCTCCCGGCTTCAGTGGCTACAGCGTGACGCTGAAGCCGACCGCCGACTGGGTCGGTCAGTGGCCCAGCGCCTGGTTGGCAGGTCTGGGCACACCCTGGAACACCTTGCGCCTTGGCGGCACCACAAAACTGCTGTCTTCCGGCCTGACGATCGATTCAGCGCAGGGCCGCTGGCGGTTGACGGGCGGTCTTGATATCGAGTTGCTGCACGCATCGTCCCGGTTGTCCACGCTGGAGACACTCGGCAGCTATCGGCTCTCGGTCCAGGGCGGGCCGCCAGTGTTACAGCGCAACGGTACCCGCAGTGGCATAACAGCAGGCGCAGCGACGATCACCCTGTCCACGATGGAGGGGGCCTTGCTGCTAAGTGGCAACGGCAGCTGGGGAATGACCGGACTGCGCTTTCAGGGCGAGGCCAGCGCTGTCGACCCCGACGACGCTGCGCTCGGCAACCTGCTGAACATCATCGGACGGCGCGACGGCGCGCGGTCCGTCATTTCGATCGGATAGCCATGAATCCTCGTGCCCCTACTTTGCTGCCGCGCTGCTGGCGCCGACTCACGTCGCGCGTCGGGGCCGGCGCGGTGTGCATGCCATTGACGCTGTCACTGCTGACGTCGCCGATGGCTGCACTTCCAACGGCAGCACGCGCGCAGGCCGCAGCGCCTGAATCCGTGGCAAGCCGCTTCAGAGGCGATCCGGTGACGCTGAACTTTGTGAACGCCGACATCGAGGCAGTATCACGGGCCATAGCAGCCATCCTGCGCCAGCAGTTCGTCGTCGACCCGCGCGTCAAGGGCACGATGACGCTCTACAGCGAGAAGGCGCTGGCGCCGCACGAGGCCTACCTGAATTACCTGGCCGCGCTGCGCGGACAGGGCTACACCGTTGTCGAAGTGGGCGGCCTGTTCAAGGTGGTGCCAGAAGCTGATGCCAAGCTGCAGTCGGGCACGGTGTCGGTGGGCGACGTCAACCGGCGGGGCGATCAGGTGCTGACGCAGATCTATCGGCTGACCCACGAGAACGCCAACAACTTGGTTCCGGTTCTGCGCCCGCTGATCAGTCCCAACAACACGATCAACGCGAACCCCGGCAACAACACGCTAGTCATCACCGATTACGCCGACAACCTGCAGCGCATCGGCAAGATCATCGCGGCGATGGACACGCCCACGGCGGGCGATGTCGAAGTCATCACCTTGAAGCACGCGGTGGCCAGCGACATCGCGGCGCTGGTGCAGCGGCTGACAGATTCAGCCGGCGGTGCGGCCCCCGGCACCCCAGGAGCCACCGGCGCATCGGTGCTGGTCGATCCCCGCAGCAATTCGCTGCTGGTGCGCGCGCCGAACCCGGCGCGGCTGGCGGCCATTCGCGCATTGGTCGACAAGCTCGATCAGCCGGTCCAGGGCGGCAACGCGGCCGGCAACATCTGGGTGGTCTACCTGAAGAATGCCGATGCAACGAAGCTGGCCGCCGTGCTGCGCGCGGCCTACAACGGCAATGGCGCCTCCGGTGGCAGCAGCAGCGCCAGCCCATCGCCTGGCAGCGCAGCACCGTCGACGCAAAGTCTGGTCAACGCCCTCAGCGGCCAGGGTGGCTCCACCCAGGCCACCGCACCGGTGACACCCTCGGCCAGTCCATCGACCGGTGGCTTCGTGCAGGCCGACCCAGCCACCAATGCGCTGATCATCACGGCGCCAGAGCCGATGTACCGCCAGTTGCGCGCGATGATCGATCAGCTCGATGCGCGGCGCGCGCAGGTGTTCATCGAGACCATGATCGTCGAGGTCACAGGCGACGACTCGGCGGACTTCGGCTTCCAGTGGCAGGCGCTGGGCAACGTGAACGGCCGCTACATAGGGGGTCTTGGGACCAACTTCGGCGACGGCAGCACCAACATCCTGACCAACGCCGCGGCGAGCACCGTGACCGGCGCACTGGCCGGTCTCGGCCCGGGCTTCAACATCGGGGTGGTGCGCCAGATCGGCAACAACTACGGCCTGTCCGCGATCGCGAGGGCACTGCAGTCGCGCGCCGATACCAACATCGTCTCGACGCCGAACCTGGTCACGCTGGACAACGAAGAAGCGAAGATCATCGTCGGCAGCAATGTGCCGTTCATCACCGGCCAGTACACCAACACCGGTGGCGGCAGCTCGACGGTCAGCCCGTTTCAGACCATCGAGCGCAAGGACGTCGGCATCACACTGCGCATCCGCCCGCAGATCGGCGAGAACGGCACGGTCCGGATGACGCTGTTCCAGGAGTCCTCGAGCCTGGCTTTGGGCACGGCACCTGGCACGTCGAGCGCTGGCCCGACGACCAACAAGCGCTCGATCGAATCGACCGTGGTGGTCGATGACGGGCAGATCATCGTGCTCGGCGGCCTGATCGAGGACACCTTCACGGTGGACAAGTCGCAGGTGCCGATCCTCGGTGACATCCCGTACGTGGGCGCCCTTTTCCGCAGCGAGTCGCGCACCAAGAAGCGCACCAACCAGATGGTGTTCCTGCGTCCCGTCGTGATGCGCGATGCCACGGCGTCGAACAGCCTGTCGATTGACCGCTACGAGTTGCTGCGCGGCGAGCAGAAGGATGTGAGGATCCCCTCCAACCTGCTGCTGCCGCTCAATGGCGTGCCGGTGGTTCCGCCCTTGAAGACCGTGGAGGACACGGCCCAGCCGATCTCGCCACCATCGACCCGCCCAGCGCCCACCGGCCCGGGATCGAACGTGCCGGCCGGCAGCAACTGAGGCGGGGCGCGACACGCCATGGCCAGTCGTCATCCCCTGCCGTACGCCTACGCGCGAGCGCACACCGTGCTGCTCGAAGACGAGGGCGATCGCCTGGTGCTGTGGGCGCCTGAAACGGTGTCGTTGTCGGCGCTGGCCGAAGTTCTGCGGCTGTACGACGTCGACGCGCTGGAACGCGAAGCCGCTGCGACGCTGGCCAACCGCATCGCGGTCGCCTATGCCGGCAGCGAATCGAGCGCTGCGACCGTGATTGGCGAGGTTGAAAGCGCGGTGGACCTGAGCCGGATGATGCAGGAGTTGCCGGCCATCGAAGACCTGCTCGAAGCCTCGAACGACGCGCCGATCATCCGCATGCTGAACGCCTTGCTGACGCAGGCCGCGAAGGACGGCGCCAGCGACATCCACATCGAACCCTACGAGCGCTCGAGCTCGGTGCGCTTTCGCGTCGACGGCACGCTGCGCGAGGTGGTGCAGCCGAACAAGGCGCTGCATGCGGCGCTGATCTCGCGGCTGAAGATCATGGCCGAGCTCGACATCTCCGAGAAGCGCCTGCCGCAGGATGGCCGCATCTCATTGCGCATCGGCGGTCGTGCGGTCGATGTGCGCGTCAGCACCCTGCCGTCGTCGCACGGCGAACGTGCGGTACTGCGCCTGCTCGACAAGGGCGAATCGAAATTCACGCTCGAAGGCCTGGGCATGAGCGGCGATGTGCTGACCAGCTTCGACCGATTGGTGCAGCAGCCGCACGGCATCGTGCTGGTCACCGGGCCCACCGGCTCGGGCAAGACGACCACGCTGTATGCCTCGCTCGGCCGTGTGGACACATCGACGACCAATGTGCTGACGGTGGAAGACCCTGTGGAGTACGAGCTCGGCGGCATCGGCCAGACGCAGGTCAACCCGAAGATCGACCTGACCTTCGCGAAGGCCTTGCGCGCCATACTGCGGCAGGACCCGGACGTGATCATGATCGGCGAGATCCGCGATTACGAGACGGCACAGATCGCGATCCAGGCCTCGCTGACCGGCCACCTGGTGCTGGCCACGCTGCACACCAACGACGCGCCGAGCGCAGTCACGCGGCTGACAGACATGGGTGTCGAGCCCTTCCTTCTCAGCTCCAGCCTGCTGGGCGTGCTGGCGCAGCGGCTCGTGCGCAAGCTGTGTGTGCACTGCAAGAAGGCCGATGCGCAGGGGCGTTATCACCCCGTCGGCTGCGCTGAGTGCGGACACAGTGGCTACAAGGGCCGCACTGGCGTCTACGAGATGATGGTCGCCGACGACAAGGTGCGCTCACTGATTCACAGCCGCGCCGCCGAATCGCAGCTTTTTGTCGCGGCTGAAGAGGCCGGCCTGCGCTCGATGCGCGAGGACGGCGAGCGGCTGGTGGCCGAAGGCGTTACCTCGCCTGAGGAAGTGATGCGCGTGACACGGGAATGAGCTCCCCAGTCGCTTCGCTGCCACCTTGCAGGCCGCGTTGGGCCGGCGGCCCAACTCCTCACCAGGCACAAACCGTCCACTGGACCGTTTCTGTCCGGGCTCGGCCCCCAAGGGGCGCCAACCTGGTGGTCGGGGAACCTGTCCACGGTTGTTGCTTGACAAGCGCCTCGCTGCGCTTGCTGATCGGCGCCAGCACGTATGCCTGCTTATAAATTCGAGGCGCTGACCGCTGCGGGCAAATCGACCACTGGCATTGTCGAAGCCGACAACGCACGCGCTGCACGGGCTCAGTTGCGAGCGCAGGCGCTGGTGCCGCTGGAGGTGACCCAAGTCGCGTCAGCCGGCACTTCGGGCCAGGGTCTGCGCTTCACGACGCGGGTGTTCTCGACGACCGGGCTGGCGGTGTGGACGCGCCAGCTGGCGGGTCTGGTCGGCAGCGGTCTGCCGCTCGAACGCGCGCTCACCGCACTGAGCGACGAAGCCGAAGACCCTCGCCAGAGGGAGCTGGTAGCCCATCTGCGCTCAGAGGTGAATGCCGGCTCGCCGTTCGCCCGCGCGCTTGGCAGCGCCGAACGGGAGTTTGACGATGTCTACCGTGGCGTCGTTGCTGCTGGCGAGCAAAGCGGTGCGCTGGGCCAGGTGCTGGAGCGCCTGGCCGATGACCTGGAAGAGCGCCAGGCGCTGAAGGCCAAGCTGATTGGCGCGACGTTGTACCCGGCCATCGTGTCGGTGATCGCGCTGGTAATCGTGATCTTCCTCGTCACCTACGTGGTGCCGCAGGTGGCGTCGGTGTTCACCAGTTCGAAGCGCGCGCTTCCCGCGCTGACCATTGCGATGCTGGCCACCAGCAGTTTTTTGCGCAGCTACGGCTGGCTGCTGTTGCTGGCGATCGGCGCAGGGGTCGGCACGCTGCTGCTGATGCTGCGCAACCCGCTGTTCCGCGAGCGCTTCGACGCCGGCTGGCTGAACCTGCCACTGATCGGCCGGCTCGCGCGCGGCTACAACGCCGCGCGTTTCGCCGGCACGCTGGCGATGCTGGCCGGCGCCGGCGTACCGATCCTGAAGGCACTGCAAGCGGCGGCCGAGACGCTGTCGAACCAGGCGATGCGCAGCGATGCGCTCGACGCCCTGGTACGTGTGCGCGAAGGCGCACCACTGGCCGCGGCACTCGCCGGCAAGAAGCGCTTCCCGGGGCTGCTGGCGATGTTCGCGCGCCTTGGCGAACAGACCGGCCAGTTGCCCGAGATGCTCGACCGTGCCGCCAAGCAGTTGGCCACCGAGGTGCAGCGCCGCGCACTGCAGATGGCGACCATCCTGGAGCCGCTGTTGATCGTCGCGATGGGCGGCGTGGTGATGCTGATCGTGCTGGCCGTCTTGCTCCCCATCATTCAACTCAATACCTGGGTCAAGTAGGCCCCCCAGTCGCTGCGCTCCTGCCCCGGAGGGGCTGAGGCTGCGCGCAAGGGCCCGGAAGGGGCCTTGCGGCTGCCGAAGGCCAACGGGCCTGCCAGCCCGTTGGCGCCGCCTTGCGGCCCGGCGAAGCCGGTTCCGCGGGCGTGGCTTGATGGATGCGTCGCTTCGCTTGCTTGATGGGTCTGGTGGCATGCAGTGTGCATGGCGTTTGGCGTGTCAATGCGGTGCTTCTCCGAGGCATGGTGCTGAGACCACGTGGTTGAATGATCCCAGCGAGGTTCACTTTTCGGAGGTTCGATGTCTGCTTCCCATGAACTGGTCAAGGTGTCGGGCACTGGCGGCGGTATCCCGATTGCGCGCATGCGCAGCGTCTACCGCGTAGACGACGTGGGCCGAAAACTCGACAAGCTTCCCCACAAGGAACACGAAAACCTGCGTTCGACTTACGAGCGCATGATCGAACTCGGACCGGAGCGTTTCCAGGTCAAGCCGTCCGGGCTGCCGGTGATGGATCATCTGTACGACGACCTGCCGAACTTCTATCAGGTGCTTGATGACGTGAAGCGGCAACTCGCGCTGTGCGAAGACAGCCGCGATGCGCTCGAGATCACGCCCCTTCTGCTGCTCGGGCCACCGGGCATCGGCAAGACGCATTTCGCCCGCGAGCTGTCGCAGTTGCTGGGCACCGGCATGGGCTTCATCTCGATGAGCTCGATGACCGCAGGCTGGGTGCTGTCAGGCGCGTCCAGCCAATGGAAAGGCGCTCGGCCCGGCAAGGTCTTCGAGACCCTGGTTGATGGCCAGTACGCCAACCCGGTGATGGTGGTCGACGAGATCGACAAATCCGGCGGCGAGCATGCTTATGACCCGCTCGGCGCGCTGTACAGCCTGCTGGAGCACGACACCGCCGGCAACTTCATCGACGAGTTCGCCGAGGTGCCGATCGACGCCAGCCAGGTCATCTGGGTGGCCACCGCGAACGATGCGCGCGGCATCCCCGACCCGATCCTGAACCGGATGAACGTCTACGAGGTGCAGGCACCGGACCGCGACGCCGCGCGGCGCATCGCCACCAAACTGTATGCCTCGATTCGCTCCAGCCACGACTGGGGCAGCCGCTTCGAGGAACAACCGAGCGCCGATGTACTCGACCGCATGAGCGAACTGGCCCCGCGCGAGATGCGACGTGCCTGGATGACGGCTTTCGGCAATGCCAAGCTCGATCGCCGCTCGCAGGTCTCGACGTCCGACCTGCCGGATGCACAACAGAGGCGCACGATGATGGGCTTCGTGCACTGATACAGGCAGGGACTGGCGCGTCTGGGGAGACCCCGGGCGCGCCGTATCATCTTTGGCATGCCTGTCTCCCTAGCCGGCCAACTGGTGGTTGCGATCTCATCACGCGCCTTGTTCGATTTCGAGGAAGAGAACGAGGTCTTCGAGGCCAGCGACGACCGAGCCTACATGCGGCTGCAGCTTGATCGTTTGGACGTGACAGCCAAGCCGGGCGTTGCCTTCTCGCTGGTCAACAAGCTGCTGGCGTTCAACCACGCCACGTCAGCAGACGCCACCGACTCATCACCCACGCAGCGCGTCGAAGTGGTGATCCTGTCGCGCAATGATCCGGTGTCCGGCATGCGTGTGTTCCGATCGGCCAAGCAACACGGCCTGCCGATCCAGCGCGGCGTATTCACCCGGGGTCATCCGCCCTGGCGCTATCTGCAACCCCTGAACGCGAACCTGTTTCTGTCGACCAACGAGGCCGATGTGCGCTCCGCCCTCGAAGTCGGCGTACCGGCCGCCCGTGTGTACCCTCACTCGGCGCGTGCTTCGGCGGCACATCCGAACGAGGTGCGCATTGCCTTTGACGGCGATGCGGTGTTGTTCTCCGATGAGGCCGAACAGGTGTTCCAGCGCGCTGGTTTGAGCGCGTTCCAGGAACACGAGCGTGACCGCGCAGAAAAGCCCTTGGCAGCGGGCCCATTCAAGCCCCTGCTCGAGGCACTACAAAGGCTGCAACACGCGGCCACGCCAGCGATGAGCATCCGCACCGCGCTGGTGACTGCGCGCAGCGCGCCGGCTCATGAGCGCGCGATCCGCACGTTGATGGACTGGGACATCGAGATCGACGAGGCGATGTTCCTTGGAGGTCTGGCCAAAGGGGAGTTCCTGCGCGAATTCGAGCCGGATTTCTTCTTCGACGACCAGACCGGTCACATCGAAAACGCGGCACCGCATGTGCCAGCGGGGCTGGTCGCCTCGGGCGTGCTGAACCGCTGAAGCTACCGGCGGATCAGCTCAGGGTCACGCGCGCGAACTTTCGTTTGCCAACCTGCAGCACGTAGGTTCCGGCCCCCAGTTTCAGGCCGCGGTCACTGACCACATTGCCATCCACCTTGACACCGCCGCCATCGACCAGCCGCAGCGCTTCGCTGCTCGAAGGCGCCAGCAAGGCCTCGCGCAACAAGGCGCCGATGCCTATCGGTGCGCCAGCAATCGACAACTCGGGGATGACATCTGGAATGCCGCCGCTAGCGCGCAGCTTGAAATCGTTCTCGGCCGCATCGGCCGCCGCGGCGCTGTGGAACCGGGCAGTGATCTCCTTGGCCAGCATCACCTTCGCATCCTTCGGATTGCGGCCGGCCTCGACCTCGGCTTTCAGCGCAGCAATCTCCTCCTCGGAGCGGAAGCTCAGCAGCGTGAAGTAGCGCCACATCAGTGTGTCGCTGATCGACAGCAGCTTGGCGAACATCTCGTTGGGCGCTTCGCTGATGCCGATGAAGTTGCCCTTGCTTTTGGACATCTTCTCGACGCCATCCAGGCCTTCGAGCAGCGGCATCGTCAGGATGCACTGCGGCTCCTGACCGTACTCGCTTTGCAGTGCACGACCGACCAGCAAGTTGAACTTCTGATCGGTGCCGCCGAGCTCGAGGTCGCTCTTCAAGGCGACCGAGTCGTAGCCCTGCATCAGCGGGTAAAGGAACTCGTGCACGCTGATTGGCGTTCCAGCCTTGTAGCGCTTGGTGAAGTCGTCGCGCTCCATCATCCTCGCCACGGTGTAGCGCGAGGCGAGTTGAATCAAGCCGCGCGCGCCCAGCGGGTCGCTCCATTCCGAGTTGTAGCGGACCTCGGTCTTCCCGGCGTCGAGCACCAGGGTGGCCTGCTGGAAGTAGGTCTTCGCGTTGTCTTCGATCTGCTCGCGGGTCAGCGGCGGTCGCGTGGCGTTGCGGCCTGACGGGTCGCCGATCGTCGACGTGAAATCGCCGATCAGGAAGATCACTGTGTGGCCCAGATCCTGCAGTTGTCTGAGCTTGTTCAACACCACCGTGTGACCAAGATGAATGTCAGGGGCAGTCGGGTCGAGTCCGAGCTTGATGCGCAAGGGTGTGCCCGTGGCCTCGGCCCGTGCCAGCTTGTTCAGCCAATCGGCCTGTGGGAGCAGTTCATCGCAACCTCGTTGCGTGGCACGGAAAGCCGCCAGGACACGTTCTGTCACAGGAAATGTGCTCAAGCCGGGCGTCTTCGGGTCGATGTGGTCAAGTGGCGACATATCGGGAAACTACGTAATAAAAGACGGGGCAATTGGCGCATCCAACCTATCGAAATCGGCCGAACCCGTCGGTATACTGCTGTCTCGTTTTGGGGCATCGGCAAGCGCAGGGATCTTGAGTCAGGCTGCCGCTCTCACCTGTTTGAACCGCTCCACAGTTTACGGGACTGGTTCACACAGCCGCATTAATCTGGTTTGCGTCACGCAAGTTTTCACTCTGAGCGATGCGCTCCCTGAACTTTGACTTCACCTGACTTGATTGATCGCATGGCTGCCCGTTTGGGCCAGCATGTTGCCGGCCTGGTGCGTCGGCATCCTCGTCGGTTCTACGCTGCCATCCTGCTGAGTTGTGCGGGCTTCGGTGTCACGGCGTTCGGTGTGGCTCCGCTCGCATCGAACGACACACCGACTCAACAGCTAATCACAGAATCAGTAGCCCCTGCGGACTTGCAAGCGCAGATCTCGTCGCTGGCGCAGCAAGAGTTGTCCCTGTTTCGTAACGGGACAACGCGACCTGGCGATACGGCGGACAGTCTGCTGCGCCGACTCGGCGTTGCTGACGCTGAAGCGGCCTCCTTCCTGCGCCGCGACAAACTTGCGAGAGAGCTTCTGTCGGGTCGCAGTGGCAAGATGGTGCAGGTGCGCGCAGACACATCGGGCCAGATGGATGAGTTGGTCGCGCGCTACCCAACTCGCAGCGCCGCACAATTCACCACGCATTTCACCCGGTTGCGCATCACGCGCGCCGGTAAGCATTTCGATGTACGCATCGAGACAGCGCCGCTGGCCGCAAGGCCGAAGATGGGCAGCGGCGTGGTGGTCGATTCCCTCTTCAACGCGACCGATGAAGCTGGCCTGCCAGACTCCATCGCTACTCAACTGGCTGAGGTTTTCGCGACTGAAATCAACTTCCATCGGGACCTGCGCCGTGGTGACACTTTCTCGGTGATTTATGAAACGCTGACCGCGGATGGCGAGCCGATCACCTGGAACGAATCTGCCGGTCGGGTGCTCGCGGCCGAGTTTGTCAACAAGGGCGAGTCGCACTCGGCGATCTGGTTTGAAAGCACACAAGCGGGTCAACGCGGTGCTTACTTTGACCCTAGCGGCCGCAGCAAGCAGCGCTCCTTCCTGGCCAGCCCGATGGAGTTTTCGCGCGTGACTTCGGGCTTTGCGATGCGCTTTCACCCGATCCTGCAAAACCGGGCCAAGCACACCGGCATCGACTATGGTGCGCCCACCGGCACCCCGGTTCGCGTCGTCAGCGACGGAGTCGTGGAGTTCGCCGGCTGGCAGAAGGGTTATGGCAATGTTATCGTGGTCAAGCATGCCGGCGATCGCAGTACGCTGTATGCGCACCTGAGCCGCATCAATGTGCGCAAGGGACAATCGGTGCAGCAAGGCATGCGAATTGGTGCCGTCGGCATGACGGGCTGGGCCACAGGGCCGCACTTGCATTTTGAATTCAAGGTGGGCGGTGTTCAGCGCGACCCGTCGGTAATCGCGAGCTTGGCCAACACCGTCGCGCTTGCGCCCGCATCGCGCGAGCAATTTGCGCAACTCGCCCAATCGGCAAAGACCCAATTGGACGTCGCGCGAAGCACGAACCCGGCGAACGCAGTGTTCGAGTGAGTTCAACATCGACCTGCTTCCTTTCAAGTCAGCCGAGGCCCGCATTAGCGGGCTTTTTCTTTGGCGGAGAACGGGATGGTGAATCGACTTTTCATCGGACTGATGTCCGGCACCTCGCTCGACGGCGTCGATGGGGTGCTGGTGTCGCTCAGCGATACGCCAACGTTTGCAGTGCGAGCCCACGTCCACCGAGCGTTCCCAACCGAGTTCGCGGCCAAGCTGCTCGCGCTGAACACGGCAGGCAGTAATGAACTTCACCGCGCAGCACTGGCGGGCAACGCGGTGTCGCAGGCCTACGCGGAGGTGGTTCGATCCCTGCTCGAAACCGCCAAGGTGACGCCATCCGAAGTAGTCGCGATCGGAGCCCACGGTCAAACCGTCAGGCACTGCCCTAGCGCGTTCGACGGCATCGGTTACACGGTGCAACTTTGCAATGGTGCGCTGCTGGCCGAGTTGACCGGCATTGATGTGATCGCAGATTTCAGGTCGCGCGATGTGGCGGCCGGTGGTCAGGGCGCACCGCTCGTGCCCACCTTTCACCGCGCAGCCTTTGGGCGCGGCAACGACAGCCTGGCCGTGTTGAACATTGGCGGCATGAGCAACCTGTCGGTCCTGGGTTCAGACGGCGGGACATTCGGCTTTGATTGCGGTCCCGGCAACGTGCTGATGGACCACTGGTGCGCGCTCCATCGCGGCGAGTCGTACGACCGAGATGGGGCTTGGGCGGCAGCGGGCTCCGTCCAGGAAGCGCTGCTCGGTGTGATGCAAAACGAGGCTTACTTCTCAATGCCTCCACCCAAGAGCACCGGTCGGGATCTGTTCAATGCGGTTTGGCTGAGGCAGTGCTTGGACCGAACTGGCGCCATAGGACTGGCACTTGATGCAGTCGACGTGCAGACCACACTGACCGAATTGACTGCGTGGTGCTGCCAGCAATCGATTGATCAATACACGCCCGCGGCGAGCCGACTGCTGGTCTGCGGCGGCGGCGCCTACAACGTTGAACTGATGCGCCGCTTAGCGCAGCGTCTTCCTCGGATGAAGATTGAGCCCACAGAAGCACTGGGGCTGCCTGCCGATCAGGTCGAAGCCGTCGCCTTCGCTTGGCTGGCGAGCGCTTGGGTCGACCGCCACGCGGGCAACCTGCCCGCAGTCACCGGGGCACGAGGTCCGCGCATCCTTGGTGCGTTGTACCCGGCAGGCTGAGTAACCGTCAGACCGAGAAGCTGGAACCGCAGCCGCAGGTGGTCGTGGCGTTGGGGTTCTTGATGACGAATTGCGCGCCCTGCAAATCGTCCTTGTAGTCAATCTCGGCACCCATCAGGTACTGCAGGCTCATCGCGTCGATCAACAGGGTGACACCGTTCTTGTCCATGCGGGTGTCGTCTTCGTTCAGCACCTCGTCAAAGGTGAATCCGTACTGGAAACCCGAGCATCCACCGCCCTGGACGAAGACGCGCAACTTGAGGTCAGGGTTGCCTTCTTCATCGACGAGTTCCTTGACCTTTGAAGCAGCGCTGTCGGTGAAGACCAACGGAGGCGGTGGTTCGTCCTGTGTTGCGGTGGGGTGGTTGTGTTCTGCGGCAGCGTTCATGGGTGCTCCTGAAAATCTTGGGCATCAAAAGTGGATTATGAACCGTGCACCCAGAACGGAAAAGGTCGCCCTGAGGCGACCTTTCGCTGCGTGTGCAATACCGGATCAGCGCTTGCTGAACTGCTTGCGACGACGCGCACCGTGGAAGCCGACCTTCTTGCGCTCTACCTCGCGGGCATCGCGGGTGACAAAACCGGCACGACTGAGTTCAGGCTTCAACGCTGCGTCGTAATCGATCAGCGCGCGGGTGATGCCGTGACGCACTGCGCCGGCTTGGCCGGATTCGCCGCCGCCATGGACGTTGACCTTGACGTCGAACGCTGCGTCGTTGGCAGTCAGCATCAAAGGCTGCTTGACGATCATGATCGAGGTCTGGCGGCCGAAGTACTCATCGACGGTCTTGCCGTTGACGAGGATCTGGCCGGTGCCCTTCTTCATAAAGACGCGAGCGACGGACGACTTGCGGCGGCCCGTACCGTAATTCCAATTTCCAATCATCACATGCCCCTTAGATTTCCAGCGCCTTGGGCTGCTGTGCGGTGTGCGGGTGCGTGGCGCCGGCGTACACCTTCAATTTCTTGACCATGGCGTAACCCAATGGACCCTTGGGGAGCATGCCCTTGACAGCCTTCTCGAGCGCACGGCCCGGATGCTTGGCTTGCATGTCCTTGAACTTCGTCGCGATGATGCCGCCGGGGTAGCCGGTGTGCCGGTAGTACACCTTGTCATTGGCCTTGTTGCCAGTGACGCGAAGCTTGTCTGCGTTGACGATGACGATGAAGTCGCCGGTGTCGACGTGAGGCGTGTAAATGGCCTTGTGCTTTCCGCGCAAACGGAGGGCGACTTCACTGGCCACCCTGCCGAGGACCTTGTCGGTCGCGTCGATCACAAACCACTCATGCGTCACTTC
>CANHNO010000011.1 GCA_947462065.1 Burkholderiales bacterium | reverse complement strand
GCACCAGCACCTTGGCATCCGGGTATTGCGCCTTCAGCAGTTCCAGCTCGAGGCCTTTGAACTCGTCGTGCACGATGCACTCGCCGTTCCACATCAGCATGTCCGCACCGGTGTGCTGCTGGATGTAGCGGCCGAGGTGGCGGTCAGGCGCCCACAGCACCTTCTGGCCCTGGTCCTTCAGATGCTGGACGATCGCCAGCGCGCAGGAGCTGGTCACCATCCAGTCGGCCCGTGCCTTCACCGCCGCGCTGGTGTTGGCGTAGACAACCACGGTGCGGTCCGGGTGTGCGTCGCAGAACTGGGAAAACGCGTCGGCCGGGCAACCGAGGTCGAGCGAGCAGGTCGCGTCGAGGTCGGGCATCAGCACCCGCTTGCCCGGACTCAGGATCTTTGCGCTCTCGCCCATGAAGCGCACCCCGGCGACGACGAGCGTCTGGCTCGCGTGGTCGCGGCCGAAACGCGCCATTTCCAGCGAGTCGGCAACGCAGCCGCCAGTCTCCAGCGCCAGATCCTGCAGGTCGCCATCCACGTAGTAATGGGCAACCAGCACGGCCCCATGCTGCTTCAGCAACGCCGCCGCGCGCGACTTCAGCGCGCTGCGCTCGGGCGGTGTCAGAGCGGCTGGCACCTTGGCCCAGGCCTGTGCGGTGCAACTGGCGCCACGCGCGTCCTGGCGTGTGAAGTCGTAGAGGACCTGGGTCATGAAGAGGTGCGGAAGATGGTGGATGCAGTCGCAGATCGCGACTCGAATTATCGTTTGCTGCGCGTGCGGCTTTGCGCTGTGCATGACAGCCGTGCGGGAGGCGCACAGACAGCGCGCTGCATCACCCCAGCAAGCGGCTCGGCGACATCCCGACGGATCGCTTCACCATCGCGCTGAAAGCGCTCGCGCTGGCATAGCCGAGCTCTGCGGCGATCGTGCTCATCGGCAGCTTGCGGGGGGCCATGGACAGTGCGCGTGCCAGCAGCACCTGCTGCCGCCACTGCACGAATGTGGTGTCCAGCTCGGCGCGAAACAACCTGGCGATAGTGCGTGCGCTGGCGCCAACGTGGTGGGCTGCATCGTTCAGCGTGATCCAGCGGGCGGGATCTTCGAGCACGCTCTCGCACAGAGCGCGCAGTCGTTTGTCGCGCGGCAGATCGACGCCCAGGCGCACCGGGCGAGCATGGGCCAGTTCGTCTAGCACGAGGTGGCCGATGCAGCGCTCGCGCTCGGTCGACGGGCCATTACCGGATACCAGCGGCAGGTGCGCCACCAGTTCCTGGAGCAGGCTCGATGCTTCGAGCACACGGCACTGCCGCCACGCGCCATCACTGCCCGCCGTGCGGAGCGGGCCGTTGTGTTCACTGTCCTGGTGCAGGTAGAGGGTTTGCAGATCGGCATCCTCGACCACCGTGACCACATGCTCGACGTCGGGTGGTATCCACAAAGCACGCTGCGGTGGCACCAGGTAGGTGCTGTCACCGGCGGTCATCCGGATCACGCCCTTGCTCGACATGGAGATCTGCGCCCACGGGTGGCTGTGTGGATCGACGCGGGTATCAGCCGCCAGATGCCGCAGCTTGGCGGTAAATGGGCGCGCCGACGTCGGCGCATAGACCTGCGGATCCATCGGCGGCACGCTGACGTGTCGCTTGGCGCTGGGTGCTCTCATTTCCTCTCCCGATGGCCGGCTTCTCTGACACGGACATGCTTGGCTGGATTGCGATAGCCATTGTCCGACTATCGCCACTGCGACGCACGGGATGTCACTACATTGTCAAGTCTCGGTCGGCGTGCAGCCGACATCAACGACGCTTGCGATGACCCCTGACGACTCCACACCAGCGCCTGCCGGCGGTTCCTTGCGGCAAGACGCACGCACGATCGGTCTCGTCGGTCTGGCCCACGGCACCTCGCACTTCTTTCATCTGCTGCTGCCGCCGCTGTTTCCATTTTTCATCCGTGACTTCGGATTCAGCTATGCCGAGCTGGGCTTGCTGGTCACCACCTTCTTCGTGATTTCCGGCATCGGGCAGGCGCTGGCAGGCTTCGTGGTCGACCGCATCGGTGCGCGGCCGGTCTTGTTTGCTGCGCTGTCGTGCTTTGCGCTGGCTGGCGTCGCGGTGTCGCTGGCCAACGGCTACAGCGGCTTGCTGCTGGCGGCGGCGCTCGCCGGCCTGGGCAACTGTCCGTTCCACCCGGCCGACTTCACCATCCTGAACCGGCGTGTTTCGGCGGCACGTCTGGGTCATGCATTCAGCACGCACGGCTTGGCCGGCAATCTGGGCTGGGCCGCGGCGCCACTGTTCCTGACCGGGCTGAGTGCCGCCACGGGCTCCTGGCGAGTGGCAGCCGCCTGCGCCTCGGTGATGGTGGTGTGCGTGATGGCGATCCTGTGGTGGCAGCGCGACGCGATCAACGACCGCGCGGGCGAATGGGCCCCAGTGCCTGCAGCGACCGGCACCTCAGGACAGCCGGTCGAGCCCGAGCACCCGATGGCGTTTCTGCGTCTGCCCTCGGTGTGGATGTGTTTCTCGTTCTTCTTCTGGTCGACCTGTGCGCTGAGCGCCATCCAGAGTTTCGCAAGCCCGGCACTGCAGCAGCTGACCGGTCTGCCGCTGACGCTCACCTCGCTGGTCGTCAGCGGCTACATGCTGTTCGGCGCTGTGGGCATCGTCATCGGTGGCTTTCTGGCCTCGCGCACCGAGCGGCTGGAAAAGATCATCACTTCCTGTCTGCTGGCTTCAGCGGCATTGCTGGTGATGGTGGGCAGTGGCGTGTTGCCAGGCGTGATGGCGGTCGTGCTGACAGCCGTGGCTGGCTTTGGCACCGGGCTCGCCGGCCCGTCGCGCGACATGCTGATCAAGCAGGCGGCGCCACCGGGCGCCACAGGCCGGGTCTATGGCACCGTTTACTCGGGTCTGGACCTTGGGTTCGCCATGGCAGCACCGGTGTTTGGCGCACTGCTCGATCACGGTTCGCCGTCTGCGGTGTTCTATGGCTCCGCCTTGGCGCTGACGGTGGGCGTGGCTTCCGCGGCGGTGGTCGGGGTGAGCATCCAGCGCAAGCGGGAGACACGGCCATCGGCCTCTGCCGCGGTGGCCTGACCAGGCCCCGGCGTGGCACAGTGACGAGTCAACAACGCCACAGGAGCTCAACATGACCACCGCATCCGCATCACTCCGAGACATCGTCGGCCTGGGACAGGAGCCCGGCCAGTTGCACGACTCGGCGCTGATCATGATCGATCTGCAGAACACCTATCGTCGGGGTGTGATGCGCCTCCATGGTGTCGAGCCCGCGATCGCGGAAGCCGCGAAATTGCTGGAGATTGCGCGTGATCTGAAGGTGCCGGTGTTCCACATCCAGCACGACGGCGGTGCGGGCACGCCTTACGACATCGGTGCGGAGATCGGTGCGATCGCCGAAGAGGTGGCGCCGATCGCTGGTGAGCCGGTGATCACCAAGAGCTACCCGAATTCCTTCGTGCAGACCGACCTGGACGAGCGGCTGAAGGCCATCGGCATCCAGAAGATCATGCTGGCCGGATTCATGACCCACATGTGCATCAACTCCACCGCGCATGGCGGATTCAACCTGGGCTACGCGCCGACGGTGGTGGCCAGCACCACCGCCACCCGCGCGCTGGAAGGCGCGAACGGCCAGGTGCTGAGCGCGCAGCAGGTGCAGGATGCGGCAATCGCGTCCACGCGCGACCTTTACGCTGCCATCGTCGACCGGGTGTCGGATCTCCGCACCTGGTGAGACGCTGGCCAGCCCTCAGGGCAGTGCCACCTCCAGCAGCCGGTCGAGCCCGCCGCTGTCGATCGCGACCGTCGCCTTCTCGCGCACGGCAGGTTTTGCGTGGTAGGCCACCGACAGACCGGCCGCACCCATCATCGGCAGGTCGTTGGCGCCGTCACCCATTGCAATGGCCTGTGAGGGGCTGATACCGAGCTGCGCACAGGTTTCCAGAAGCATCTTGCGTTTCTCGGCGCCGTCGCAGATGTCACCCCATGGCTGATCGACCATGCGGCCTGTCAGTTGGCCAGAGTTCGCGCCGGGCTCGATTTCCAGCACATTGGAGCGAGTGAAATCGATGCCGAGCCGGTCGCGAATGCGGTCGGTGAAGAAGGTGAAGCCTCCAGACACCAGAAGCACCTTCATGCCGGCCGCCTTGCAGGCTGTCACCAGCGCCTCGGCGCCAGGGTTGAGTTGCAATCGTTCGGTGTAGACCTGCTCCATGTGCGCGACGGTGACGCCACGCAGCAGCGCGACGCGCCGGCGCAGGCTGTCCTTGTAGTCGGTGATCTCTCCGCGCATCGCGGCCTCGGTGATCGCCGCCACCTCGGCCTTGCGGCCGGCGGCATCGGCAATCTCGTCGACGCACTCGATGTTGATCAGCGTCGAGTCCATGTCGAACGCGATCAACTTGAAGTCGGCGAGCCGCAAAGGAAGCGTGACACCGCGCAGCGTGAGACCGGTTGGATTGCTCATGGAAGTCAGTGATGAAGCTGAAAGTTGGGTGGGGTCGATCTGACCAGATGCTTGGGGTGAATTGCGAAGCGAAGCATCATGGGTTTCATCGGGCCGCTGACTTCGCGGGTTCGCTGCCCGATGGCTCGGACGCCTTCGGCTGCCCGAGCGCACGCAGCACCTCGCGAATCATCTGCGCGCGGTCCTTGGCCTCGGGCATTGCGCGCTCGATGCGCAGTTTGTCGTTGCCGGCCAGCTTGATGTGGCGGTTCTTCTGCACCAGTTCGATGATCTTCATCGCGTCGATCGGCGGGTTGGGCCGGAAGCTGATCACCATCAGGTTCGGCGCCGCATCGATCTTGCTGACACCAAAGGGCTTGGCCAGCACGCGCAGCCGGTGCACGTCGAACAGTGTCTGGCCTTGTGGCGGCAGTTTGCCAAAGCGGTCGGTGATCTCTTCGAGCATCGCGTCGATCTGCTCGTTCTTGTTCGCGGAAGCCAGCCGCTTGTAGAGGCTCAGTCGCGTGTGCACATCACCGCAGTAATCGGTGGTCAACAGCGCCGGTGCATGCAGGTTGATCTCGGTCGTCACGCTCAATGGCGACAGCAGATCGGGCTCCTTGCCGGCCCTCAGTGAGCGCACCGCTTCGGCCAGCATCTCGTTGTAGAGCTGGAAGCCGACTTCCATCATGTTGCCGCTCTGGTTCTCGCCCAGCACCTCGCCGGCGCCGCGAATCTCCAGGTCGTGCATCGCGAGGTAGAAGCCGGAGCCGAGTTCTTCCATGTCCTGGATGGCTTGCAGCCGCTGTTGCGCCTGCTTGGTCAGTGCTTCAACATCGGGCACCAGCAGGTAGGCGTACGCCTGATGGTGCGACCGGCCCACGCGACCGCGCAGCTGGTGCAACTGCGCCAGGCCGAACTTGTCGGCGCGGCTGATCACGATAGTGTTGGCGCTCGGCACGTCGATGCCGGTCTCGATGATGGTGGAGCACAGCAGCACGTTGTGTCGCTGCGCGACGAAATCGCGCATCACTTTTTCCAGCTCTCGCTCGGGCATCTGGCCGTGGGCCACGGCAATGCGCGCCTCCGGAATCAGCTCTTCGAGCTTGCTGCGCCGGTTCTCGATCGTCTCGACTTCGTTGTGCAGGAAGTACACCTGCCCGCCGCGCTTGAGCTCGCGCAGCACTGCCTCGCGGATCGTGCCGCTGGACTCGCCGCGCACGAAGGTCTTGATGGCCAGACGCCTTTGCGGAGCGGTCGCAATCACGCTCAGGTCGCGCAGGCCCTCGAGCGCCATGCCCAGCGTCCGCGGGATCGGGGTGGCTGTGAGCGTGAGCACATCGACCTCGGCGCGCAGGGCCTTCATCGCCTCCTTGTGGCGCACGCCGAAGCGGTGTTCCTCATCGATCACCAGCAGGCCGAGGCGCTTGAACTTGGTGTTCTGGCTCAGCAGCTTGTGGGTGCCGACGACGATGTCGATCGTGCCGTCTTCCAGGCCTTCGAGTGCCTGCTTGATTTCCTTGGCCGAGCGGAAGCGCGACATCTCGGCCACCTTGATCGGCCATTTGCCAAAGCGGTCGGCGATGTTCTGATAGTGCTGCTCGGCCAGCAGCGTGGTCGGCGCGAGGATCGCGACTTGCTTGCCTCCCGTGACAGCCACAAACGCTGCGCGCAAGGCCACTTCGGTCTTGCCGAAGCCGACGTCGCCGCAGACCAGCCGGTCCATCGGCTTCGGGCTCACCATGTCCTGGATCACCGCGTGGATGGCGGCCTTCTGGTCGGGCGTTTCCTCGAAGCCGAAGCTCGCCGCGAAAGCCTCGTAGTCATGCGCCGAGAAGCGGAAGGCATAGCCTTCACGAGCAGCGCGGCGGGCATACAGGTTCAGCAGCTCGGCGGCGGTGTCGCGTACCTGCTCTGCGGCCTTGCGCTTGGCCTTCTCCCACTGGCCTGAACCGAGGCGGTGCAGCGGCGCCTCTTCGGCGCTGACACCGGTGTAGCGGCTGATCAGGTGCAACTGCGCCACGGGCACATACAGCGTCGCCTTGTCGGCGTATTCGAGGTGCAGGAATTCGCTGTCGCCATCGCCCAGATCGATACTGCGCAAGCCCACGTAGCGGCCGATGCCGTGGTTCATGTGCACGACCGGATCGCCGACCTTCAGCTCTGAAAGGTCCTTGATCAGCGCATTGACGTCGCTGACCTGCTCCTGCTTGCGGCGGCGACGCGCGGTTGGACTGGTGGCAAAGAGTTCGGTCTCGGTGACGAACTCGATCGCGGTATCTTCGTCGGTATCGGTCCAGAAGAAGCCTTCGGCCAGCGGCGCGACCGCAATGGCAAAGCGCTCGTCGCTGGACTGGAACTCGGCCAGTGACGCAACGCTCGGCGGTTCGATGCGGCTGTCGCGCAGCAACTCAAGCAGGCTCTCGCGACGGCCTTGCGTTTCGGCGACGATCAGCACGCGGTGCGATGTCGTGCCGACATGCACCTGCAGCTTCTTCAGCGGCTCCGGTGCGCCCCGGTCGACACCGAGGTCGGGCAGCGGCCTTGCCCACGCGGTGTCGGCAGCCCCTTCGGCGCTGCGGCCGCGCAGGCTCAGCGTCGCATGCGCGCCAGCCAGCGTGAAGAACTCCTCCGACTTCAGGAAAAGGTCTTCCGGCGGCAGGATCGGCCGCTCGCGGTCGTGCTGCAGAAAGCGATGCCTTTCGCGGGTGTCGGACCAGAATCGCTTCAAGGCCTCATCGACTTCGCCATGCAGCACCAGGGCGGCCGATCGGTCCGTGCTTGCCCCCAGGTACTCGAAGATCGTCGCCGTCTGGTCGAAGAACAGCTGCAGGTAGTACTCGATGCCGGCGGTTGCGATGCCTGTGGCGATGTCCTTGTACAGCCGCACCTTGGTCGGGTCACCTTCGATGCGCTCGCGCCAGCGGGCGCGGAATGCGGTGCGCGCCTCCTCGTCCATCGGAAACTCGCGGCCGGGCAACAGCCGCACCTCGGGCACCGGGTACAGGCTGCGCTGGCTGTCGGGGTCGAAGGTGCGGATCGAGTCGACCTCGTCACCGAACAGGTCGACGCGGTAAGGCACCAGCGAGCCCATCGGAAACAGATCGATCAGCCCGCCGCGCACCGCGTACTCGCCGGGCGAGACCACCTGACTCACATGCTGGTAGCCGGCCAGCGTCAGCTGCGACTTCAGCGCCACCTCGTTGAGCGTTTCCTTCTGCTTGAAGTGGAAGGTGTAGGCGGCCAGAAAGCTCGGCGGCGCCAGGCGCACCAGCGCGGTGGACGCAGGCATCAGCACCACATCGAGATCGCCGTCCTTGTGCGACTTGAGCAGGCGCCACAGCGTGGCCAGCCGCTCGGAGATCAGGTCCTGGTGCGGCGAGAAAGTGTCGTAGGGCAGTGTTTCCCAGTCGGGGAAGACGGCAATGCGCAACTCGGGCGCGAAGAAGGCCAACTCACCCTCGAGGCGCTGCGTGTCAGCTGGCTCGGCGGTGATGATGGCTGTCAGCCGTTTCTCCGCGGCCTGTGCCTGCGCATGGCGCGCCAGCAGCAGCGCGTCGGCAGACCCGAGGGGGCGGGGCAGGGTGTGGCGTTTGCCAGCGGCGATCGAGGGTGTCTGCACGAGATGCGTGGCGCCAAAAGCAAAGCGCCCCGGGAGACGATACCCACGGGGCGATGGAGGCCTGAATTATAGAATTCGCCCTCTCTCCAACCTGCGATGCCACACACCGAACCCACCATTGAACCGCTGCGTGCCTCGACCCGCCTCTACGGCCTGGTGCCCTGTGCCGGTGTTGGTGAACGAGCGGGTACCGCGGGTCCGAAGCAGTACGAAGCACTCGCCGGCCGCACGGTGGTCGGCCACACCTTGGCGGCCTTGCAGCAGGTAGCCCGTTTGCACCGAGTGCTGGTGGTGCTGAGCCCGGCCGACGCATTGTTCGAATCTTGCGTTCCGCAGTTTGACGGCTGGGTGACGCGCACGGGTGGCGCCACCCGCGCCGACAGCGTGGCGGCGGGGCTGCAGGCGTTGACCGAACGCGGCGCGCAGGCCACCGACTGGGTGCTGGTGCACGACGCCGCGCGTTGCCTGATCCGCCCCGAATGGGTCGATGCGCTGATCGACGCGTGCGTCGAGGACGAAGTCGGCGGCTTGCTGGCGCTGCCGGTGGCGGACACCTTGAAGCGCGAAGAGGCGGGCCGCGTGTCGGCCACGGTTGATCGGGCGTCTACATGGCAGGCGCAGACGCCGCAGATGTTTCGCCTCGGCTTGCTGCGTGATGCGATCGCGTCGGCCACGCGGCGTGGCACCGTCGTCACCGATGAAGCCAGCGCCATCGAAGCGATGGGCCATGCGCCGCGCCTGGTGCGTTGCCCTGCTGAGAACTTCAAGGTGACCTTTCCCCCTGACTTCGCACTGGCCGAGCGCCTGCTGCGAACCCGCTGACCCGATGCTGAAAGCTGTGCGATGAACCAACCAATGAAGAGCCCGGCATTTCGCATTGGCGAAGGCTGCGACACGCATGCCCTGGTGGTTGGTCGCCCCCTGATCCTCGGAGGGGTGACCATCCCGCATACCCATGGATTGCTCGGGCATTCCGACGCCGATGCCTTGTCGCACGCGATCACCGATGCGCTGTTCGGCGCGGTTGCGATGGGTGACATCGGCCGCCATTTCCCCGACACCGACGAGCAGTTCCGCGGCGCCGATTCGGTGGCCCTGCTGGCCGAGGCTGCGCGGCGGGTGCGTGCGGCTGGCTGGCAGATCGGCAACATCGACAGCACCATCATTGCGCAGGCACCCAAGATGGCACCGCACATCCTGGCGATGCGTCTGCGCTTGGCACAAGCGCTCGCAATCGAACTCGATCAGATCAATGTGAAGGCCAAGACGGCCGAAAAGATGGGCCCGGTCGGGCGAGGCGAATCGATCGAGACCCGCGCGGTCTGTCTGCTCTATCGGTAGTCCGGTTCGACGCTCACAGCGCCCGCTTGAGCCGGATGCGCGCCACCATGCCGGTGCCTTCGGTCGCGTTGCCCAGCTCCAGCGTGCCGCCCATGCGCTGCATTGCCTTCTCGACGATCGCCAGGCCCAGGCCCGCGCCGGTCGCTGCGGTGCGTGCGGCGTCGCCGCGAAAGAACGGCGTGGTCAGCTGCGCGAGCTTTTTCGGGTCGACACCGCTGCCGTGGTCGCGGATGCTCAGTGCCACCCACGGGCCTTCTCGGGCGTAGGTGATCACCACCTCCGCGATGCCGGAAACGGCGCTGCGGCCGTAGCGGCGGGCGTTTTCGAACAGGTTCTGCAGCACGCGGCCAAGCTCGGTGTCGTCGGCCAGCACCATGGTGTCGATCGCCACCCGCGAGGTGATCCGGATGTTGCTCGGATCCCGGAAGGCGGCGATCTCGCGGTCCACGACACCGCTCAGGTGCACCGGCGATAGCCGCACCTCGCCCGGCCGCGAGTAGTCCATGAACTTGTCGATGATGGCGTCGAGCTGGTCGATATCGAGCGCGATGTTGTTCTTCGCTTCTTCGTCCTGCACGCTCATCTCGGCCTCGAGCCGCAGGCGGGCCAAGGGCGTGCGCAAGTCGTGTGAAATGCCCGCGAGCATCACCGCGCGGTCTTCCTCGAGCTTGGCCAGTTCGCGTGCCATGCGGTTGAAACCCATGTTGACCTGGCGAATTTCGCTGGTCAGTGTGCTCTCGTCGAGTCGTGAGTCGAACTCGCCTTCGCGGATGCGGCTGGCGGCGAACGACAGGTCCCGCAGCGGCTTGTTGATGGCGCGCGCGATCGCCACCGATGCGAGCACGGTGGCCAGCAGCGCGATGCCTACCCAGATCACGAGTGTGCTGGTGGCCATCGGCCCGAGGCGAGTTGGATCGGCCTGGAGCCAGTACAGGTCGCCATCGATCGCAAAGCCGACCCATAGGCCGGCGGCGCCGTTGACTTCGCTGGCGACCAGCGTGTCGGCGCCGAGCCGCGAGCGCAATTCGGCGCCAATGGCGCGCGAGAAGCGGTCAACTTCAAAAAGCGTCCAGCGATCGCCCGGCTCGCGCGGGGCGAGCTTGACCCCGCCCTCGTCGGGCAGGCTCTTGATCAAGGTCAGCCGCTGGATGCCGTCGGGCCCGCTCAGTGCCGCGCGCGCCAGACTGACCAGGCTCGCGATCTGCTGCGCCGCCTGCACTGCGCGGGGCTCGAACTCCAGCGCACGGAAGGTCTGCGTCCAGGCGAAAACGCCACCGAAAAGCAGCAGTGCCAGCAGCACGAAGGTGCGCCAGAACAGGCTCAGCGCGAGGTGCCTACGTGGCATGGGTGAACCATTCGCGCGCGCAGCGCATCAGCACCGCCACGGTACCGTTGTGCGCAGTGTCAACCGAAGTCGGCCCGCTCAAGTCGCTTCGTCGGGCACGAACACATAGCCGACACCCCAGACCGTCTGGATGTAGCGCGGCTGTGCCGGGTCGGGCTCGATCATCTTGCGCAGGCGCGAGATCTGCACGTCGAGACTTCGGTCGAAGGGCTCGAACTCGCGGCCACGCGCCAGTTGTGCGAGCTTGTCGCGCGACAGCGGCTGCCGCGGGTGGCGCACGAGCGCCTTCAGCATCGAAAACTCGCCGGTGGTCAGCGCGACCTGCTCGCCTCCCTTCGACAGACGGCGCAATGCCAGGTCGAACTCGAACGGGCCGAAGGTGACCGTCAATGCTTCCTTGGCCGGCGCACCAGGCGCCTCCAGCGACGGCCTGCGGCGCAGCACGGCATGGATTCGGGCCAGCAACTCGCGCGGGTTGAACGGTTTGGGCAGGTAGTCGTCGGCGCCCACCTCCAGGCCGACGATGCGATCCACATCCTCGACTTTTGCGGTCAGCATGATGATCGGTGTCAGATCGTTGGCGGCGCGCAGTCGGCGGCAGATCGACAGGCCGTCTTCGCCGGGGAGCATCAGGTCGAGCACGATCAGGTCGATCGTCTCGCGCGTCAGTACCCGGTTGAGCGCCTTGGCGTCTTCGGCCAGCAGCACCTCGAAGCCTTCTTGCGTCAGGTAGCGGCGTAGCAGGTCGCGGATACGGGCGTCGTCATCGACAACGACCACGCGATTGACGCGAGCCGGGGTGGCAGCAATCATGACACTCTCCGATATGTAACAAGCGGGATTCTGCGGGGCTTCACAGTCAGTTCCGCGCCGTATTGACCACCTGTTACAAATATGCCCAGCCATCGCGTGCGCTGCGGCACGACCCGGCGTCATCGCGCGCGCTACGGGTCGCGTTAGGCTGTGCGGGCGCAGTGTGCGCCGGCTCTCCCTCCACACCATGAACTTCATCCTTATTCGCCCATCGCTGTTGGCTCGCTCGTCTCGTCGCCTGTGTTCGGTTTTGGCCGCCAGCGTGATGGCGTTGTCGGTGACGGCCGCACTGGCTGGCGATCCGGTGGCGCCCAGCGGCGTGGTCGCGCTGACCGCCACTGCCAGCGTTGAGGTGACGCGCGACCTGATGGCAGTCACGCTTTCGACCACGCGCGAAGGCCCCGATGCCAGTGGTGTTCAGGCGTCGTTGAAGCAGGCCCTGGACGCGGCGCTGCTCGAAGCCCTCGGCGTGGCGCGTGCGGGCCAGATCGATGTGCGCACCGGCAGTTTTTCGATGAACCCGCGCTACTCGCCAAAGGGCCTGTTGAACGGCTGGCAGGGTACCGCTGAGCTGGTAATCGAAGGCCGTGACCTGCCCGGCATCGGCCAGCTGGCCGGCCGCATCCAGTCAATGACGATTGCGCGTGTGTCGCAGGGTCTGTCGCGTGAGCAGCGTGAGAAGGCCGAGGGTAGTGTGACAGCGCAGGCCATCACCCGTTACCGCGCGCAGGCGGCTGAAGCGACCAAGCAGTTCGGCTATGCCAGCTATGCGGTGCGTGAGGTCAGTGTCAACAGCAATGAGCAGGGCGGTGGACCTGAGCCAATGATGATGCGGTCGAGGGTCTTCGCGGCCGCTGCCGACGCGCCGCTGCCGGTCGAGGCCGGGCAGACCAGCGTGTCGGTGACCGTCAGCGGCACGGTTCAGATGCTGAGGTGACAAGCTCGGCGCGTGGCGCCATGCTCGCGCGTTCCATCAAGGGCATTGATACGATGCCCCGATGAACGCACCTCGCTTGCACCATGTGCCTTGCCAGAACTCCACCGGGCTGCATCGCGTGGCGTATTGGGAGTGGGGTGATGCGGCGAACCCGCGGGTGCTGGTGTGCGTGCACGGCCTGACCCGGCAGGGCCGCGATTTCGATGTGCTCGCGGCTGCGATGAGCGACCGCTACCGCGTCGTCTGTCCTGACATGGCGGGCCGCGGCGAATCGGACCGCCTGCCGAACCCGGCGGAGTATGTGGTGCCGCGCTATGCGGCCGACATGGTCACCGTGCTCGCACGCGTCAATGCCGCGACGGTGCACTGGGTCGGCACTTCCATGGGCGGGCTGATCGGCATGGTGGTGGCCTCGCTGTCATCGCGGTCGCTCGTGTCTCGGCTGGTGATGAACGACGTGGGCCCGGTGCTGCCGCCACAGGCGATTGCGCGCATCGGTGCCTACCTCGGCGTGCCACTGCGCTGGGACAGCATCGAGCAGGCTGCGGATTACCTGTGGTCCATCTCGAAGAGTTTCGGTCCCCACAGCCGCGAGCAGTGGATGGCGCTGACCAGTCCGATGCTGCGACCGGCTGATGATGGAGGCTGGAGGCTGCACTACGACCCCGCCATCGCTATCCCGTTCAAGACCTCGACGCCCCAATCAGCCGCAGCCTTCGAGGCATCGCTGTGGGCCGCCTATGACTCGGTGCGTTGCCCGACGCTGCTGCTTCGTGGTGCCGACTCTGATCTGCTGACGCTCGGGCATGCGCAAGAGATGACCCAGCGCGGACCGCGCGCCCAACTGCACCAGTTCACGGGCGTGGGCCATGCACCGACCCTGATTGCCGACGACCAGGTCAAGCGGGTGCGGGAGTTCCTGCTGGCGGCATGAAGACCAGCGCTTCAGCGGCGCGCGCGAACGCCGCAACCATCGTCGCACTGACCGAGGCAGACCCCGCTGATCGGTTGGTGGATGCTGCTGCGGTGCCCAGTGACAACACCGCACAGGTTCAGCGTGCTCGCGCATTTGCCGAGCCCTTGCTGGCGGGCCAGCCGCTGGACACTGGCGAAGACGCGCTCGAACACGCAGACGGTGTCGCCCACATTCTCGAAGGCATCGGTGCCGCCCCATCGATGCGGGCCGCTGCCTACCTGGTCTACGCCGGTGACTACCTGCAAAAGCCAGAAGAGGTCGTGAGCAAGGCTTTCGGTCCTTCGCACGCCAGCCTGGTGATGCACACCCGGAAACTGGTTCAGATCCAGCGCGCTGCCCGCGAAGCGCAGTTCGAGGGCGAGCAGCGCGTGCAGCAGACCGAGCGGGTACGCAAGATGCTGCTGGCCTTCTCGCGCGACCTGCGCGTGGTGCTCCTCCGGCTGGCCTCGCGCCTGCAGACGCTGCGCTATTTCGCGGCCCACAAGCAGCCGTGCCCAGAAGCGCTGGCACGCGAGTCGATCCAGGTCTTCGCGCCGTTGGCCAACCGGCTGGGCATCTGGCAGATCAAGTGGGAAATCGAAGACCTGGCATTTCGCTTTCTGCAGCCCGAGCAGTACAGGATGGTGGCGAAGCTGCTCGACGAGAAACGCACCGAGCGGGAGCAACAGGTGGAGGCTTTCCGGCAGTGGCTCGCCGATCAGTTGCATGGCCATGGCATTGCGGCCGAGGTGCAGGGCCGACCGAAGCACCTGTACAGCATCTGGAAGAAGATGCAAGGCAAGAGCCTGGGCTTCGAACGTGTGCTCGATGTTCGCGCGTTGCGGGTCATCGTGGCCGACGTGCCTGCCTGCTATGCCTCGCTGGGCCTCGTGCACGAGTTGCTGAGACCGCTTGCCGACGAGTTCGATGACTACATCGCGCGCCCGAAGGCGAACGGCTATCAGTCGCTGCACACCGTGGTGCTCGACGATGTCGCACGGCCGGTCGAGATACAGATCCGCACGCGGGCGATGCACGACCACGCTGAACACGGCGTGGCAGCCCACTGGGCTTACAAGGAGGCGGGCGTCAAGGGCTACGCGGGGGCTGTGGCGGCCGATTCTGACTTCGACGCACAGGTGGCTGAGGCTCGCAAGAGCGTGCTGCGCCAGCTACTGGCCTGGGAGCGCGACTTCGTGGATCAGGATCGGGCGTCGGATGCAACTGCCGCTGCCGATGCTGGCGCCACCTTCGACGACCGCATCTACGTCTTCACGCCACAGGCAGCCGTCGTCGAACTCGCGGCCGGCGCCACGCCGATTGACTTCGCCTATGCGGTCCATACCGATCTGGGCCACCGCTGCCGCGGCGCGAAGGTCGACGGTGCCATGGTGCCGCTCAACACCGCGTTGAAGAACGGGCAGACGGTCGAGGTCACGTCGGTCAAGGAGGGCGGCCCTTCGATGGACTGGCTGAACACGGACCTGGGCTACCTGCAGAGCCCACGCTCCAAGGCCAAGGTGCGCGCCTGGTTCAATGCGCGCGCGCAGGCCGAGACCGTTGCGCGTGGCCGCGAAGCAGTCGAAAAGCTGTTGCAACGCGTCGGCAAGACGGCTGTCAAGCTCGATGATCTGGCCGCACAGCTCGGCTTCCGCCAGGCCGATGCCTTGTTCGAGGTGGTCGGCAAGGACGAGTTCTCGCTGCGCACCATCGAAACGCTGCTCAGGCCACCCGAGCCGCTGCCGTCGGTAGACGAGGTGATTGCGCTGCGCAAGGCGCGACCCGAAGGCGAGCCGCCGAAGGGCGGGGTGCTGGTGGTCGGCGTCGAGTCGCTGCTGACGACCTTGTCGCGTTGCTGCCGCCCGGCACCGCCCGATGCGATCGGCGGCTACGTCACCCGCGGCAAGGGCGTGGCTATTCATCGCAGCGGTTGCAGCAACTTCAAGCAGATGGCGCAGCGCTCAGCCGAGCGCGTGATCAGCGTGGCCTGGGGCGCGCCCCAGGCCGGCAAGGATGCGCTGTACCCGGTCGATGTGATCGTCGAGGCGACTGACCGCCAGGGTCTGCTGCGCGACATTTCCGAGGCGTTCTCAAAGGACAAGATGAACGTCACCGGCGTGAAAACGCAGTCGGTGCGCGACAGTGGCGGCGGTACCGCGTTCATGACCTTCACCGTCGAAGTCGCTGACGCCGCCAAACTGGCGCAAGTGCTGCGCGTGGTGGGACATGTCAGTGGGGTGCGAGCGGTGCGGCGCAAGTAGCACAGCACCCCGGCGCCGCGGATTGGCAGGGTCCCGCCCCGCTTTTTCGGGCATCGATGGTTCGAATCGTCGGGAGAATCGGCGAGATTCATGGACGATCCGCTCATCGACGATATGGCGAACCGGGTTCTCGCCTGGCCTTGCCGATGCCTTCTTGCACGCCGCATCGCTGGCCGTGCGGGTGCCGCCATGCTGGCCCTGGCTGCTGGCGCGACGATCGCCGCCGCCGGCAGCCACAACGAGCCCGAAGTCATCAAGCAGCGGCCCTCAACTGCTGTCAGCGTCACTGCAAAACATGGCGAGTCCCGCCCTGCGGCGCCGCAAACTGCCAGTTCGAAGGTGGCCAGCGGTCAGGTCCAGCCAGCCCTGCCTGTGACGCTGAGCGCCTCAAGCGCTCCCCATGCCGCTGCCGCTGCCGACCAGAGCGCATCGTCTGCGATGGACGAGCTCACCGCGCACGCGCGCCCCGCCATCCTGCCGGAGCTCAGTGAAGAAGTCCGCCTGGCTGCGCTGCAAGAGGGCAAGCGCTTGCGGTCGTTGCCGCCGCTGTCAGCAACTGCTCCGGCGCTCATGCCACAGCCGGTCTCGCCTGCCCCGACGGCAGTCGCCGCGAGGACCAGGCCGCCCGCCGAAGGCGCTGCTGCCTACGCCTTGGTAACTGACATCACCAGCACGCGGATCGCGTCTGAGCTGCGACAGCAATTGATGGGGTCCAGCGCCACGGTTGGCGAATTGCCTGGCACCCCGCGCGCTGAACTGATGCAGGTCAGCGCGGGTTGGCGTGCAGTGGTGTGGCCTTTTGCGACCGAGAACGATGCTGCCAAGGCCCGCCGCTTGCTCGCCGAGCGCGGCATCCGCACGGAGCTGCTGAAGTTCTGAGTCCCAGGTGCCTGAGAGGGCTGATATAGTCCAAGGCTCTGCAGGCGCGTAGCTCAGCTGGTTAGAGCACCACCTTGACATGGTGGGGGTCGATGGTTCGAGTCCATTCGCGCCTACCAAATACGGTAGGAAGATCAAGCACTTGGCGGCAACGCCAGGTGCTTTTTTCTTGTCCTCACGATTGCCGCAGCTGTCGGCACGGCTGGTCGTACTTCGGGCTAGCTGGGCCTGACGGGTGCTGGCGGGAGTGGCGTCGCCAGCTTCAGGCGCCTGCCGTGCGGGCCAGACCGGGGTTCGGCTCAGGCGCCGAGTTGCGATCGGAGGTAGCTCTGCTCGCCGATCGACTACCCGTACCGATCTACAAAGCCCGGGTTCGCTCGGTCAGCCAGGTCAGCGCAAGGCCTGAGATCAACGGCGACAAGCGCTCGTACACCGCCGCGTGGTAACGATTCAACCAGTCGATCTCACCCGCATCGAGCAGCGATCGGTCGATGCAACGGGTGTCGATCGGGCACAGCGTCAGCGTTTCAAACTCGAGGAATTCGCCATAGGAATTGTCCTCGGCTGCATCGAACTGCACGTTCATCACCAGGTTCTCGATGCGGATCCCCCACTGCCCTGGACGGTAAAGACCCGGCTCGATGCTGGTGACCATGCCGGGCTCCATCGCCATCGTGGCCTCGGGGATGGCCTTCGAGATGCTCTGTGGGCCTTCGTGCACGTTCAGGAAATAGCCCACGCCATGACCGGTGCCATGACCATAGTCCAGACCCTGCTGCCACAGCGGCGCGCGCGCGATCGCGTCGAGCATCGGTGACATGGTGCCGCGCGGAAAGCGGGTACGGCTGAGCGCTATCAAGCCCTTGAGCACCAGCGTGTAGTCGCGCTGCTGTTTGGCGCTTGGCGTGCCGATCGCCCAGACGCGGGTGATGTCCGTGGTGCCGCCGGTGTACTGGCCGCCGGAGTCGATGAGTAGCAGGCCGCCGTCCTGATCTGAATTCACTGTGATGACCGCGTGCGATTCGGTCGTCGCCCGGTAGTGCGGCATGGCCCCGTTGGCATTGAAGCCGGCGATGGTCGGGAAGCTCAGGCCGACGAAGCCCGGGCGTTGCGCGCGCGCGCCGCTCAGCCGTTCGTCGACTGTCAGTTCGGTGAGGCGGTCGGCATGAGCAGGATCGGCCAGGGCCTGCTCGAACCAGGCATAGAACGCGCACATTGCGGCGCCGTCCTGCGCCATCGCCGCGCGGATGTGCGCGGCTTCCGCCGCGCTCTTGCGGCTCTTGCGCAAGGTGCTGGGGTTCGTCGCTTCGATCACTTGCACGCCATCGTCGTTGCCGTCGCACACCTGCTCGCGCAGGCCGAGTGTGATGCGACGCGGGTCGATCAGCAGGCGCGCATCGATGGGCAATGAGGCCAGGGCCGCACCGGCGCGGGCATAGGACTCGACGCGCACGCCATCAGCGCCGAGTACCGCTTGAAGCGCCGGCGACACCTTGCCATCGGCCGTGTACAGCACGGCCTGCTGCGCATCAATCAAGGCATGTGCGACAAACACCGGGTTGTAGGGTACATCCGCGCCCCGCAGGTTGAACAGCCAGGCGATGTCGTCGAGCGTCGAGATGAAATGGTGCGTGGCACCCAGCGTCGCCATGTCGAGTCGCACTTGCGCCAGACGTTCGGTTCGCGATTCGGTCGCTTGCGGCGCGAGATGCTCGTAGACCGGTGCCTGAGGCAGCCCGGGCCGATCAGGCCACACCTGCGTTAGCAAGTCAAAATCGGTGCGCAGCGCAATGCTGGCTGCCTGCAGGGTACGCTGCAGCCGCTGTGCGGTAGCAAGACTCAGCACCTCGCCATCGACGCCGACCGTCTGGCCAGCAGGTACATGCGTGGCCAGCCAGTCGATCGGGTGCGTCGCGGCACCGGTCGGGATCCTCTCCAGCGCGATCCCGCTGCCCGCCAGTTCGGCTTCGGCCTGCACCCAGTAGCGGCTGTCGGCGAACAGCAACGCGGTGTCGGCTGTGACGATCAGCGCCCCCACAGACCCTGTGAAGCCCGACAGCCACCGACGGCCCTGCCAGCGTTCGGGCAGGTATTCGGACAGGTGCGGGTCGGACGATGGCACCAACACGGCCGCAAGTTGGTGCTGCACCAGTGCGTCGCGCACACGCTCGATGCGCTGGCGGATCGGTGCTGTGGCGGTCTCCATCTGCGTGCGTTCAGGTTTGCGTGCTGGGGCTCACTGGCGCGCCGATCGAAGCCCGAGCATAAGTAGGCTTCACTCCAGCTTCGCCCGCCGCGCCGCCAATCAGGCGCGATCGCACAAGAGCGATGTAGCTGCGCAGCGCATACAGCTCGTCGGTGTAAGCCAACGGAACGGTGATCTGCCCGACCTTGCCGTCCAGTGCATCAAGCTCGCTCAGAAGCTCGGCCGATGCCTTGGTGCCAATTGCCCCTTCGATCTGCCGCAGCTGCTCGTACCAGCGGAACACCCGTGAGCGGATTCGGAACTGGTAAAGCGGCGGCAGCATCCGCGACAGCGGCAACAGCACCGCAACGATCGTTACCAGTACCGGCCACATGCGATCAACCAGATTCGCCAGCCAGAACGGCAGGTAGCGCTGCAGCAGCGGTACGCCGCTCTGGAAGAAACGCTGAGCCTCCTTTGCCAGCGGCCGCTCGGTGTTCAGAGCGGTCGGAAACTCGCCCTTGCGCTGAAACCAGCCGGCACCGCCGTGCACCTGCTGCGCAGCCTGGACGAAGAGTTGAATCAGTGCCGGATGCGTGTCTTCCCGCGCGACCAGTGTTGCCGTGGGAGCCACCAAGTGCACATCCTGCGGCGGCAGTTTGGCGGCCAGATCGACAACACCGCGCGGCAGTGTGACCGGGCTCATGAACGGGAATCGACGGGAATAGGCCTCCGCTTGCGCGAAGTCGAACAGCTTGATGCCCGGCGTTTGCAGCAGCATCTGCACCATGACGGATTCGGGCGCGGAGGCGAACACCAGCGCATCCGATTCGGACCCGAGCAAGGCCATGACTGCGGGCGTCTGTGGCTCCTGCAGCAGCGTGATCTGCGCCGGATCCATTCGGTTGGCCTCGAGCAGTTTCTTCATCAGGTTCGGGACCCCACTGCCAGGCGCGCCGATGTTGAGCTTCCAGCCACCCAATTCCGAGATGCTGGTCAGCGAGTCCGATTTCAGCAGGCGCTTCGCTGCATCCTCCCGATAGAACAGCCACACCGGCTCGAAGAACATGCTGCCCAGCGACACCAACGTGGGCTTGTCGTCTTCGGTCTCAGCGTCCTGGAGAGCTTGATCGGCGCCACCTTGTACGAAGGCGATCTGCACTTCCGACGAGGGGTCGCGCAGCAGCGCGAGGTTCTCCGCTGCCCCCTGCGTATTGCGCAGTTCGACCTGGATGCCGTACGTTTTCAGGATCGCCTGATAGCGCTTGCCGAAAGCGTGGTAGGCCCCTTGCTCCGCGCCAGTGGCCAGCACCACCTTCTTCGGTGGTGTCGGATCAAGCACGTAATACGCCGGCACCAGCAATGCCAGCGCCAGCAGAACGAAAGGTCCGACGGTGGCCAGCAGGTCGCGGATGGACAGCAAGGTCTGGCGCAGCGAATCGGGCATGGCCATCCGGCGAACTCAGCCGATGCGGCCGATCAGCAGGTACTCCAGTAGGGCCTTCTGCACATGCATGCGGTTCTCGGCCTCGTCCCAGACCACGCTTTGGGGCCCGTCGATCACATCGGCATCGACCTCCTGGCCGCGGTGAGCCGGCAGGCAGTGCATGAACAGGGCATCTGGCTGTGCAACAGCCATCATGTCACGGTCGACGCGCCAGTCGGTGAAGGCCTTCTGGCGTGCTTCGTTCTCGGCCTCGTAGCCCATGCTGGTCCAGACATCTGTGGTCACCAAGTGCGCGCCACGACAGGCATCCATCGGGTTACCGAACACCCTGACGCAGGCCTGGTTGGTGACGCCGGCCACTGCGGGGTCGATCTCGTAGCCGCTGGGCGTGCTGACATGCAACGTGAAGCCGAGGATGTCGGCCGCTTGCAGCCAGGTGTTGGCCATGTTGTTGCCGTCGCCGACCCAGGCCACGACCTTGCCCTTCAGGCAAGCGAGAGCGCCGCCCCTTGCGGTCGCATCGCCTCGATGCTCGATGAAGGTGTAGATGTCGGCCAGGATCTGGCACGGGTGGTATTCGTTGGTCAGTCCATTGATGACCGGCACGCGCGAATGCGCGGCAAAGGCCTCGATCTTGGTGTGTTCGTAGGTGCGGATCATCACCACGTCGACCATGCGGCTGATCACGCGGGCGCTGTCCTCGATCGGCTCGGCTCGGCCGAGCTGGCTGTCGCCTGTGGTCAGGTTCACCACCGAACCGCCCATCTGGTACATGCCCGCCTCGAAGCTCACACGGGTGCGGGTGCTGGCCTTCTCGAAGATCATCGCGAGCGTGCGGTCGACCAGCGGCGTATATTTTTCGTAGTTCTTGAAGCGCTGCTTGATCTCCGTCGTGCGGGCGAACAGGTAGGCGTACTCCTCGGCGCGCAGGTCCTTGAACTGAAGGTAGTGCCGGATCAGTGTCTTGCCGGGTTTCATGGCGGGTGTGTTCACGACGGCACGGCTTCTTGCAGGAAGGATTTGATCAGCGGGGACAGGATGGCCACGATCTGCTCGGCCTCGGCCGCGCACAGGATCAGTGGCGGCACCAGGCGCACGACGCGGTCTGAGGTCACGCTGAGCAGCAGCCCCGCCTCGGCCGCGCGGCCAAGCAGGTCGCCACAGGGGCGATCCAGCTCAATGCCGAGCATCAAGCCTTGGCCGCGGATCTCGACCACGCCTGTCACGCCGGAGAGCTCACGCACCAGCCCGGCTCGCAGGGCCGTACCCACCACGCTGGCGTTCTCCAGCAAGTTTTCTTCCTGCATGATGCGCAGCGTCTCGATGCCTGCGCGCATCGCCAATGCATTACCGCCAAAGGTGGTGCCGTGATTGCCTGGTTGCAGAACCGTGGCGGCGCGGGGGCCGCACACCACCGCGCCTACCGGTACGCCCGAGCCCAAACCCTTGGCCAGTGGCATGACGTCGGGCAGGATGCCGGCCCACTGGTGTGCGAACCACTTTCCGGTGCGCCCGATGCCGCATTGAACCTCGTCGAGCATCAGCAACCAGTCGTTCTCGTCGCACAAGCGGCGGATCGCACGAAGGTAGTCCATCGTCGCGGGGTTCACGCCACCTTCCCCTTGGATCACTTCTAGGAACACCGCGACCACATTCGGCCGCGTGTTCGCGACCTCGTCGATCGCGGCGACGTCGTTCAGAGGGACCCGCACGAATCCTTCAACCAGCGGCTCGAAGCCAGCGTGGATCTTCGGGTTGGCTGTCGCAGACAAGGTCGCAATCGACCGGCCGTGGAAGGCCTTCTCGTAGACGATGACTTCGGGGCGATCGATGCCCTTGTTGTGGCCGAACTTGCGTGCGATCTTCAGCGCTGCCTCGTTCGCCTCGAGGCCGCTGTTACAGAAGAATACGCGGTCGAGGCCTGACAGCTCGCACAACGTTGATGCCAGGCTTTCCTGCAGCGGCGAAGCGTAGTAGTTCGATGTGTGGATCAGGCGGCCGATTTGCTCCTGCAGCGCCGGCACCAGCTTGGGGTGCGCGTGGCCGAGGGTGTTGACCGCGATGCCGCCCAGGCCGTCGAGGTATTTCTTGCCATGGGTGTCCCAGACCCAGCAGCCGCGACCATGCGACATCGCCATTGGCAGCCGCGCGTAGGTGTGCATCACGTGCGGTTCGGGATCGGCGGTGACGGGTTCAGGGGCGTTCATGGCAAGGATCTGCAGTGTGCTGGAGGGCAGGTGCCTTGCCGCAGTGCGGCCACAGGTACACGAGCACGGGCAACGGATTCTAAGGAGGCGCCGAGGTGAAGCATTGCGAGGACGGCAGGCGTCGGTCAGGCGGCACAATCGGCACGCGTGTTGCGTCGCATTAAAACAAGGGCGCTGCGATGCTCCGGAATTTGTAAGTCTGTCTGCGCCACTGGAAGCATGAGTTCATCCCCCACTCGCGAAGTGTTCATCAAAGGCATCACCCTCGAGGGCCATGCCTTTCGACCCAGCGATTGGGCGGAACGTCTGGCCGGCGCGATGTCATGCTTTCGGCCGGAAGGTTCGGCCTCTGACCGCTCTTCGTTCATCGGCTATTCGCCGTATTGCGTGCCACGAGTGATCAGTGGGGTGAAGTGCGTGATCGTCAATCAGGCGCTGCGCGACGCCGAGCCGATGGCTTGGGACTTTGTCATGAACTTTGCGCGTGACAACAAGCTGCAAGTGGTTGACGCCACGGCGTTGCCTCCGTCGCCGACCGAAATTTGAGATCCTGAAATGCCAAAGGCCCGCAAAGCGGGCCTTTGAAGGAGAGCCGAAGCGCGAATCAGGCCGTTGCAGGCAGGGCCTTGATCTTGGCCGACAGGCGGCTCTTGTGGCGTGCGGCCTTGTTTTTGTGAAAGAGGCCCTTGTCGGCGACCGAGTCGATGACCTGCTCGGCGGTCTTGAACAGGTCTGCGGCCTTGGCCTTATCACCAGCGATCACGGCCTTCTGCACGTTCTTGATGACGGTGCGGAACTTCGAGCGCAACGCGGTGTTGGCCGCATTCAGCTTCACGTCCTGACGCACCCGCTTCAAGCCAGAGGCGATGCGGACGGTTTTCTTCTTGGCTTTGGATGCTGTGGCCATGATTCTTCTGTGAGCAGTTAGAGCAGAGCCCGCGAGTGTAGCAGGGCTGGCGCCGTTGTGGCGCATTCACTCGGTGAACTGCTCGCAAGCGAGCGGCCGCTGCCTATACTGCTTCGCCCCGTTGCCTAACACCATGAACCTGCTGCGCGCTGCCTCGACCGTTTCGCTGCTGACCCTTGCGTCGCGCATCACCGGCCTGGGGCGGGAACTGATCATTGCAGCGAGTTTCGGCGCCAGCGCCTACACCGACGCGTTCAACGTCGCCTTCCGCATCCCGAATCTGCTGCGTCGTCTGTTCGCAGAGGGCGCCTTCTCGCAGGCCTTTGTTCCGATCCTGGCCGCTACCCGCGCCACGGAGGGGGATGAGGTCACACGCCGCTTGGTCGATGCTGTTGGCACCGTACTGGTCTGGGCTTTGGCGCTGACCTGTGTGCTCGGCGTCATTGCCTCTCCGGTTCTGGTGTGGTTGATGGCTTCGGGCCTTGAAGAGTACGACGCCGCTGTGGTGATGACGCGGATCATGTTCCCTTACATCGGCTTCATGTCCCTGGTGGCGCTGGCGGCCGGCGTGCTCCAGACCTGGAAGCGTTTCGCCGTCCCGGCTGTCACGCCGGTGTTGCTGAACTTGTCGGTGATGCTCGCTGCGTGGCTGCTCGCGCCCTGGTTCCAGCAGCGCGGTATCGAGCCGATTTATGCCCTGGCCGTAGGCGTGATGCTCGGCGGCGTGCTGCAGTTGGCAGTGCAGTGGCCAGCTCTACGTGCCATCGGCATGAGTCCGCGCATCGGGGGCTCATGGCGCACCTTGCGCACCGCGCTCAATCATCCTGGCGTCGGTCGCATCTTGAAGCAGATGGCCCCGGCGTTGATCGGCGTGTCGGTGGCACAGCTGTCGCTGCTGATCAACACACAGATCGCCTCGCACGTCGGTGTCGGCGCGGTGTCCTGGCTGACCTACGCCGACCGGCTGATGGAGTTCCCAACCGCTTTGCTCGGTGTGGCGCTCGGGGTGGTGCTGCTACCTCAGCTGTCGGCCGCCCAGGCCAGTAGTGATCAGGCCGCCTATTCCAGTCACTTGGACTGGGGCTTGCGGCTGGTGCTGTTGCTCGCCTTGCCTTGTGCAGTGGCTTTGCTGGTCTTTCCGAGGGCGATAGTGTCGGTGCTGTATCACTACGGGCAATTCAGCGTGCTTGACGTCCAGCAGACTGTGCAAGCGCTCATGGGTTATGGCGTTGGCTTGGTGGGACTGATCGCCATCAAGGTGCTGGCGCCTGGCTTCTATGCGCGGCAGGACATCCGCACACCGGTCAAGATTGCTGTGGTGGTGTTGGTCCTGACCCAACTGATGAATCTGGTGTTTGTGCCACAGTTGGGACACGCCGGTCTGGCGCTTTCCATCGGGCTGGGCGCGTTGATCAACGCCGGCTGGCTGTTTGCCGGGCTACGGCGTGAGGGTACTTACGTGCCGTTGGCCGGGTGGCCTGGCTTTAGCTTGCGGGTGCTGTGCGCGACTGCCCTTGTGGGCGTTGCGCTGGGCGCGGCGTCGGTCGGCATTGATTGGGTCGGCCTCGGCAGTCAGCGCCTGTTGCGTGTCGGCGTGCTCGCAGCATGTCTGGTCGGTGTCGCGTTGCTCTACTTCCTGGCGCTGCGGCTGATGGGCATCCGTCTGCAGGATTTTGCCCGCCGCAGCTGAGGTAATCATGGCTGCCGCAATGCCGCCGTATCATTCGAAAATGACCAGCAAGTTCCAGTTCGCGGTGCCCACCACGCTCGATTATTTCAACGCATTGGTGGCAGACGATGCTAGCTTGTCGCTGCTCGAAGCCGCGGCGTCGATCGGCCTGGACGAGCACCCGCAACTTGACCTGCAGGGGGTACTCGCGGAGGTCGATGAACTGGCTGACAGGCTCAAGCGCCGCATCCCGGCTGACGTGGTTCCTTTGCAGCGGCTGCGCTGGCTCAACCGCTATTTTTTCCACGAACTGGGCTTCCGCGGTAACGTCAACAACTACTACGACCCCGGGAACAGTTACGTACACCAGGTGCTGCGCACTCGCCGCGGCATCCCGATTACGTTGGCGATTCTCTACATCGAGATGGCCACACAGATCGGCCTGCGTGCACATGGTGTGTCCTTTCCAGGGCACTTCCTGGTGAAGATCAGCAAGTTGAATGGCACGGGAAATGGCGAGGCCGTGATTGATCCGTTTACTGGCAAGTCGCTGTCGAGAGAGGACCTTGACGAGCGACTTGGCCCCTACAAGATCAGCCAAGGGCTGGTTGGCGACTTCGATGCGCCGCTCGGCCTCTTCCTGCAAACGGCACAGCCGCGCGAGGTGCTTGCCAGGATGCTGCGCAACCTGAAGGAAATCCACAGCACCGCCGAAGACTGGCTGCGCCTGATGCCCGTGATGGACCGCCTGGTCGTGCTGATGCCGCATGCACACGAAGAGCGTCGCGACCGCGGGCGTGCATGGGCACAGCTCGGGCAGTCCAGCAAGGCGGCTGAAGACCTTGAAGCCTATCTGCGCGACCGTCCCGATGCGGACGACAGCCGTGTGTTGGCCGAGCAGCTGGATCGCTTGCGGCGGGGCGAACGCCCGAGGCTGCATTGACGCCTGCGTCCGTGTCAGGCGCAAAACGCGCATCGCAAGCCAAGCACCAGTTGGCGACGTGAAGCAGATCCCTCTGCCGATAGCGTCCGGTAGCACGCCGACTTTCGATTCATTCGTCGCCGGGTCGAACGCGATGGTGCTGACCCATTTGCGTACGGTATGCGAGCCAGGCGCTCCCACGACACCGCTGTATCTCTGGGGCGCGCAGGGCACCGGCAAGACACATCTGCTGCGAGCGCTGGCACACGAGGTTCAGCAGCGCGGCGGCCGCGTCGGCTGGTTCGATTCCCCCCAGCCCCTTCCCTGGCTGCATGAAGAAAGCTGGAGCTTGCTGGTACTCGACGGCTGCGAGGCTTTTGACGCGCCACGGCAGCATGCGGCGTTCACCTTGTTTGTCGAGGCCACGTCGCAGGCGACTTTGATCGCTGCGTCGGGGCGACTGCCGCCGGTCGACCTGCCGTTGCGCGACGATCTGCGATCGCGCCTGGGCTGGGGTCACGTGATGGCTGTGCAGGCGCTGTCCGAAGCTGAATCCCGGGCGGCGCTTCGTCGGGAAGCCGACCGACGAGGTCTGTTCCTGTCCGACGAGGTGATCGATTACCTGCTGAACCGCTACGCCCGTGACCTGAAACACCTGATGTCTCAACTCGATCGACTCGACGAATTTGCAATGGTGCACAAGCGTGCTCTGACCGTGCCGTTGCTGCGTCAGATGCTGGCTGAAAACGCTGCCGACGATGTGCGCAACAGCGATGGGGTGTTGTCTTGAATCTCTGCCTGTTCGACCTCGACGACACCCTGCTGCCGCTCGATTCCGATCACGCCTGGGGTGAGTTCGTGATCGCGCTCGGTTGGGTCGACGAGTCCAGCTTTCGGCGCGACAACGATGCGTTCTTCGCACAGTACCAGGCGGGCCAGCTCGACGTGCATGCCTACATTGAGTTCGCGACTCGGCCACTGCGCGAGCGTTCCCCCGAGGCGCTGAGCGCCGCGCAAGTCTTGTTCATGCAGCGGGTGATCGAGCCTGCCTTGCACGACAGCGCCCGCGATCTGGTGCGCCGACACCAGGCGCAGGGGGATCGGGTGGCGCTGGTCACCGCGACCAATGATTTCGTCACTACGCCGATCGCCGCGGCGTTCGGCATTCCCGCGCTGATCGCGGTTCAGCTTGAGCGTGACGCGCGCGGTAGCATCACGGGCCGCATCCGAGGCACACCGAGCTACCGGGAAGGCAAGGTCCAGCGTGTCGAGGAGTGGCTGGGAGGGCAAGGGGCCACATGGCGAGACTGTGCTCGCATCACCGTCTACAGCGACTCACTCAATGACCTGCCCTTGTTTGAGAAGGCCACCGAACCGGTGGCGACCAATCCGACGCCTGCGCTGCTCGCGGTTGCCCACCAGCGCGGATGGCCAACGTTGAACCTGTTCACATGATTAAGAAGTTTTTCGACAAGCTGCTGGGCAAGCCGACCAAGAAGGCCACCGCAGTGCCCTTGCTCGGTCAACGGGTCGAGGTGCCGAAGAGCGCACATCAGATCGATCCCTCGCTGGTTGATGAACGTGCTGCGAAGGTGGTGCAGACGCTGGTCGATGGCGGGCACGAGGCCTACATCGTCGGTGGCGCGGTTCGCGACCTGCTCCTCGGCCTGCGCCCGAAGGACTTCGATGTGGCGACCGATGCGACGCCCGAACAGGTCAAGGCGCTGTTTCGCCGCGCCTTCATCATCGGCAGGCGCTTTCGTATCGTGCACGTCGTGTTCGGCCGCGGCCGGCAGGATCGCGGCCTGAGCGAGGTCATTGAGGTCTCGACCTTCCGCGCGCTGATGGACGCTGCGGCTGCCGAACAGGTCGTCGGCAACGAGAAGACATTGAAGGCCGAAGGGCGTCACTCTACCGGCCCGAGCCATGTGGTTGGTGCAGACGGTCGCGTGCTGCGCGACAACGTCTGGGGACCACAGATCGAGGACGCCGCGCGTCGCGATTTCACCGTCAATGCGATGTATTACGACCCGGTGCGCGAACTGGTGGTCGACTACCACGGCGGCATCAAGGACGCGAAGAAGAAACTGCTGCGGATGATCGGCGACCCCGAGACGCGCTACCGAGAAGACCCGGTGCGCATCATCCGTGCGGTGCGTTTCGCGGCGAAGCTGGGGTTCGAGATCGAACCGAAGACGCGCGCGCCGATCCAGGCCATGTCGGCGCTGTTGGAGAACGTGCCGCCCTCGCGCCTGTTCGACGAGATGATCAAGCTGCTGCAGACCGGCCACTCGTTGGCGAGTCTGGCTGAACTTCGCAAGCAAGGTCTGCCGGCAGGTACCTTCCCAGTGCTCGACACGCTGCTCGACGACAGCCGCGGCAGCGATGCGCACCGCGAGTTCGTGAGACTGGCGCTGGCCGACACCGACCGTCGCGTGGGCGAAGGCAAGCCGGTCGCACCCAGCTTCATGCTCGCCTGCATGCTGTGGCACGACGTGCAGTTGAAATGGGATCAATTGAAAGCTGGCGGTGAGCCCGCATTCACCGCGCTTCAGCAGGCCGTCGAAGCCATCTTCGATGCCCGCATCGGCGACATCTCCGGGCGCGGCAAGCTGGGCGGCGACATGCGCGAGATCTGGTTGATGCAGCCGCGATTCGAACGCCGTGTCGGCAATGCGCCGTTCACGCTCGTCGAGCAGTCGCGCTTCCGTGCTGGCTTCGATTTCCTACGACTGCGTGCCGATGCGGGTGAGGTGTCGGATGAACTGGCGCGGTGGTGGGAAGACTTCTCGCTGGCCGACGAGGACGCGCGACGCCGCTTGATGGAGTCAGTTCGAGGGCGTGATGCCCGGCAGGATGGCAAGCGCCAACCCAAGCCTGCTCAGGCCACGGAGTCCGACGACGAGCCGGAGGCGGTTGCTGAGCCCGCCAAGAAGCGTCGTCGCCGCCGCCGCAAGCCGACCGAGGCGGGCGCTGCAGCCGCTTCAGAAGGCGGCGAGCCCGGCTCGGTGTGATCGAGTCGCAAGCCTGCATTGGCCTCGGCGCCAATCTGGGCGATACGCGGGCGGTTCTCGCGGCGGCATACGCCCAATTGCAGCAGTTGCCAGGATCGCGGCATCACCGCTGCTCTCCGTGGTTCAGCAGCGCCCCGGTAGATTCCAGCGGCCCAGACTACCTGAACGCGGTCGCCTGTTTCGACACCACCTTGTCGCCTCATGCCTTGCTGGCGGCGCTGCAAGCGATCGAGCGCAGCCACGGCCGCGAACGCCCTTACCGCAACGCACCGCGAACGCTCGACCTCGACCTGCTGCTTTACGGCGATCAACAGATCGAAACAACCGCTCTCGCCGTGCCGCACCCTCGGATGCACGAACGTGCCTTCGTGTTGCTGCCGCTGGCGGCATTGCTGCCTGACGCAGTGATTCCCGGCCGCGGGCCCCTCAGTACGTTGCTGTCGTCGGTGGTGGGGCAGTCGGTGCGGTGGGCTGACTGACGGACGCTGCCTCAGTCTCGGCCTGATACTCGAAATATCGCTGGGCGGCGAATGCTATGGTGGCCATCAGCACGCCAGCACCCACCAGCAGGGCCAGCAGTACACCCAGCACCGCGGCCCAGCCACTGCGAGAGGCTGGGAGTCCGGCATTGAAGCGGGAATTCCATTTGTCGTCGCTGGTCAGGCCGTAGACGATGGCGCACAGCATCGATGCCGCAATCGTGCAGCCGACGAATGGAATCAGCACCCAGGCCAGCTGGTCGTCCTGGCCTAGCGATTGCGCCCGATTCACGCCATACAGCCCGATCAGTGTGGGCAGTGGATGCAGCCAGCCAGGCACATCGCGAAAGCCATGGAGGTAGAACCGATGCAGCCCCAAGGGGCCTGCGACGATGGCGATCCAGGTGGCGAGGGTCTTGGATTTGTCGGCGGATGGGGTCGTTTCGATGGTCGTCATTCCTTCTGGCGGGGTGCTGATTCTGCGCCCGAGCCCAGACGTCGATGCAGCAACACCACATCCAGCCAGCGCTCGAATTTCCAGCCGACGCCGCTCAATTGTCCGGCAGGCTCGAAGCCCAAGGCGCGGTGCAGCCCGATCGAGCCTGTATTCGCAGCGTCGCCGATCACCGCGATCATTTGTGTCGCCCCGCGGGCCTCGCATTGCGCGATCAGCTCCGCCAGCAACGGCCGTCCGACGCCTTGTCGCTGGCAGTCCGGCGCGAGGTGGACCGAGTCTTCGACGCAATGGAGGAGGGCCAATCGCGGCCTGAAAGGCTGAGCGCATGCATAACCGATCACGCGGCTGGCCTGCTCTGCAACCAGCCAGGGCCAGCCTTGTTCGTCAGCTTGCTGCAGCCGCACGGCCATTTGCCGCGCATCAGGGGGCATCCAGCCCGAAGGTGCCCGTGCCGTGCGCCACATGCCGCGCACACAGGCCTGTCAGTGCCGGGATGTCTCCGAGGGGGCAGACTCGAATCAGCAGCGGCGGTGTCACAGTGTTGGAAATCGCCGGGTAGTCCAGTTTACAATCGAGGGTTCACGTGACGGCTGGTGGGTTCGATGCGATTTGATGCGCTCGGGCCGGTTGGCGTATCTACGGCACTGATCCTTGTCGCGGCCCTGCGGCTGCGACTTTACGTTCTGCGCGACCGGAGTGTCTCCCGGATGCGGCGGGCAACCCATCATTCAAGGAAATACCATGGTTGTGATTCGACTGGCTCGCGGCGGCGCCAAGAAGCGCCCGTTCTTCAACATCGTCGTCACCGATTCGCGCATCCGCCGCGACGGCCGCTTCATCGAACGCGTCGGTTTCTACAACCCTGTCGCCTCCGGTGGCGAGCAGCCGTTGCGCGTTGCCTTCGATCGCATCGACTACTGGACCGGCAATGGTGCCCAGTTGTCGCCGACCGTGGCACGTCTGGTCGAGCAGGCCAAGGCCGCGACGGCCTGAGCCTGAATTGATCGTCGGCGTTACCGCTTCGATCGATGCACCGGCAGCACCCCGTGGCTGAACCCGGTATCGATCTGGCGCCCTGGCCCGACGATGCGATCGAGGTCGGCATCATCATCGATGCCTGGGGCGTAAAGGGCTGGTTCAAAGTCAAGCCTTTCGCCGCAGATCCGCAGGCGTTGTTTTCATCGAAGCGCTGGTTGCTGAAGCCGCCCGAGCCCAACTGTCCGAGAGCGGCAGTCAACATCGCGACCTTACCCCCGCTGCTGAAGATCGTGACTGCCAAGGACCACGGTGATCTGGTGGTCGCTCAAGCTCAGGATGTCGTCGATCGCCCTGGCGCAGAGGCTTTGCGCGGCGCACGTGTCTACGTGCCGCGCAGTAGTTTCCCAACAGCACCTCCCGATGAGTATTACTGGGTCGATCTGGTCGGCTTGGCGGTCATCAACCGGCAGGGTGAACACCTGGGTGAGGTCATCGGCTTGATCGATACCGGCCCGCACAGCGTGTTGCGGGTGGCCGCTGCGGGTGCCACCACCGAAGCCGATCAGCGGCTGATCCCGTTTGTTGCCTCCTTTATTGACGCGGTCAGCCTGCCCGAGCGACGCATCACCGTCGACTGGGGCCTGGATTACTGATCGTCGTGCGGACGCTGCCATGCGCTTCGACGTCGTCACGCTGTTTCCCGAGCTCTTTGAGCCGCACCTGATACACGGCATCACGCGGCGCGCTTATGAGTCCGCTCAGGTGGACGTCCGGTTGTGGCCACTGCGCGACTTTGCCGACGGCCAGTACCGTCGCGTCGATGACCGGCCCTACGGCGGCGGCCCGGGCATGGTGCTGCTGGCCGAGCCCCTGGAGCGGGCCTTAGCGGCTGTGCAGACTGGGCGCAATGCCGGTTTCGCAGGCGCAGAAGGCGCCGTTCAGACCAAAGCTCCGGTCATTCACTTCACACCTACCGGCCGGCGCATCGATCAGGCTCTGGTGCGCGAGATGGCCTCGGGCCCCGGCGCGGTACTGCTGTGCGGCCGGTATGAGGGCATCGACCAGCGCGTGCTCGACCGCCACGTTGATGTCGAACTGAGCCTCGGCGACTTCGTCCTGTCTGGTGGTGAACTGCCCGCGCTGGCGTTGCTCGACGCGGTGGCACGCTTGCAGGACGGTGTGCTCGGCGATGCGCAATCGCACCAGCAAGACAGTTTTTCCGACGGCCTGCTCGAAGGACCGCACTACAGCCGTCCCGAGGTGTTGTCAGCCGACGACGGTCCGCTACCGATTCCGCAGGTGTTGCTGTCAGGCCACCACGAACGCATTGCGCGCTGGCGCCGCGAGCAGTCGCTGGCGCTGACGGCACGCCGCAGACCGGACCTGATTGCCGCGGCGCGCGCTGCCAACCAGCTCAGCGCTCAAGATGAGCGGTTTTTGGCCGCATTCAACGTATACTAGAAGGCTTTCTGATCCTCTGCCACGTCCGGCCGCGCGTTGTCTCTTCACGTCGCAGGTTCGGAACAATTCCTCCACCCAGCGTAGGCAAGATCACACGGAGAAATCATGGACCTGATCCAAACCCTCGAGCAAGAGGAAATCGCCCGTCTGAACAAGACCATACCGGCGTTCGCGCCAGGTGACACGGTCATCGTCAACGTGAACGTCGTCGAAGGCACCCGCAAGCGCGTGCAGGCCTACGAAGGTGTCGTGATCGCCAAGCGCAATCGTGGCTTGAACTCCAGCTTCATCGCCCGGAAGATTTCCAGCGGCGAAGGCGTCGAGCGCACCTTCCAACTGTACAGCCCGCTGATCGCGTCGATCGAAGTCAAGCGTCGCGGTGATGTCCGCCGAGCCAAGCTGTACTACCTGCGCCAGCGCTCGGGCAAGTCGGCACGTATCAAAGAGAAGCTCGCTTAAGCGAGTTTCTAGCCCACGGCTCGTGCGATCAAGCCGCCTTCCGAGGCGGCTTTTTCAATTCCGTGGACCTTCATGCCGCTGAGTTTCGATCCCGAACTGTGCCCTGTGCTGGCGATCGACGATCACCTGCCAGCAGTGCCTCGCGATCGCCTGGCAGCGCTTGCGTTACGTGATCGATTCCAGCGCGCGCCGTTGTGGCAGCCGGAGCGTATGGCCGATCGCCAACCAGTGCCGAAGGCGCCCGTACACGCCTCGGTGCTGATTCCCTTGGTGCTGCGTGGCGACGACATCACAGTGTTGTTGACGCAGCGTTCCGATCGCCTCAGCGACCACCCCGGTCAGATCAGCTTTCCTGGCGGCCGCGCAGAACCGAAGGACGTGACGCCGATCGCCACCGCGTTGCGTGAGGCCGAGGAAGAAGTGGGCCTTAGCAGTGAGTTCGTGCAGGTTCTGGGTACCTTGCCCTACTACACCACCGTCACGGGCTACGTCGTCACGCCAGTGGTGGCGCTGGTGCAGCCGGACTTCAGCTTGCGAGTCGATCCCTCCGAGGTGACCGACGTGTTCGAGGTGCCGCTGGCCTATCTGATGTCACCTGCCCATCACCGCCGACATGCGGTGGGCGAGGGCGACGAGGCCCGCGAGTTCCTGTCGATGCCGTGGACGTCGCAGGCGCCGGATGGGTCACTCAGGTCCTATTTCATATGGGGTGCTACCGCAGCGATGCTGCGCAATTTCTACCGATTCCTCGCGGCCTGACCACGCGGGGCTCGGTTGACCGGCCGCTATGATCCGTGGCGATGAGTCTTTTTTCGGTCCTACTGGCGCTGTTGCTCGAACAGCTCAAGCCTTTGCAGCGTGGCACGGCGATTCACACCGCGATGACTTCGTGGCAGCGCTGGGTTGGCCGGAATTTCGACGCGGGCCGCGACCGCCATGCCTGGGTCGTGTGGATCATCACCGTGGTCCTGCCTAGCGCGCTAGTCTGGGCGGTTCATGCCGGCGTTGCGCATTACAGCCTCTTGCTGGGGCTGGGGTGGAATGTCGCGGTGCTGTACCTGACGCTGGGCTTCCGTCAGTTCAGCCATTACTTCACCGACATCCGCGATGCGCTCGACCGCGAAGACGAAGTCGAGGCGCGTCGCCTGCTGACCGAGTGGCGTCACCTTGATGTGAGCGAGTTGCCGCGCACCGAACTGCTGCGCCATGTGATCGAGCATTCACTGCTCGCCGCGCACCGCCATGTGTTCGGCGTGTTCTTTTGGTTTGTCGTGATGTCCTCGCTGGGCTTCGGCCCTGCGGGCGCTGTGCTGTACCGCTGTGCTGAATTCGCCAGCCGCTACTGGGCGTTTCGCAGTCGCACCATCGGCGAGCCGACCAATGAGCGGTTGATGGCGCTGTCGCAACGCCTGTTCGGTCTGATGGACCACGTTCCGGCGCGGCTCACTGCGTTCGGCTTTGCAGTGGTCGGCAACTTCGAGGAAGCGATCAATGGCTGGCGCCGTGATGCGGAGATGTGGCGACACCCGAACGAAGGCATCATCTTGGCGGCCGCGGCCGGTGCGGTGGGCGTGCAACTTGGCGGCGTGGCGGCGCCGGGCGTGACGCCGGACCGATCGAAGACGTTCGACAAGGGCGTCGGCTTCGAAGACCTGGCCGCAGTGGGTTCGACGGCCGGCATGACGCCGGTGCTCGGCCATCTGCGCAGCATCGTCGGCCTGGTCTGGCGTTCGGTGGTGTTGTGGATGCTGCTGCTGGCCTTGCTGACGCTGGCGAATCTGGTCGGTTGACCCTTACGCGCCTACCAGCGCGTGCCTTCCAGTTCTTGGCGGATCTCGCCGTAGATGCGGTAGCGCGATTCGCTGATCTCACCCTTCGCCAGCGCCTCGCGCACGCCGCAGCCCGGCTCCTGGCGGTGGGTGCAGTTGTAGAAGCGGCAATGCGTCGAGGCCTCGCGCAGGTCGGGCATCAGGGCTGGCAGCTTTTGCGCATCGACCTGCTTCAGGCCAAACTCCTGGAAGCCCGGTGAATCGATCAGGCCGGTGCGGCGTTCGACATCCAGCCAGTACCACTGCGTCGAGGTGGTGGTGTGGCGTCCTGAGTTCAGCGCCTGCGACACCTCGCCAACCTGCGCGCGTGCATCAGGTGCCAACAGGTTGATCAGCGTGCTCTTGCCCGTGCCGCTGGGCCCAAGAACCAGTGAGGCCTGCCCGGCCATCATCGGTATCAAGAGCGCGCTAGACGCTTCGGGCTGGGCCTTCAGCGCAACCTCAAGCACGCGGTAACCCATCGCGACATACGGCTTCAGGCGCTCCCGCGCTGCATTGATCTGCGGCAGGTCGGATTTGTTCAAAAGAATGCTGGCCGCGATGCCGGCGCTCTCCGCCGCAATCAGCGCGCGCGCGAGTTGCGATTCGCTGAACACCGGCTCGCTGGCCACCATCACCAGCACCTGGTCCAGGTTGGCGGCGAAGGCCTTGGTCTTCCATTCGTCCTGGCGAAACAGCAGGTTGCGTCGCTCCTCCAGTTCCTCGATCACGCCCTCGTCGCCGGTGATCTGCCAGCGCACCCGGTCGCCAACGACGCACAGGCTCTTCTTGCCGCGCGGGTGGCAGATGGTGCGCACACCGGTATCGGACTCGACGACGTAGTGGCGGCCGAAGCCCGAGACGACCAGCCCGGAGGTGGTCGGTGCATCGTCGGCCTTGGCCTTGCTCAAGGCCTCGATCCGATCATGTGGCGGTGGCCTGCGTCTGCATCGCCGCCAGCCGCTCAGCAGCCGGTGGGTGCGAGTAGTAAAAACGGGCGTACAGCGGGTCGGGGGTCAGCGTCGAGGCGTTGTCCTTGTAGAGCTTGAGCAGGGCCGAGGACAGGTCACGCCCGTTGGCCTGAGTGCAGGCGTAGGCATCGGCCTGGAACTCATGGCGGCGCGACAGCCCCGCGAACAGCGGTGACAAGAAAAAGCTGAACACCGGCACGATCAGCATGAACAGCAGCAGTGCCACTGCATCGTTCGCTGCCGTCATCGAGGGCTGTACACCGAAAGCCGCGTAGAACCAAATACGGTGTGAAAGCCAGCCCAGCAGCGCAAAACCGACGAGGCTGAGCGCGAACATCGAGGCGATGCGCTTGAGCACATGCCGGTGCTTGAAGTGACCCAGTTCGTGCGCCAGCACCGCCTCTACTTCGCTTGGCAGCAGTTTGTCGAGCAGGGTGTCGAAGAACACCACTCGCTTGGCCGCACCAAAGCCGGTGAAGTAGGCGTTTGCGTGCGCCGAGCGCTTGCTGCCGTCCATCACGAAGAAGCCCTTGGCGAAGAAG
>CANHNO010000010.1 GCA_947462065.1 Burkholderiales bacterium | reverse complement strand
TCACCAGCCGCGGGTGCGATCCCCTGCTCGGCCTGGTAGGCACGTGCGTAGTTGTCTGGCGTCGGCTCCAGCTTGTCCTGTGCCAATCGGCGCAGCGCTGCCTTGGCCAATTGGGCAGAGCGACCTTCCGCAGAGGCAGTCGAGGCAGGGGCAGTGGCATCTGCAGCTGCGCCGTCCTTCGTCGGCTGTGTCATGCTGCCCATCGTTCAGCTCGCGTTATTGGGAGTTCGCACGGGCCTTGAGGTCATGTTGCGCGAAGGATCGCTCGACACTTCGTCGGCCGCCAACCCGATCCAGGAAGCCGTTCGTGGCAGCACGGTATCTTCCAGCCATGCCTGGATTTCATCAGCCGGTTTGGGCTTGCTGAAAAGGAAACCCTGCATCACGCCGCAGCCGAGTCGGTGCAGAACTTCCATCTGTCGCAGGTTCTCGACCCCTTCGGCCACCACACGCAGGCCGAGCGATCGAGCCAGCGCGATGATGGCAGTGACGACCGCAGAGCTTTGCGGCGTCATGCCGAGATCGCGGATGAAACCGCGGTCGATCTTCAGCTCGCTGATCGGCAAGGTGGTCAGATAGGCCAGCGACGAATAACCGGTGCCGAAGTCATCGATCGAGATCTCGACCCCAATCTCGTTGAGCCGGTGCAACGAAGGAATCACGCTTTGCAGATCCTTCATCAGCGAGTTCTCGGTGATCTCGAGCACCAGCGAATGGTGGGGCACGCCGTTGGAAACCACCGCCTCATGGATCATTTCGACCAGGTCGCCTCGGTCAAACATCCGGCTGGGCAAGTTGACCGCGATCGAATCGGTAAAGCCAAACGCATCGAGCCAGACCCGCGCCTGACGGGCTGCTTCGCGAATCGCCCACTCGCTGAGGGGCCGGATCAGCCCGCTTTCCTCGGCCAGTGGAATGAACTCGCCAGGCGGCACCAGCACGTTGCCTCGCTGCCAGCGCATCAGCGCCTCCACACCAACCATGCGGGCGCCGCGCACATCGATCTTCGGCTGGTAGTACAGCACCAGCTCGTTGCGCTCGATGGCCTTGTGCAGAGCACTCTCGAGCTCGAGCTTCTCTCGCCCCTTGCCGGCCAACTGCGGCCGGTAGACGGTGGCGGCATTGCGACCCTGCGCCTTGACCGCGAACATCGCCACATCGGAATTGCGGATCAACTCAGCCACGTCGTTGCCATCGCGAGGGAACAGCGCAATGCCGACTGACGCCGTGACGAAGCACTCCTGCCCCGCCACATGAACCGGCGCGCGCATCTGCTCTAGCACGCGGGCGGCCACGATCTCGGCGTCGTGCTCGTCGATCACCTCAGGCAGCAATGCGACGAATTCGTCGCCACCCAGCCGGCACATCGCCTCCAGCGTTCGGAAGGCGCGAGTCCCCATAGAGTCCAGCAGGTTGTCGGTGACCTGATCGGAGTGTCGAACGCACGAACGCAGGCGACGCGCGACTTCGATCAGCAACTCGTCACCGGCCCCGTGCCCCAGCGTGTCATTGATGACCTTGAATCGGTCCAAGTCGATCACCAGCAGCCCGACCTGATGCCCCATTCGGCGCGCCGCATCGAGCGCACGCTCGGTGCGTTCGATCAGCTGGTTGCGATTGGGCAGCCCCGTCAGCGAATCGAAATTGGCGAGCTGGCGGATCTTGTGCTCTGCGTTCCATCGGTCCGTCACGTCCTGCACGATGCCGGTGTAGCCGACCAGTTGACCGTGCTCGTTGACCTCCGGGGACGCTTCGGTGTGGATGATGTGCACTTGGCCATCGGGCAGCACCAACGGAATGTCCCGTGTGAGATTGCCCTGGCTCTGCAGGGTTTCGCTGAGCAGCGCGCGTTTACCGCGTCGCTCTTCCTTCGGCATCATCCGCAACAGATCGCGGAACGGCAATGAGGTGCCGGGTTCAAATTGGAAGACACGCAGCGCTTCGGTCGAGAACACCGGTTCTGGCGAGCCGACCTTCCACTCGAAGCTTCCCATCCGTGCCAGGTCCTGCGCGCGAGCCAGACGGGCCTGACTCAGTTCGAGTTCGAGGCGGGTGCGAGAGGAGCGCAGCAGGTAACGCAGGCGACCGTCGAGCAGGCTCCACTGGTTGGATTTGACAAAGAAGTCGGTGGCACCGGCCTCGTAGGCACGATTGATCGATGCCTCATCGTCCAGGCCGGTCAACATCAGCACAGGCAATGACGCGAAGGTGGCGAGACGACGCAGTTCTCTGCAGGTCTCGAACCCGTCCATGCCGGGCATCAACGCGTCAAGCACAACGACGTCGGGCTGCCAGTCCCGCAACACTTCCAGCGCACGCTCCCCACTGGCCGCCTCGGTGATCACAAAGCCCCGCTCACGCAGCGCGATCGAAGTCAGCAGCAAGTTCACTTCGTCATCGTCAACCAGCAGCACACGGGGCTGCGTGATGGCTTTGTCGATGGCGGGAAGACTGGAGCTCATGCAGCACCGGCGGGGAAGTCTGCTGCAGTCAGATCGCGCAGCGCATCACGAACGGCCTGTGCCTCCGAAAGAATCTGCTCAATGCACGGAGCGGCGGCATCGAGTCGAGACTCGTGTGCCATGGCCTCGACTTCTGCGCACACCCTGGAAAGTTGCACCGCCCCAATGGTTGCCGAAGACGACTTCAGAGTGTGTGCGACCAGTCTGACGCCGGCAGCATCGGCTGTGTTGCGCGCCTGCTCGAGTTGAGGCAGCAATCGATTGAGCGACGTCTCGAAGGCTTGAAATACCCTTTTCAGCAAATGACTTTCTCCGGTCGGGTCAAGTTCACGCAGGCGGCGGATCGCCTCGGCGTTGAGCACACATGGTGACCCGGCCCTTCCCTGACCCGAATTGTGTTCGGGACTGGGCTGCCCTGACAGGGACGCGGCCCGGTGGACTGGCGCAGAACTCATCTCAAGGCTCCGTACTGGACCGTGGGATCAGACAGCATTTGACGCATGCCAGAGTGTGCCTCAGACGACGGCACTGTTGAACGGGACGATGCCCTGCCATTGCCTGGCTGCACCGCAGCGGTGGTCGGCGGATCGCACTGATCCAAAGATACTTGAAACGCCACCACAAAGTCGTGCCTGCATGTTTGTATCGAATCCGGACCGAACAGGCCGTATTCATTTGGTTGAGTGGGACCGTGCTCGTGGTATCGGTCTCCCACGCCACGACTTGAATTCACCTTGCCAAAGCTCACAGCGAGGGCAGTCATGAAACCTTCATCACGACCCATTTCGGTGCGCCGCATGCCCTCTGGCGCTGCCTACAATCCGCCGCTATGAATTCGGGGCCAATCAGCGTGAGCCTGAGTGTGATCGAGCTGTCAGAGGGTGTCCCCGAGTGCCGGAGCACCGTGTGTGCGTCGCTGCGGCAACCGGTGCCGCGCCCGTCAGGACTTCCGACATGAGCTTCGGCAGCGCCGGCGCAGGCTCGGCCCTTGCGCTCGTGTTCAGCATCGGCTTCGTGTTGCTATGTCTCGCGGCCGGAGCATGGTTGCTGCGACGATTGCGTCAACTGGAAGCAGAAGTCTCTGAACTGCGGCAGCAGCACGCCCATGCCGCGACGCTGGCGCGAGCGCTCGATGTCTGGCAATGGCACACGGACGCCCGCCACCGGCTACTGACCCTGGACGCACCGATGGGTAGCGCAAAGTCGACCGGTGTCCATGCTGCACCCCGGCGCTTGGAGAACCTCTGGGTGCATTTCGCTGGAATCGACCCGGGAACCGGCGACCTGTGCCCGACCCGGCATGCCTCCCTGAGACAGCGCATTGAAGCGCATCAGGCCGTCGAGGATGTCTGGGTCAGTCACCGCACTACCGATGATTTGGTGCAGACCGGCCTGCTGCGTGCCCTGCCCGCGCACGACGCCAAGGGCGCCTTCATTGGCCATGTTGGAACCTTGCGTGAATGTCAGGTTGACGCCCTGCCCGCGGCTGACCCGCAGTCATGCGCCACAGGATCGAGCCAGACCCGCCCGCAGGTCGAATCCTCCCGACCTCCCACCATGCCATCGCTGACGCCATTGGCCATCCCGACCGAGAACGATGCGGACTCGTTCAGCTACACGGTGTCGCATGATCTTCGGGCACCGATTCGCGTTGTCGAGGGCTTTACCAAGATCGTCAAGGAAGATTACGGCCGGCTCCTCGACCGCATCGGCAACGACCATCTCGATCGCGTGCTCGGCGCAGCGGCGCGGATGAACAGCATGATCGATGCTCTGCTGGCGCTATCGCAACTGTCTGCCAAGCCGGTCTCGCGACAGCCTGTCAACCTGTCGCAGTTGGCACACTTCGTCATCGATGACCTGCGACGGCAATCGCCCGATCACAAGGTGAAGGTCCACATCGATCCGGCGATGCAAGTTCAGGGCGACCCGACACTGTTGCGAGTGGCGCTCGAGAACCTGCTCGGCAACGCCTGGAAGTACACCGGCAAGTGCGCCGAGCCGCAGGTGTGGTTCGAGCGCTGCAAAGACTCTGCAACGCCCACCTTTACCGTTCGCGACAACGGTGCAGGATTCGACATGCGATTTGCCGACCGCTTGTTTGGTGTCTTCCAGCGCCTGCACAGCGCCAGCGAATTCCAGGGCACTGGCGTTGGCCTGGCCTCAGTCCGACGGATCGTGCACAAGCACGGCGGTGAGGTGTGGGCCGAGTCCGAGGTGGGGCAAGGCGCAAGCTTCTATTTCTCGCTGGTGCCGCTGTCGAACTGATCCGGCGCGCAATCGCGGCAAGGCCTCAGAGGTCGGCCGCGTTCGACAGACGCTCAACCGCTTCCAGCAGGCGTTCGGCCTCGGTACCCACGGCCAGACCGTTAGCCGCAGCCATGCGCTGAAGACGATCGCAGGCTGCAGCGCGGGCCAGCGAGTAGCGGTGCATCAGCACGCCGACCGCCATCGCTTCGACCGGCGACAAGGCATCAATGCGCCCTGCTCCCATTGATGGTGCGACGGCGATGGGAGTGATCGCTGCCGAAGACGACGCCTTCAGCCTCGCAAACACCGCCTGCACTGCCGGGACGATCTGGCCGATGTCCAGCGGTTTGACCAGGTAATCAACCGCCCCAAGTTCATGGACCTGACGCACTGTGTCCTCGTCGGTGAATGCCGACAAGAACATGAAGGGCATCTTGCAGTATTCGCGCAGATAGGCGGCGACATCAAAGCCGCTCATGCCCTCCATGCGGATGTCGAGCAGTGCAAGATCGGGCCGGTGCTCTCGTGCAAGCAGGATCGCGTCATCGCCATTGTCGGCGTCGATCACGTCGTAGCCTGCCTGTGTCAGGCCGTGGGCAAGCGTCGCCAGCACAAGCCGGTCGTCGTCCACCACGAGAATTTTGCCGCCCACCTCGGACGGCTCTTGCTCAAAGGCCAACACAGTTCCCCTGCAACTTCAAAACGACCCTCCCGCCCAATAGCGGGAAGACGCCGCCAGATACACACGCTTCGCAGCGCCGCACCATTCTGTCCGAAAGCGAAAGGGCTGAACAGCGCAGCCAGGTTCAGACCGGTGTCTTTCGGCGCGCGGCATTCATGACACCGGGCGCCACGATGCTCACGGTTGCGACCACATGGTCGCCATCCTGTTCGATGCCGAGCTGCGCGCAACGCCTCGGAAGCAAAGCACGCACCAGGCCGAGCCCGGAAACTCCGCCGGGCACGCGAGCAAGGTTGAAGTCGTCTGCCAGACGCGCTGGGTTGCGAATCACGATGCGGACACCGCTCTCCTCGCACACCAGCATGCATTCCACGGTGTGCGGAGCGGCCTCGTCAGGGTCAGCCGCAGGGTGCCGCATCGCGCTGTGCTTTACCGCATTGGTCAGCAGTTCATTGATGGTCAGCGCAATCGGGATCGATTCGGCCTCGGGCAGCACCCACTGCGCGGGGTTTTCGCCTTTCACCACGAATCTGATCGGGTGCCCAAACGTGCGCTGCACCGAACCGGCAATCGCTTCCACGACCCCAGCCACTTGCAGCGGCCCACCCGCACCGACCTGCAGCCCATAGACCTGGGCAATCGCCTGCACCTGACCCACCACCTCGGACATGGCCGTCGCCATCTCCGGTTTGCGAGCAGCGATCTGCTGCAACAGACCGGCGACACCCTGAAGATTGTTCTTGATGCGGTGGTGTACTTCCTTGACCAGCATCTCGCGCTGTGCGATCGCCTCGTCGAACTTCGCCTGCTCCGCCGCTCTTTGCTCGGTCACGTCTGTTGCGACCAGCAGCAACTGATCGGGGGCTTGGCCAGGCGCCGCCAGCGGCAAGTAGCGTGCATCCCAGACACGCAACTCGCCGTTCATCGGAATCTGGTACTCGCGCTGTGTGACGCTGCTGGCGCGCAGTGCCAGCTCCATGTCCAGGCGCCGCTTTGAGGCCAGTTCGGGTTCGAAGATATCTTCGGGGCTGCACCCCACCAGTTCATCGATGGTTCGATCGACACTGCGTGCGGCAACCAGATTTGCCTGAAGGATCGTCAGCGTGCGTGCATCGCGCACTGTGATGGCCATTGGCGCGGCCTCGATGATGCGTTGCAGTGAGGCCTGAGCCTCCGCGATGCGGGCCTCGGCCTGACGGCGCCGCTCGATATCAAGCAGCGCGTAGGTCAGCTGCCTTCCACGCGATTCTCGGCCGGTGACCACCGCATTGCCAACGACCCAGAATTCACGCCCATCGCGGGCCTTGACCCGGCACTCGAAGGTCTCGGCCTCACCCTCGATCAGGTCGTCCAGGTACTGAGTTCGGCGAAACGGGTGATCTGGCTCGGGCGTGGCAACAGTGCTGATCGGCTGTTCGATGAAGTCGCCCAGGTCAGCGCCGAACATTCGTCGCGCCGAACGGTTCATCCACTCGATCCCTCGCGGCCCGACCGTCACGATGCCGACCAGCACCGAATCAAGAATCGCCCTCGTGCGGTTGGCCTGCAACGTCACCGCATGCTCGGCGCGATGCCGTGCATCGACATTGACGAACGACGCGATGATGCCGCCGGAGGGGTCATCACCCACCAGACGGGTGCTGATCTGAACCCAGACGACCCGGCCGTCGCGCTGGTGCAGCTGCCGTTCGCCGATCCAGCGACCGTGCAGTTGCAGCGCGTTCTGTTCCTGCGACGATAGACGCTCATGCTCTTCGGCATCGGCATACAGTGATCGCAGCGGCAAGCCCTGCAGCTCGGCAGCCGGGTAGCCTGCAAGCTGGGCGAGCGCATCGTTAGCACGCTGCAGCACGCCATCACGCACGAAGGCGATGCCCACCTCGGACAGGCTGAACATCAGCTCGCGGTCACGTGCCAACTGCTCCAACTCGACCTGCTGCGCTTTCAGACGTGTGATGTCGGAGAGCACCGCAATCGCCTCGATCTGCTGGCTTACCGGGCCGGTGCGCCGCACGGACAACGCATACCAGCGCAGCGGCTGATCGCTCGCCGATCCTGTGGCCGGGTCCATCGAAAACTCGGTCTCGAAGATCAACCCTGCGGTCAGAGCCTGCAATGTGTCGGCAGCGATGCGCTGACCTTGTGGCGAGCTGCCGAACAACTCCGCAATACCACTGCCAGCGATTCCCACCGAAGGCAACCCCAGCATCGCCTCGAACCGGCGGTTGCAGCGCACCAGGACATTGCCGCGGATGTAGGCGATACCGGCCGAGGTGCTTTCCAGGATCGTCGTGAGCTCGCGCAGCAGTTGCTCGCTGCGCTGCTGCGTCTGATGCTGCTCGGTGATGTCGAGCGTCACCACCGAGGTCGTGCGCTTGCCAGATGCCAGCGTAGCTGGCTCGACACGGGTCAGCAGCCATCGAAGGCCCAACTGAGGGTGTCGGATGGCATATCGAAGCTCGGCTCGCTGCGCCGTGCGCAGGGCCTGCTGCAGTGCGTCGTAGTCAGCCAGCGACTCGTCGGCCACGATGTCGCGGCTGATCGACTGCAGGGCCGCGGAGGCGGGCGTCACGCTCGAATCGGGTCGTGCGTCTGCAGGCTTCGAGGACTGCCGCTGACGCACCCAGCCAGACGTTTCCTGGAAGGTCGCGAGACCGACGCCAGCCGTGTCCATCAGCGCGCCGATCTGCATTTGTGCGAGGTCGCGCTCTTCCTCGATGCTGCGGTCTTCCAGGATGGCCATGTGGCGTCTCGCGCCACCTGGCGTGGTGTAGCAGCGAACGATGGAGCGAAGCCGACGCAATCCACCGTGAGGCTGCGGCAGCCAACCCTGCGTAACCACCGGTTTGGCCGAGGGCTGGAGGTCGGGCGATGGGCCACTGTCGGTCCAGCCCAGCAACTGGCGCAACTCGGGCGAGGCATCGGCGAGCACCGCGGGAACCGCGCCCGCGAGTGCATCAAAAGCAGGGTTGGTCCGCACCAGCAAACCCACCTCGTCGAACAAAACCATACCGATCGGACTCAGGTCGAACCAGTCGTCGATCTCGCGTGCCGAGCGGTCGGCTCGCTCGCGGGCAATGTGCTCTGCCGTGCTGTCCTGCAGCACCGACATGGCAAACACGCGGCCATTCTCATCGGCGAGCACGCTGCGAGTCGCGCGGAACCAGCGCTCGCGGCCATCGGCAGCAAAGATGCGACGGCTCACGAACGCTGGCTCGGCGTCTCGGTCGCTGGGCTCTTGCCAGCGTTCACGCAGCCCCAGGCTTCTGGCGCGATCTTCTTCGGGTTCGAGCTCCACAGGATCGCTGCCGATCAGTTGTTCTCGCGCATACCCACTGAAGGCGACGAAGGCCGGATTCACGTCGACGATGCGCCAGCGCGTGTCCTGCAGCATTGCCGGGAAGGGCGAATGCCACAGCACCTGCATCAGCTCGGCAATCACAGGGCCGCTGATGGTGGACGGTGGCAACGCGCCAGCAGGCGCCGGGTCTCGCCATTGCAAGCGCAACGCATAAAGGCCCGAGCCCAGGACTTGCCAAGCAACATCAGCAGTGCAGCCATCGGACATTACCGCTGCTGGTGGCAATACGGCGGCCACGCCACGCGACGAGGCTGCGGCGCGTGAAGCCGCGTGGCCCGGTATGCGCATGGCGCCAGGCGAAGTGGTGATGGCGAGGCGCAACCAATCCACCAACGCAGTACCGAGCACGGCCTGCCATTCCGTCAACGCGACGCCGACTGCGCAGGGCATGCGACGCAAGGCCGCGGTGTTGGCGAACGTCACCTGGCCGCGACGATCGAACAGCAAGACACCTTCACTGAGGTGATCGAAAAACTGTTCAAGGGCGGGCTGGCCGGCGACGAGATCCATCGCCCTCACCTCAGGCGCGTTCGCAGGCTCATGCCCGCGAATCCATCGCTTCGTTCATCAATCTGGCTATTGGCACAGCGTCAGTCGAGGTCAGCGGCCGCAGCCAGCGCGCGCAATTCGGCCTCGTTGATTTCACGCACGCCCATCATCAAGGCATCTGCACATTCGCGGAAGTCGTAAAGTGACTCAGCCTCAATCGCCTTCACCAGATTGAAGTACGGCACGTACGGGCCGGTGCCCTCGATCAGCGTTTCGTGGACGAGCTGCGGCACGGGGATCGTTCGCAACAGCTCAGCGAGTGGTTGCTGGAACAGGCGGTCGAGCAGAGAGAAAACGCCGCAGATGAACAGCTCGTTGCGCATCTCGGCATCGCCGCCGGTGTTGCGCGCCAGTTCTTCCATCAGCAGGCCCCGTCGCACTGAGGCGAACATCGCAGCGCGCATGTTGGGCTCCTTGCTGGCAGTGGCAAGCAACAGCGCAAGCCAGCGCTTGAGGCGTTGGTAACCCAGCAGCATCAGCGCATGGCGGAACGAACTGACCTCGACCGACAGCCCAAAGGCCGCTGAATTGATATATCTCAGCACCTTGAATCCAAGGGACGGGTCGCGCTTGAGTGTGTTTTCCAGCTTTTCGGCCGACTCTTCTGCGTCGACCTGGCGGATCAGTTCGACGACCGTCTGCAGGTCGATCGGCGTCGGAGGCGTTCGGACGCCCTTTGGACGCTCCGTGACTTCATCGCCGATTGGCCACCCCAACACAGCCACCGCGCCACGGCTGAACGCACTATCCATGTCCGCGGCCGTGTTGATGCCGGCAAGAACGTGGGGGATGGTGCGCGAGACGCCGACTGGCGCGACGCCAGCGATTGCCACGCGCCGATCGTCCGACAGGTCAATGATCGACTGCGTGAAGCACGGCAGCACCTCCCGCGGCAGATCCTTCAAAGGGCGCCCCTTGAGCATCAGCGTCGTGCCGTGTGCGTGCAAGGCGACGATAGAGGCGGTGTTCACCGGGTCTGCCGCCATGAACGCCGGCACTTCCACCATCAAATTGGCAGAGGGTGAGGTCTGCAGCAAATCCTGCAACAGGCTTTCGCTCGTGACATTCAGTGAGACCCGGCCGCCATTGGCTGGCCAAACCGATGCGACCGCCTGAAGCAGCTCCCTTGCGTCCAGTGGCATATCGGGACGCAAGGGGAACACCGTCAACCGGGTGGCGGTGACCGCACGGTTGCGGTCGATGAAGGCCGAATAGCCCAGCGCCACGTGACCCAGTATCTCGGCTTCCAACACAAGAACTCCTACACAGTGGAGAGGCTCACACCGCAGCCTCATGCGCCGTCTGACTGGGTCAGGGATTGACGTACTGGAACAGCGACAACTTCTGAATTGCGGAATACGATTTCAGAGCTGCATCGTAGCCGTTCTGCTTGATCTGGAAATCGGTCAGTGCCTGCACCATGTCCAAGTCTTCGGCGTTCGAGCGCTGGGTCTGCGCGTCCAGCTTTTCGGCTGACAACCGGTCCGTCACACCGTCGATGCGATTGAGCACGTCACCGGCCGCTGAGCGCGCCGCGCTCAGGGTGCTCAGGCTGGCATCGACGTTGCGCAAAGCTTCAGAGGTTCCCTGCGCCCGCTGCGCACCGGTAAGCCCGATCTGCTTCAGGTTGGCCACCGCCTGGTCGAGGACAGCGAAAACGCTCAGGGTCGGAGTGGAAGGCGTGATCTCGAACTGATCGCCCGCCACAGGTGCGCCCGAAATGTTGACGCTGGTCCCGTGCAGATCGATCGCTCGGCCGCTTCTGAAGGTGCCGGTGCTCTCCGTGGTCACGACGTTTGGCGTCGCCAGCGGAAAGCTCTCAACGGTGTAATCGGTGGCGGTGGTGAAGCGAATGCGGTAGCCAGTATCTGGAACCGGAAACAGCTGCGACGGGTCGCTGACGCTGCCGGAATCGATCCATGCGCCGCTGACCGGCTGGCTGGTGACATTGTTGCCGGCGGCGCGGGTCACAAAGACGCCGTTGCCGGTCAGTGAAGACAGCCAGGCCGCCTGACCATCGCTGCTCAATGGCAACGCAGTATCGACATCGGTCAGGGTCTGACCGGGAATACCGCGGAAGACAACGCCACCAGGCGTATCGACAAACGGAGACTGGTTCGAACCCTGGCCGCCAAACAGATAGCTGCCGGCCCCGTCTGAACGATTGGCCACCTGAAACAGCTGGTCGCGCAAGCCTTGAATCTTGTTGGCCTGAATCGCCCGCTCGGCATCGCTGTAACTCGCATTGCCGGATGCGACCAGCGCTTCGCGCGCCTGCGACAGCCACTCGTTGGCATCGCGCAGAGCGCTTTCGGTCTGACCGATCAGCACCTTGCTGGCGTCGACACTGCGCTTCGACGCATCACTGCGGGATTCGGCTGCCAGCGCCCGCTCGGCACGTGCAGCAGCAGCGGGATCATCACTGGCCCTGAGCACACGTTTGCCACTGCTCAGTCGAGCCTGCGCATCGCTAAGGCCTTGCTGCCGAAGTTGCAGGTTGTCGATCGTCGCGGCGTAGTTGCTGGCGGTGGTGATGCGCATGGCAAGGTCTCGATCGATGGAAGTTAACGGGTCAGCCCAATGCAGGCGCAGCGTCAGCGCGAGACTTGCAACAACGAGTCGAAGATCGACTGTGCAACCTGCAGCATCTTGGCAGCGGCCTGGTAGCTTTGCTGGTATTGAATCAGGCGCGCAGCTTCTTCGTCCAGATTGACTCCTGACTTGCTGGCGAGGTCCTTGCTGGCCTGATCAAACACCGATGTCGACAGGTCAGAAGCAGCCTTCGCGCTCTGCACTCGCACGCCAACATTGGCAATGACGTTGGCGTAGGCATCGGTGACGCTGGCGCCAGGCTGCAGCGATCCTCCGCTCCAAACCGCCCCGACCAGGGCCACATCACGCAGTGCCAGCAGGCCATTGGCGTTGCGGTTGTCGGACTGCGGATACGTGTTGCGCCCGACGATGAAGCTGTCGCCGACCACTGCGGGCGAGGCCAGCGGATCAGCGCCCACCGGCACCCCGGCCATCGCCAGTTTGAACCCGTTGCTCGAGGTCGTTCCAAGGTAGTCGATCGGCTGTCCCGGCTGCCATGCGGCAGGGGTGCTGGTGCCTGAGGCATCGGTCCAGGTGTAGGTGTATTGACCCGGCGTCGCAGTGACCTGGAATCGCAATGTCGCCGGCAGATTGGGATTGCTGCCCGAACCAACGCTGCCAGCGGCCAGTGTCAGCACGCTGCCGGTGCCTCTGTTGGAAATGTCGGCAGTCACGCTCAGGGGCGACGCCGCTGCAATCAGCTTAGGGCTGACCATATCGAGCCGCAGGTCGCGCGCGGCGCTGCCGGCGGGCTGAAGCAGAAATCGATCGCCTGCCGCCGACGTACCGCTGATATTGATCTGGAAGCCGTCGACGATGTCGCCATCCGCCACGGCGCGGGGCGCGTAGGCTGGATCGGGTACACCGCCACTGAGCCGGTAGAGCTGGAAACCACCAGCGCCGTCGGCCTGGACCTCGTAGTCGGTAGCCTGCACGCTGCTGATCTGCGCCGCGGCGAGCGCCGACGGCGCCTGCAGCGTCAGTGAGATGCTTCCGGTACCCGTGTTGGCAGCCGACGAACGCCCGGCAATCACTGGCGGCCCCGAAACATCGCCGAAACGAAAGATCGCTGCGCCGGCTTGCGCCAGCAGATCGAGACCGAGCGACTGCTGCTCATTGACCTGCAGCCCGATGCCGAGGGCCAGCTGGCCAAGCTGGTTGCGTGCGTCGGTCAGATCGCCGTTCTGGAAACGAAGCAGACCCGAGATGGAGCCTGACGAAAGCAGCGAGTCGGGCAGCTGACGATTTCCGTTCTGCCCCGCGACCCCAATCACTACACGGGTGGCGTTGAACGGGTCTGTCATCGGGACGAGCTTCGTGGTCCCTGCCCCCACCACCAGCGATTGACCGCCGCCAAGGAAAACCGACATAGAACCATCATCGGCAGCGACAGTGCTGACCTGGATGTACTCGCTCAAGTCGTTGATCGCGGTGTCGCGCTTGTCGAGCAGATCATTGGGCGGCTGCCCGAGGCCGCGCGCGTCGACGATGCGCTGGTTCAGCGCGGCGATCTGCTCGCTCAGGTTGTTGACCGAGGAAACATACACCTGTAACTGCTGGGTCACGCCCGCCTGCATCGTGTCGATCTGCTGTGCAGCATTGTTGAAGCGAGAAGCCAAGTCACCGGCTCTTGCAAGTACGACCTGGCGCGCCGTCTGGTCCTGAGGTTTGGTTGACACGTCGGTGAACGCGTTGAAGAACTGCGTGGCCGAGTAGCCCAGCCCGGCCTCGCCAACGCCAAAGACCTTCTCCAGCTGAGTGAGTTGATTGCTGCGCGTGCTGTCAGCGCTGGCCTGCGAGCGCGCCAATGCAGCCTCGCGGGTCAGAAATTCATCATGCGCACGTGTGACCGTCGTCACATCGACGCCGCGGCCGAAGAAACCGGCCCCGGTGAACTGCCCATTCGATGACGACAGCTCGACTTCCTGCCGCGAATAGCCGCGTGTGTTGACGTTGGCAATGTTGTTGCCAGTGGTCTGCAACTGGGCATACGCAGCGCCGAGGGCTCGCGTGCCCAGCGACGACAGTGCTCCAGTACCCATGTTGTGTCGATCCTTCGAAGCGGCGGTGTGGTCAGGTCGTCATCACCCGCTGCAGCCGCAGCGTGGTGTTGATGACGCGGGTCAGCTTGTCTGCGTAGGCGGGGTCGGTCGCATAGCCCGCACGCTGCAGTCCTTGCGCAAAGCCGGTAGCGCCCATGGCGCCGCTGCTGGCATCAGCCAGGACGCGGCTGTAGCGCGGACTGTCCTTCATCAACCTGGCATAGTCGTTGAAGGAGTCCTCGTAGGATGCGTAGGCGCGGAACTTGGCCGTCACCTTGCGGGCAGTACCGTCGATGAACTCGGTGGTTGTCACTTCGGCCACGCGCCCTGTCCAACCGGGTCCGGCCTTGATGCCGAACACGTTGAACGAAGTAGACCCGTCGCTGTTCTTGATCTCATGCCGTCCCCAGCCCGATTCATGGGCCGCCTGGGCGACCATGAAACTGGCCGGGATGCCCGTCTGTGCTTCGGCTGCACGGGCGGCTTCGGAATGGCGCTGCACGAAATCAAGTTGACGTTGATTCGCCGTCGATGACTGGGGTCCGACGCTCGAGGTCGCGCCGCTGGGAGGGACGCTGGTCGTGGAAGATGCAGGAGGGGTCACATTGCCAAGCTGTCGCTCGAGCTGGCGCGCGATCACGTCGGCCAGCCCGCCAGGTGCACCGCTCATCTTCTTGGCGTATTCAGCGTCGAGCATGTCGTTGCCAAGCTGGGTGCCTTGGTTGGAAAGCATGCCCGTGGACATCGCGGCCTGTGCGTCCCGCATGCCCTTCAGCAACTGCTGCATGAACAGCGTCTCGAATTGCTTTGCTGTTTCCTTGATCGCAGCCCTCGGATCACGCGCCGCGCCGTTGCGCAGTGCCGCCAGAGAGCGCGCGTCGGCGGCCGTGGCCGCCGAGCCGGTGGCAAGCCCGGGCAGCAACTGCGTCGAGGGCAGGTTCATCAGATCACCTCGAGCTCTGCGTTCAGCGAACCGGCCGATTTCATGGCCTGCAGGATGGCGAGCAGGTCTTGCGGCGTCGCCCCCAGGGAGTTCAGCGCCCTCACGACGTCGGCGAGCTTGGCGCCGGCCGGCAAGGAGATGAGCGAGCCTGGCTCCTGGCGGATCGTGATGTCGCTCTTTTCGGCCTGCACCGTCTGCCCTTGCGAGAACGCATTGGGCTGACTGACCAGCGGTGTGGTGTTGATCGTCACCGACAGGTTGCCATGGGCGACCGCGCACGCCGACAGGGTGACCGATTCATTGACCACCACCGAGCCGGTGCGCGCATTGACGATCACGCGGGCCGCTGGCGCAGCAAGGTTGATGTTCAGGTTCTCGATGTCCGCCATGAACGTCACGCGCTCATCTGAGGAATCAGGCATCCGTACACGCACCCGGCGACCATCTATCGCCTGGGCAACTCCGGCCCCCATTCGGTCATTGATGACACGTGCAACCTCTCGCGCGGTGTTGTAGTCGTTGGCGTGCAGATCCAGTTGCAGACCGGCGCCCATGTTCAGCGGTGTTGGCACCGCACGCTCGACAGTCGCACCTTCAGGGACGCGCCCTGCACTCAGGTGGTTGATCTGCACCTTGGAGCCACCTGCCGAGGCGCCAGCGCCGCCGACGATCAGGCTGCCCTGCGCCAACGCGTAGATCTGCCCGTCGGCACCCTTCAAAGGGGTCGCGATCAGCATGCCACCGCGCAGGCTCTTGGCGTTTGCGAGAGACGAAACGTTGACATCGATGGTCTGGCCCGGCTGGGCGAACGCGGGCAGTTGCGCAGTGACCATGACTGCCGCCACATTCTTGAGTTGCACGTTGGTGCCGGCGGGAATCGTCACCCCGAGTTGCTGCAGCAGGGAGCTGAGACTCTGCGTGGTGAAGGGTGCCGAAGTGGTCTGGTCGCCCGTGCCATCCAGCCCGACGACCAAGCCATAGCCGACCAGCGGGTTGCTGCGAACGCCTTGAACCGATGCGATTTCCTTCAGCCGGGCCGCTCCAGCGGGTTCAGCCCAACCGATGCTGGTGCCAGCGATGGCGCAGACCATCCAGAGCACCGCACACCACCCTTTTTTGCTTCTGTTCATGTCCGGATGCACCTCGTGATGCATCCGATTCTGAGGAAACTTAAATTGGCAGAACGGTCAAAAAGAACCGTGCCAACCAGCCAATTATCTGAGCATCGGCCTGCGCACCTCGGCCCTTGTGCTCCAGGCGGACATTGGCGATCTGCGCAGAGGCCACCGAGTTGCCGGCCTGAATGGATCGGGGGTCTACCTGTCCGGAGAAGCGAAGCACATCGATGTTGTCATTCACGCCGATCTGCTTCTCGCCGGATATCAGCAAGTGCCCGTTGGGCAGCACGTCGGTGACGGTTGCGGTGATCACACCGGAAAAGTCATTGGTGTTTTCGGTGCTGCCCTTGCCTTCGAACGTATTGGCCGAGTTGCCAGTGGCACTTGTGCGGCTGAGCAGACTGGCCGGCAGCAGCGGGACCGCAGTGAGCCCGGCGCTGACCTTGCCGGACTTGTCGATCGTGCTGGTGCTCTTCTGTATGGCCGAGACCTTTTCGATGATCTGGACCGTGATCGTGTCGCCCACCAGGCGAGCGCGGTGATCCTCGAACAGGGGGCGGTACTGTGAAGCCTGGAAGATCGCGCCGTTGACAGGCGGTGGTACGGTGTTCGGCAGCGGCGCTGCATATGTTGGCACCGCGACATCGACCGAATGACTGAGCCCGAGTGCGCTGCAGCCACACAGCGTCACCACCGCGAGTGCGACTGCAGCAAGACCGAGGGGGCGCAATTGGAGTGGCATGCTCATCACAGTTGTCCCAGTTTCTGCAGCATCTGATCCGAGGTGCTGATCGCCTTCGAATTCAGTTCGTAGGCGCGTTGCGTCTGGATCATCGACACCAGCTCTTCCACCACATTGACATTGGACGTTTCGACGAAGCCCTGTTGCAGCTGCCCCATGCCATTGGCGCCGGGTGCGCCCGTGTTCGGCGTGCCCGATGCAGCGGTCTCGGCATAGAGGTTCTGGCCCTTGGGCTCCAGGCCGGCCGGATTCACGAAGTTCGCCAACTGAATCTGGCCAACGGTTTGTGGCAGCGCCTGGCCTGGCAGCGCCACGCTCACCGTGCCATCGGCAGCGATGGTCACGCTTTGTGCATTGTTCGGAATGGTGATGCCGGGGTTGACGATGTAGCCGTTGTTCGTCACCAACTGGCCTTGCGAGCTGACCTGAAACGACCCGTCACGCGTGTAGCCAGTCGTGCCGTCGGGCAACTGGATCTCGAAGAAGCCATTGCCCTTGACCGCCACGTCAAGCGGATTGGTGCTCTGCTGCAGATTGCCCTGTGCAAAGCTGCGTGCAGTGGCGACTGCACGCGTGCCCAGTCCCAGTTGGAGACCGGTCGGCAAGGTCGTCTGCTCGCTGCTGTTGCCACCCGCCTGGCGCAGGTTCTGGTACATCAGGTCTTCAAACACCGCGTGGGACTTCTTGTACCCGTTGGTCGAGACGTTGGCCAGGTTGTTGGAGATGGCATCAAGCTGCGTCTGTTGCGCTTCCATGCCGGTTTTGGCGATCCACAGCGAACGAATCATGGTGAGGGTCCTGGGTCTGTTGGGTTCATGCGGCGGGCGGTGGCGCTCACCTCAACGAGAGAAGCTGCGCAGCGGCGGTCTCGTTGTCTTTGGCGGTCTGCATCAGCTTCATCTGAGCTTCGAATTGGCGGGCAGCGGAAATCATTGCCACCATCGTCTCGACCGGGCTGACGTTCGAGCCTTCAAGCGCCCCGTCCTGCACCCGGGCAATGGCGTCGGCTGGGAGGTCCGTGCCATCGGCACCGCGAAAAAGGCCATCCTCGCCTCGGATCAACGCGGCCTCGGGCGTGACCAGCTTCAACCTTCCGACAGCCTGCGGTGGTTGATTGCCAGTGCGTGCACTGATGGTGCCGTCGCCCGCAATGGACACCTCGCTGTTGACTGGCACCTGGATCGGACCGCCATCCCCGAGCACGCTCAGCCCGCTGCGCGTCGTCAGTGTGCCGTCGGCCGAGACATCGAGCGAACCACCGCGGGTGTAGGCCTCGGTGCCATCCAGCGCCTGCACGGCCAGCCATGATTTGCCCTGGACCGCCACGTCAAGGTTGCGACCGGTCGCGGAAACCGGGCCTGGCGTGGCGTCATATCCGGGCGTCGATTCCAGCGCATAGACCCGGGTGCTGGCACCGCTGCCCTGTACCGGCACAGCCCGAAACGCCTGCAGTTCGGCGCGAAAGCCGCTGGTCGAGGCGTTGGCCAGGTTGTGCGCCAGCACGTCCTGGCGCTGCAGCGTGGCCTTGGCGCCAGACATCGACAGGTAGATCATGCGATCCATCGCAAGCCCTTCAAGAGGTTCAGATCAAGCGCGTGCAGATCAGATGTTGACCAGCGTCTGCAACACCTGGTCCTGGGTCGAGATCGTTTTCGCGTTGGCCTGGTACAGGCGCTGTGCGGTGATCAGATTGACCAGCTCGCCCGTCAGGTCGACGTTGGACTCTTCCAGAGCGCCGGACTGCAACGCACCGTAAGTTCCAGTGCCCGGAGGCCCGCCGCTGCTGGGATCGCCAGAGGAGAACGTCGCCCGCCACAGGTTCGCACCCATCGGCTGCAAGCCCTGCAAATTGCTGAAGTCAACCAGCTGCAACTGCGACAGGTTCTGCGTGCGGCCATTGGAATAGGTTGCCTTGACGACGCCGGAGTCGTCGAAGGTGATGCCCGTCAGCTGGCCCGAGGCGTAACCGTCCTGCTTGAGTTCGTTGACAGTAAACCCGGACGCGTACTGGCTGCTGCCGGAAAAACTGATCGGCAAGGCGCTGAACAGCGTCGACGCCGGCGTCACCCGTGGATCGACGACGTCGATCGTGGGTGAGGTAGCGGGAGATGTCAGCGCGCCGGTGGAGTCAAAGGTGAGGGACGTGACCAAGCCGGTCGTGACCACGGGGGGTATCGCGCTGGGATCGCCGGGGCCGTCGAAAGGCTGGCCATTGACGGTGGCATAGACATCCCAGTCGTTGACGGCGGTCTTGCGAAAGTAGTAGTTCATCGTCAACGGCGCACCTTGGCTGTCGTACAGCGTCTGAGAGGTCGCGTAGTTGTAGCTGGCAGGCTGGTCGAAAGCGATTGGCGTGGTGGGGACCGTACTGGAGGCATTGAGGTTGATGCCCATGCGAACGCCGCGCAGGGCCGGATCGCTGCCGGTGCCGGTCGCAACGGGGGCGCCGAGCCCGGACTGCAACCGGATCGGTTGCGCATCGCCGACTGCACGGTCGACCGCATCGTCCCAAGGCTGGGCCTTCAGCTTGTTGCCGATGTTGTCGACAACGAATCCTTCGCGGTCCAGCTTGAACTGGCCATTGCGGGTGTACGCGGTGTCGCCGCTGGGGCGCAGCACCTGGAAGAAGCCTCGCCCATTGATCGCGAGATCGAGCGGATTGCCTGTCGCGGAGATGTTGCCCTGTGTGAACTGCTGGGCCACCGTGTCCAGGTTGACGCCGATGCCGATGTTGCCTCCGACGGCGCCATTGATGGAATTGGCGTACATGTCCGCGAACTCAGCGCGTGACGTTTTGGCGCCGAAGGTATTGGCATTGGCAATGTTGTTGCCGATGACATCCAGGTTCTTGCTGGTGGCATTCAGACCGGAAAGACCTTGTTGGAAGCCCATGGTGTGTCCTTGAAAAAGGGGTGGTTGCCGAGGTGAGGGGGGAGAAGGCGATCAGTGGGGGGCGAGACGAACGTCAGTTCAATGCGCGCACGCTGCTGTAGGGAACGCTGCCGGCGTTCTGGAGTTCGAGATTCAATGAATTGCCGCTGGTGTTGATTGCGTTGACGCGGTCGCGCATCAGCGTGGTGGGTGTGCTGTTGACGGCGCCGCTGCTCGCAGTAACCCGGAAGCGCAGGCCGCCGTCATTGGTAGCAGATCCGGCTGGCCAGTTGAAGCTGTGGCTGCCACTGCCAAGCGCGCCGAGTGCCATGCTGCCGACAACCTGGCCCGATGGCGACAGCACCTCGACCTTCACGGCATCGGCCGGCCCCGACAGCTCAAAGCCGCCTTGCCCGACGCCGCTGGCGATGTCGAGCACATTGCCTGGCACCACCACATCGCGGCCGACCAGATTCGCGCTCTGCAGCGCCTGCAACTGGGTGAACTGGCCAGACAAACCCTTCACCGTGGTGTTGAGCTGCTGGATGCCGCTGACGGTGTTGATCTGCGCGATCTGCGAGGTCACCTGCGCGTTGTCCATCGGACTGAGCGGGTCCTGGTTCTGTATTTGCGTGATCAACAGCTTCAGGAAGCGATCCTGCGAGCCGGGATCATCCGCAGCCAACGATCCAGATGACGATGAGGTGCCGCTTGCCCCGGTGGTGGACGGCTTGTTGAGGGTCGAGAAATCGATGGCCATGAAAGGTGTCCTCGGGGTCTGCGACGGGCTCAGCTGCCCATCTGCAAGGTCTTGAGCAGCAGCGTCTTCGCGGTGTTCATGACCTCGACGTTGTTTTGGTAAGAGCGCGAGGCCGAGATCATGTTGACCATCTCCTCCACCGCATTGACATTGCTGTAGGTCACGTAGCCTTCGGCGTCAGCGCTCGGGTGCTTGGGGTCGAGCACCCGACGGCCCGGCGTCTGGTCTTCGGCGATATTGCTCACGGTGACGCCAGCGGCGCCAGCATTGCCGCCTACAGTCCCCATCAACTGGGTCTGGAAAGTCACTTGCCGTGCCTTGTAGGCCTTGCCATCGGGTCCGGCAACGGTGTCGGCGTTGGCCAGGTTCGACGCGACGATGTTCAATCGCTGGCTCTGCGCGCTGGTTGCGCTGCCCGCCACATTGAAGATGTTCATCATGCTCATGATCAACCTCCCTTGATCGCGTCAAGCATGCCGCGTACGGAACTGTTGACGAAGGTCAGCGTGGCCTCGTACTTGACCGAGTTGTCGACGAAGCTGGCGCGCTCGCGGTCCATGTCGACCGTGTTGTTGTCTAGGCTGGTCTGGCTGACATTCGAATACAACAGGTTCGCTGCAGCCGGCGAGGCACCGCTGCCGGCGATGTGACCGGCCTGTGTGGTGTCCAGTCGACCGACAGTCCCGGCGCGGGGTCGCTGGCTACCGGTGGCATCGCGCAGCGCCTGCGAAAAATTGATGTCACGCGACACGTAGCCCGGCGTGTCGGCGTTGGCGATGTTGCTCGCGATCAATCGCTGACGCTCAGCCCGCAGGCTCAAGGCCTGTCCCTGGAAATCGATGGCACTGGTGAGTTGGTTCAGCATGGGTCTCTCCCGAAGGCTGGCTGTGCAGTCATTGTCTGGAGGCCCCAGCGCCAACATAAGCGGAAACAAGCGCGTGATTCACCGTCATTTCGTGGTCTGCCACGCAAGGTGTCGTGCCTAGAGTGCAAGCATGAAATTCGGTCTCTTACGAATCCCTGCGCAAGCGGTCCGCTGTGGTGCACTGATGCTTTCCAGCATGCTGGCGCTTGGCTTGCCTGTGCACTCCGCGGCCCGGGACACGACAGAAGCGTCGGTCGATTCCGCGCTGATGGATCAGGTGCGTGAACTGGCGCTGCACGCCACACAGCAGACCGTACCGTCGCGCATCAACGCCTCCGCCGAACCTGCACAGAGCGGACGCAACCCCGACAAGCCGCTTCGCTTCGAGGTGCAAGTCGGCGTGCTGGACCCAAGGCTGAAGCTCGCGCCGTGTCAGCGCATAGAGCCGTACCTGCCGCCAGGCATGCGACTGTGGGGAAAAGCGCGCATCGGGCTGCGGTGTGCACAGGGTAGCAAGCCATGGAATGTCTATCTTCCAGTGACCGTGCGTGTGTTCGGTCAGGCACTGGTCGCGGCAGTACCGTTACCGGCTGGAGCCACACTGCGCGAGGACGACCTGCGCATGGCCGAGGTCGACTTCGCCGAAGACAACGCGCCTGTGCTGATCAACACCACGCTGGCCGTTGGTCGAGTGCTGACACGTCCGCTGACGGCGGGACGGGGCCTGCGACAGACCGATCTCAAGCCGCGGATGTGGTTCGCCGCCGGCGATTCAGTCAAGGTACTGGCCAGTGGGCCAGGCTTCAGCGTCGCCGGCAACGGGCAGGCATTGACGCCCGGTATCGAAGGTCAGAGTGCGCGCGTGCGTACCGACAACGGCCAGGTCGTCACCGGAACGCCGGTGGGCACACGCGTGGTGGAGTTGTCGCTGTGATCCGCCAGGTGCAGGTTACCTTGGTGGCTCTGCCGGTTTTCGCCGGACAGCCAAAAAGTCCTAAAGTCCGTGTCAGAGCGGCCGATATGAAGCTCATGTTGAAGACTTTTTTCACTCCGCCGCCCGTCGGGAGAATTTCATGACCATCGGAAGCACAAGCAACAAGACGCAGGGTCTGCCCGTGGCCAACGCCGCGACCGGACCCGGAGTGACTCCGGCCAACGCACGCAGCAGCAGCGAGGCCGCAGCCCTGTCCTCGACCGAGGCCGGCGTGCAGGTGGCCTTTTCGAGCACCGCAGCCAGCCTGCTGTCCGCATCAACAAATGCCGCCGAATTCGACAGTGCGAAGGTCGATCGCATCTCACAAGCCATCGAGAAAGGCGAATTCAAGATCGACGCCGGCGCCATCGCCGACAAGCTGATCGCGAATGCCGCTGAACTGTTGAAGAAATCCACGCCAGAGTCCTGACCGAATCTCCTCGTCGCCCCCGCCCATGAATTCGTCGCCATCGAAGCGTCTGAGCGCTGCCGCCCTCGTGCCCCTGTCGAGGAGCGATGCAGCTGACCCGGCACTGGAGCTGACACTCTGTGCCGTGGAAGACAGGCTGTCGTCGCTGAGTGCAGCTCTGCAGGCGCGCGATCTGTCTTCGATCGATCTGCACGCTTCGGAACTGCATCGCGCGCTGTCAAACGCAGTGGACCATTTTTCTCGTGCGGCGCGCAACGGTCCGGTGCCCCCGGCGCTGCGCCGCCGGCTCGCCAGCGCCAGCGGCACCGTTGCCGCCCAGCGCGAAAGCCTGGCTCGCGCCACTGCGGCCCTCGACCGGGCCATTGACGTGCTGCTGCCGCGTGAGACGTCCGCTGTCTACGGTGCGCACGGCAGCGTGCAACGGCCAGGCAGAGCTGGCTCGCTGCTCGCCTGACCTGCACCGTCTGCGCGCCTCCCGCTCAACGCGGCGGCGCTGCCTTCAACTCCATCACCCACTCGCGACCCTGTGATTCGGTCACCGGCCGCAGTCGCGTTCGCGGCGAACTGAGGTACGTCAACTCCACCACCTGCGAGAGGTAGGTGATCGTTCCCGGCTTCGCGTTGACTTCGAGCGTGCTTCGGATGTCACCCCAAGACTCCACCGTATGGATTCCCGGCGGCACCACCGCGTAGAGGTAAGACCTTGCGACCGTCGCCCCGAGGTGCTTCCCGTCGATCAGCACCTGCAGCGGGATGGCGCCGCCGACCCGCTCGCTTCGAATGACGTAGATCGCTGCCTCATGGGCCTCGACGTGGAAGCGTTTCGGTGCGGCGCTTTCTGGTGGTGCACTCGCTGGCGTGGCAGCGCAACCGGCAAGCAGCAGCAGTACTGCTGACGCAGTGCTCGCCATCAAGCGCCCTGCCCTCACCGATTCCCTCCACGTGCCGTGATGCAGATGTCCCACACCGCCATGAACATCGCAGCGATCACCGGCCCGATGACGAAGCCATTGAGGCCAAAAACGGCCATGCCGCCCAGTGTCGAAATCAGCACCACGTAGTCGGGCATCTTGGTGTCCTTGCCCACCAGGATCTGGCGCAGCACGTTGTCGACCATGCCAATCACCAGCACGCCGTAGGCGATCAAGCCCAGACCCTCCCAGACGGCGCCAGTGAGCAGGAAGTACAGCGCCACCGGCAACCACACCAACCCGGCGCCAATTGCCGGCAACAGCGACAGAAAGGCCATGATCACCGCCCACAGCAAGGCGCCATTGACACCAAGGAACCAGAACGCGAGGCCACCGAGTCCGCCCTGTGCAATCGCGACGACCACGTTGCCCTTCACCGCAGCACGAATCACCGTCGTGAACTTGAGCAGCAACTCCCGCTTGTCCTGTTCGTCGAGTGGGATGGCAACGTTGATGCGACTTGCGAGACGGGCCCCGTCGCGCAGCAGGAAGAACACCAGGTAGATCGTGATGAAAAAATTGACGATGAATTCGAATGTGTTCTGCCCGATGTTCAGGGCTTGCGTGGCAATCAGACTGGCGCCCTGCGAGATCGCGGTGCTGAGCTTCAGCTTCAGCGCTGCCACGTTGCCCAGTCCGAACTGGTTGAGCCACTCAATGAACCACGACGGCAGTGCGTGCATGATCTGATCGAAATAGCGGCCGAAGTCCAGTTCACCTGACTGCACCCGCGCATAGAAGCCAGCGCCTTCGCTGAACAGGGAGGCGGTGAGAAACGCCAGCGGCAGCAACACGATCAGAACGATCACTGCCAATGTCGCCAAAGCCGCCAATGTCCCACGACCGTTCAACTTGATCAGCAGCCGGCGGTGCAGTGGCGCGAACAGGATGGCCAGCACCACCCCCCAGAACAGCGCGCCAAAGAACGGCCAAAGGATCCAGCCAAATGCCAGCGACACGGCCACCAGCACGAACAGGAACACTTTGTTGGCAAGCACGGGAGCAGGTTCGGGATTGAGCTGGGCCATGTGCAGAACGGGTAAGAGCCGTCCGGGGTCGGGGGTGCCGCATGGTATCGCCCGGCACCTCAGCATCAATGAGCCGCTGATGTCACCGTGTCGTCATGCAACCGCCATGGCTGTGTCACACAGGCGTCGCACCATTCGAATCCATGCAACGCGATACGCCCCTGCTGCGCGCGTGGACCGATTCTCAGGTTCATCGAGCAGCGACCGACAGCGTCGGTGAGGGAGTGACCGATCAGACAGGTGAAGGAAAGCAGCACTATCGCAGCGTCTGGATCTCTGACCTGCATCTTGGGACGCCTGGATGCCAAGCCGTGGCGTTGCTGGGCTTCTTGAAGCATTTTGAATGCGAACACCTGTTCCTGGTCGGCGACATCATTGATGGCTGGCAGTTGCGACGCAGTTGGTACTGGCCTCAGGCGCACAACGATGTGGTGCAGAAGCTTCTGCGCAAGGCACGCAAAGGCACGCGGGTGATGTTCATTCCCGGCAACCATGACGAGTTCGCGCGCCGATACCTCGGCCACGACTTCGGCGGCATCGAGGTGGCCGAAGAATGGATCCACGAAACCGCAGATGGCCGCCGGCTGTGGATCATCCACGGCGACCTTTTCGACGGCGTGATCCAGTGCGCCAAGTGGCTCGCGCACGTCGGTGACACACTGTACGAGTTCACGCTCAAACTCAACCGCCACCTGAACTCGATGCGTGCACGCCTGGGTCTGCCCTACTGGAGCCTGTCGAAATACCTGAAGTTCAAGGTCAAGCGTGCGGTCAACTTCATCGGCGATTTCGAGGTCGCGGTAGCACGCGAGGCCCGGCGACGCGGCGCGCACGGCGTGGTCTGCGGACACATCCACCATGCTGAGTTGCGCGATATTGACGGCATCACCTACGCCAATGACGGCGACTGGGTCGAAAGCCTGACAGCGTTGGTCGAGCACGCCGACGGGCGGCTTGAAATCATCGATTGGAGCGAACACTTGCGTCTGGCGAACGCCGAAACACTCCCCGCCTTTGCGCGGTCGGGCGAGGCTGGCACACACCCTGTGTTCGGCAAATCCGACGCCGATGCCAACATGGCGGTGACTTGACGCCTGAGCCAGATCAGCGGTATCGCCCGGGCCTGCCAAGGTACTGGCAATCTCCCTAAACTAGCGCAATGAATACTGACCCTGCATCGCGATCCGTTGCCCTCAGCATGGCTGTCCCACGAACGGCCGAGGTACTGCAACCGGGAGATCCAGCGTTGATGCTGGGCCGGGAAACCTCGATCCTCGAATTCAACCGTCGCGTGCTGGCACAGGCCCTGCGTCACGACGTGCCGCTGCTGGAGCGGCTGCGCTATATCTGCATCGTCTCGTCAAACATCGACGAATTCTTCGAGGTGCGATTTGCGGATTACCTCGAGGCCTCGCGACTTCCCAATGCCGGCGTCACCGATGCTGATGTGCAGGCGATCACCGCCGAAGCCCATCGGCTGATCGACGAGCAGTACACCGCCTTCAATGACCAAGTGATGCCATTGCTCCAGCGCGCAGGCATCGTGATCCTGAACCATGCCGATCGCGACGAAGCGCAACGCGAGTGGGTAGACCAGTTCTTCCAGAAGCAGGTGCGGCCGCTGCTGGTGCCGATCGGTCTCGATCCTTCGCACCCGTTTCCGCTGGTCGCCAACAAGGCGCTGAACTTCATCGTGCGGCTCGGCGGCAAGGATGCGTTCGGCCGCGAGAACACCATCGCCATCGTCAAGGTGCCGCGCGTGCTGCCGCGGGTGATCCGACTGCCCGATGCGCTGGTGCCGGGCAAGCAGGGTTTCGTGCTGCTGACCAGCGTGATCCGTGCCCACCTCGACGAGCTGTTTCCAGGGCGCGCTGTCGAAACCTTCTCACAATTCCGCGTCACCCGCGACTCCGACCTCGAAGTCGACGAGGACGATGTGAAGAACCTGCGCCAGGCGCTACGTTCCGGGCTCAGCTCGCGCCATTTCGGCCAGGCGATTCGCCTGGAAGTGGTCAGCAGCTGCCCGCCAGAGCTGTCGGAGTTCCTGCTGGAACAGTTCGACTTGCCGAAGCAGGCTCTTTATCAGGTCAACGGCCCGGTGAATCTGGTACGGCTCAACCAGCTGATTGATCAGGTCAATGATCGAAGTGTGCTTCCCTCGCTACGCTTTGCGCCGCATGAAGGCGCCTGGCCCGCCAAGGGCCTGCCGCGTGATCAGTCGATCTTCGCCCGGCTGCGTCGGGGCGACGTGCTGCTGCACCATCCGTTTGAATCATTCGATCCGGTGGTGCAGTTTCTGCGCGAGTCGGTCAACGATCCGGCGGTGCTGGCCATCAAGCAGACGATTTACCGCACGGGCAGCGAATCGCCGCTGATGGACCTGCTCATTGAGGCGGCGCGCAAAGGCAAAGAGGTGATGGTCGTCGTCGAGCTGAAGGCGCGCTTTGACGAGGAGGCCAACATCAACTGGGCTGAGCGGCTGGAGGCGGTCGGCGCGCAGGTGGTTTACGGCGTGGTTGGGCTGAAAACGCACGCCAAGCTGCTGCTGGTGACGCGGCGTGAGGTGTCGGCCAGCGGCGCGGCTAGCGGGAACCCCAATGCCACCGCACGGTTGCGTCGCTATGCGCACCTGTCCACCGGCAACTACAACCCGAAGACCGCGCGGCTGTACACCGATGTCGGCTATCTGACGGCCGATGCCGATCTGACGGCTGATGTGGACGCTGTCTTTCAGCAGCTGGCCAGCTTGGGCAAGATGAAGCCACTGCGTCAGATGCTGCAGGCACCCTTCACGATGCAACGGCGGCTTATCCACACGATCGATCGCGTCGCTGATGCAGCGAGGGCGGGGCAGCCGGCGCGCATCATCGTCAAGATCAATGCGCTGACAGACCCGATGCTGATCAACGCGCTGGTGCGCGCCAGTCAGGCCGGGGCCGACATCGACCTGATCGTGCGCGGTGCCTGCGTGCTGCGCCCGGGGGTACCCGGCGCAACCGATCGAATCCGCGTGCGGTCCGTGGTCGGTCGGTTCCTGGAACACACGAGGGTGATGTATTTCCGATGGGGCCCTGGCGAAGAGGACGAGGTGCTCTACCTGTCGAGCGCCGACTGGATGAGTCGCAACATGCTGCGTCGTATCGAGGTGGCATGGCCCGTGCGTGATGCAGAACTGCGGCAGCGTGTCATCGACGAATGCCTCGTGCCCTATCTGCACGACCGCCGTGATGCCTGGATGCTGAACAGCGATGGCAGCTGCTCACGCCTTGGGAGCAATGGCGTCAGTGCGCAGCAGGCGCTGGTCAGACGCTACCGCCAGGCCAGCGACGCGCCCTCGCCCACCCCTGGAAGCTGAGACGATGGACCTGATCCTGTGGCGGCACGCCGAAGCGCACATCCTCAAGGAAGGTCAAGACGATCTCGACCGCGGGCTGACCACCAAAGGCGAGCGTCAGGCTGCGCGGATGGCCGACTGGCTCAGCCAGCGACTGGCCCAAGGCACCAAGGTACTGGTCAGCCCTGCCTTGCGTTGCCAGCAGACGGCGAAAGCGCTGGGCAAGAACTTCAAGACCTTGGACGATCTGGCACCGCATGCCAGCGGTGATGCCTTGCTAAAGGCTGCGCGATGGCCAGAGTCGCAGGATCCGGTGCTGGTGATCGGCCACCAGCCCACGCTCGGACTGGTCGCTGCACACCTGCTGGCCGACGTGCCGCAGGAATGGTCGATCAAGAAAGGGGCGGTATGGTGGATTCGTCATCGCGATCGCGAGGGTTACGCGCAAGTCGTGCTGCAGGCCGTGCAAGCGCCAGACTGCCTGTGATGCCCCAGACCGCCGACCGGTGGCGGTGGCATCACGAGCGGAAGTCAGAAAACTTGTGTGCGACTCGGCGTGTTCTTGTGAGCGACACTCGGAAATGACATTCCTTTGCCTCCGAATCGCTCTCGCCCTGGCCTTTCTCACCGCGCCGGTGTTGTCGCAAGCCATCGAAGAGCCGGCCTACGAGGTGATCCGCACCATCGACGACGTCGAACTTCGACAGTACGCGCCCTACGTGGTCGCTGAAGTGCGCATCGAGGCCGATGCCGAAGAAGCCGGGAATCTGGCCTTCCCGATCCTTGCCGGCTACATCTTCGGCAAGAACAAGGGCGAGAAAAAGTTCGAGATGACTGCGCCCGTCACCCAGGTGGCAACCCCGCAGCGGCTGGAGATGACCGCTCCGGTGACACAGACGGCAGTGCCGGGAGCAGTCGGCAGTTACGTCATCCAGTTCGTGCTGCCCAAGGGCGTGACGCTGGCCTCGGCCCCAGAACCGCTTGACCCCAGGGTGCGCATGCGCGAGGTTCCCGCGAGCCGGATTGCAGCGATTCGCTACTCTGGATTTTGGTCCCAGGCCAACTACGCGGAGCACCTGGACAAGCTGCGAACCGTGATGAAGACCGCCGGCGTAGATACCACTGGCGAACCGGTGTTCTCGCGCTACAACCCACCGTTCATGCCCTGGTTCCTGCGGCGCAACGAGATCTGGCTGACCGTGCCCTGAGGCCTTGTTTCAGGGTTTGACTAGCAACACAGCAACGTTGTCGCTGCCCGGCGCACCGAAGGCCTGCTCGCGCAGCAGCGCCAGCTGATCGCGAATCCGCGCCGCCTTCTCGAATTCAAGGTTGCGGGCATGCTCGAGCATCTGCTTCTCGAGTTGCTTGATGCGCTTGCCGAGGTCTTTCTCCGACAGCATCTCGACCTCGGCCGCGCGAAGCGCGTCCTTGGCGGCGCCCTTGTCTGACTTCTCCGAATAGACGCCGTCGATCAACTCCTTGATCTTCTTGGTGATCGTGCGCGGCGTGATGCCCATCGCCAGGTTGTGCGCGATCTGCTTGTTGCGGCGGCGCTCGGTTTCGTCGATCGCCTTGCGCATCGATTCGGTGATCTTGTCGGCATAGAGAATCGCGCGGCCATTGACGTTGCGCGCTGCACGGCCGATGGTCTGGATCAGGCTGCGCTCGGCGCGCAGAAAGCCTTCCTTGTCGGCGTCCAGGATCGCGACCAGCGACACCTCGGGGATGTCCAGCCCCTCGCGCAGCAGGTTGATGCCGACCAGCACGTCGAACACGCCCAGCCGAAGGTCGCGCAGTATCTCCACGCGCTCGACCGTCTCGATGTCGCTGTGCAAGTAGCGCACCTTGCAGCCGTTGTCGCTGAGGTAGTCGGTCAGCTGCTCCGCCATGCGCTTGGTAAGCGTGGTGATCAGAACGCGCTCGGACGCGTCGACGCGGATGCGGATTTCCTGCAGCACGTCGTCCACCTGGTGGGTCGCCGGGCGTACCTCGACCATCGGGTCGATCAGTCCGGTCGGGCGCACCACCTGCTCGACCACCTGCCCCGAGGTCCTCTGCTCGTACGCCGCCGGCGTGGCTGACACATACATCACCTGCCTCATCTTGGTCTCGAATTCCTCGAAACGCAACGGCCGGTTGTCGAGCGCGCTTGGCAATCGGAAGCCGTACTCGACCAGCGTGGTCTTGCGCGCCCGGTCGCCGTTGTACATGCCGCCGAGCTGGCCGATCAGCACATGCGACTCGTCGAGGAACATCAGCGCATCCTTCGGCAGGTAATCGACCAGCGTCGACGGCGGCTGCCCCGGTGCCGCGCCGGACAGATGCCGGGTGTAGTTCTCGATGCCCTTGCAGTGGCCGATCTCCTGCAGCATCTCCAGATCGAATCGGGTGCGCTGCTCCAGCCGCTGTGCCTCGACCAGCTTGCCGGCACCGACCAGTTCGGCCGTTCGCTCGCGCAACTCCTCCTTGATGGTGCCGATTGCATTCACCACCTTGTCGCGCGGCGTCACATAGTGGCTGGACGGGTAGACCACGAAGCGCGGGATCTTCTGGCGGATGCGACCGGTCAGCGGGTCGAAGAGGCTCAGCGATTCGATCTCATCGTCGAACAGCTCAACGCGGATCGCCAGCTCCGAGTGCTCCGCCGGGAAGATGTCGACCGTGTCACCGCGCACACGGAAGGTGCCACGCGAGAAGTCGGTCTCGTTTCGGGCGTACTGCATGCGGATCAGCTGGCCAATCAGATCGCGCTGGTTCTGCTTGCCGCCAATGCGCATCACCAGCCGCATCTCGAGGTAGTCGTCCGGCTTTCCGATGCCGTAGATGGCACTCACGGTGGCCACGATCACAACATCGCGCCGTTCCAGCAGGCTCTTGGTGGCAGACAGCCGCATCTGTTCGATGTGCTCGTTGATGGCACTGTCCTTCTCGATGAACAGATCGCGCTGCGGCACGTAGGCCTCGGGCTGGTAGTAGTCGTAGTAGCTGACGAAGTACTCGACCGCGTTCTTCGGAAAGAACTCGCGGAATTCGGCATAGAGCTGCGCGGCGAGCGTCTTGTTCGGCGCAAACACGATGGCCGGGCGCCCCATCTGCGCGATCACGTTCGCCATCGTGAAGGTCTTGCCCGACCCAGTGACGCCCAGCAGGGTCTGGAAACTCAGGCCGTCATGGAGGCCTTCTACCAATTGAGCAATCGCCGTGGGCTGGTCGCCTGCCGGCGGGTACGGCTGAAACAGCTGGTAGGGCGAGTCCGGGTAGCTCACGAACACGCCTGCTTCCGGCACGTCGATGTCGGCGGGGGCATTCATATCAACGAGTTCGGCCATGGCGGATAAAATTTCTGGGTTAACTCGCGTGACGGCGGGGCCGAGCAGCTCGAAAGCGTAGCCCATCCCGAGTCCACGTGCACCCCCAGCGCCTCTCGGGCGTTGCAATTCTTCCTACGCCCCCACCACAAGGAATTTTCATGGCATCGCTCTTTGCCGCCGTCGACATGGCGCCCCGCGACCCGATCCTCGGCCTCAACGAACAGTACAACGCCGATCCGAACCCGGCCAAGGTCAATCTGGGCGTCGGTGTCTATTTCGACGAGTCCGGCAAGCTGCCGCTGCTGAAATGCGTGGCCGCCGCTGAAAAACTGATCTTCGACACACTGAAGCCTCACGGCTACCTGCCGATCGATGGCATCGCGGCCTACGACAAGGCGGTGCAGGGACTGGTGTTCGGTGCCGAGAGTGCTGCGGTGCAGGAGGGACGAGTCGCCACGGTGCAGGCGCTGGGCGGCACTGGCGGCCTGAAGATCGGCGCCGACTTTCTGCAGCACCTGGCCAGCCGCGCCAGCGCGTCTCCGAAGGTGTTGATCAGCGACCCGAGTTGGGAAAACCACCGCGCGCTGTTCACAAATGCCGGGTTCGCAGTGGAAACCTACCCGTACTACGACGCTGCCAAGCGCGGCGTCAATGTCGACGGCATGCTGACCGCGCTGAACACCGCACCGGCCGGCACCATCGTGGTCCTGCACGCCTGCTGCCACAACCCGACCGGCTACGACATCACGCCAGCGCAATGGGCGCAGGTGGTGGCCGCCGTCAAGGCGCGCGGCCTGGTGGCCTTCCTCGACATGGCGTATCAGGGTTTCGGCGACGGCATCGCCGAAGACGGTGCTGTGGTCGCACAGTTCCTCGACGCCGGGCTCGACTTCTTCGTCGCGACCTCTTTCTCTAAGAGCTTCTCGCTGTACGGCGAGCGCGTCGGAGCGCTGAGCGTGGTGTGCGCCAGCAAGGAAGAAATGACGCGCGTGCTCAGCCAGTTGAAGATCGTGATCCGCACCAATTACTCGAACCCGCCGACGCATGGCGCCCAGATCGTCGCCACCGTGCTGACCACGCCGGCGCTGCGTTCGATGTGGGAAGAGGAACTTGCCGGCATGCGCGTGCGCATCAAGGAAATGCGTGCACTGCTGCAATCCAAGCTGGTGGCTGCGGGCACGAAACAGGATGTGAGCTTCATCACCCGCCAGAAGGGAATGTTCAGCTACACCGGCCTGGCCAAGCCACAGATGGAGAGGCTGCGCAACGAGTTCGGCGTGTACGGCGTCGATTCGGGCCGCATCTGCGTGGCCGCGCTGAACCACGGCAACATTGATGCCGTGGTGAAGGCCATCGGCCTCGTGAGCTGAGGTTGCGGCTATCCGACACCGTGAAGCCCGGCGCCGCCGGGCTTTTTCGTTACCGAATCCTGCGGCAAGCCGGCCTCACATCCCGGTCGAGCCAGTCTTCCAGTTCGGTTCGTAGGGCTGCCCTAGGGCGCCCGCCCTACAATGTTGCAGCGCAGCATTCATGCTCTGACTCAGGGTGCCGATGAATCTGTTCGTGGGTTGATTTGTCGGCGAGCCGCACTCGCTGTACCCGTGCCGCCGCCGGCGCGCCCGTGTGAACCAGGATTTCGCCATGTCGATGCTCTACCAGTTCTATGAAACACAGCGGGCGTTGTTGAGCCCGCTGGCCGAGTTCGCGAGCGCCTCTTCCAAGCTGTACAGCCATCCGCTGTCGCCGTTCACCCATACCCCGCAGGCGCCCCGCGTGTCAGCCGGGCTGAACCTGATGCACCGCTTATCGAAGGAGTACGAGAAGCCCGAGTTCAACATCCATTCGATCAAGGCCGATGGGGTGGAGGTCGCGGTGCAACAGCAGGTGGCGATAGAAAAACCGTTTTGCCGCCTGCTGCGCTTCAAGCGCTTCGCAGACGACATGCCGTTGCTGAAGGCCATGAAGGAACAGCCCACGGTGCTGGTCGTGGCACCGCTGTCAGGTCACCACTCGACGCTGCTGCGCGAGACGGTGCGTGAGCTTCTGCAGCATCACAAGGTCTACATCACCGACTGGACCGACGCGCGCATGGTGCCGGTCGAAGTGGGCCCATTCCACCTCGACGACTATGTCGAGTACGTGCAGGAATTCATCCGCCACATCGGACCCGAAGTCCACGTGATCTCGGTGTGCCAGCCCACGGTCCCGGTGCTCGCCGCAATCTCGTTGATGGCCAGCCGCGGCGAGCAAACCCCGCGCACGATGACGATGATGGGCGGCCCGATCGACGCCCGCCTGTCGCCCACCGCAGTGAACAATCTGGCGATGAACAAGAGCCTAGACTGGTTCGAGAACAACGTGATCTTCCGCGTGCCGACCAACTACCCGGGCAGCCAGCGCCTGGTCTACCCCGGCTTCATGCAGCACACCGGGTTCATTGCGATGAACCCGAGCCACCATGCGCGTTCGCACTACGACTACTTCATGGATCTGGTGCGCGGCGACGGCGAGAGCGCCGACTTCCACACCAACTTTTACGATGAGTACAACGCGGTGCTGGACATGCCGGCCGAGTACTACCTCGACACCATCAAGACCGTGTTCCAGGACTTCGCGCTGGTCAACGGCACCTGGTCAGTAAAGGGCGAACTGGTACGCCCGCAGGACATCAGGACCACCGCACTGTTGACTGTCGAGGGTGAAAAGGACGACATCTCCGGCGCGGGCCAGACCCGTGCGGCCCACGACTTGTGCACTGGCGTCGACCGCAAGCATCACTTCCACCATGACGCGATGGGTGCCGGACACTACGGCATCTTCTCGGGTCGCCGCTGGCGCGAGGACGTCTACCCGCGTTTGCGTGACTTCATCGCCCAGCACGACTCAAGGAGAGCGGCAGCACCGAAGCGGACGCGTACCAAGCCAGTCGCGGCTTCTGAAGCTGCCAAGGTATCCGGGCTGAAGCTGGTGCCCGCGGTACAAGCACCCGTGCCGGTTGCTGCTCCGATCGCGCGCAAGAGGGCGCCGAAAGCATCGCCGAAGCGCCAGCAAGCGAAGTAGGCCAATGGTGGACCGTTCGACAGCGGAACCTCCGACGCGGGCATCCGTCGGCGACATCGACCGTGCATTGCCGCAGACGCAGTGCACCCGCTGCGGCTATCCCGATTGCCACCGCTACGCACAGGCCATTGCCGAAGGCAGCGCACCGATCAACCGCTGCCCGCCCGGTGGCGCCGAGGGGATTGCCCGGCTGGCAGCCATCACCGGCGCGGCGATCGAGCCTCTCGATGCGTCACACGGCGTCGAAGGTCCGCGTCGGCTCGCGGTCATCGACGAGGCTGCCTGCATCGGCTGCACGCTGTGCCTGCCAGCATGCCCGGTCGATTGCATCCTGGGTGGCCCGAAGGCGATGCATACCGTGATGGCTGCGCTGTGCACCGGCTGTGAACTGTGTGTGCCTGCCTGTCCTGTCGATTGCATTTCGCTGATCGATGTGACGGGTCAACACACTGGCTGGTCCGCGTGGAGCCAGCCACAGGCCGAAGAGGCCAAGGCGCGCTACGGCTTCCACCAATTCCGCTTGCAACGCGAACGCGACGAGCGCAACGAGCGGCTGGAGGCGCGTGCGCTGACCCTGAAACCGCTCGTGGTCGACGCATCGCCAGAAAGTCCCGCGTTGGCGCCGCAGGAGGCTGCCGGGCCCGCGCAGGGCGACAAACGCGCCGTCATTGACGCGGCGATGGCGCGCGCCCGAGCCACACGGCGAACCTGATGTCACAGGCACCAGGACTGCGGGTGCTGTCCGTCATCCCACCGATGACGCAGCTCAACACGCCTTACCCGTCGACCGCCTACCTGACCGGCTTCCTGCGCTCCCGCAGCTTCGATGCGGTGCAGGAGGACCTGGCGCTCGCGCTCGTTCTGAAGTTGTTTTCCCCCGCCGGTCTGCAGGCAGTGCGCGCACAGATCGAGGCATCCCCTGGCACCCAGCGCAGCCCGCGCGTTGCGGCGTTCCTCGATGCCTTCGACCGCTATCAGGCCACGATGCCCGCGACGATGGCGTTCCTGCAAGGCCGCGACCCCACGCTGAGTCACCGCATCTGCAGCCGCGCCTTCCTGCCTGAAGGCTCGCGCTTCGAGTCGCTCGATGTCTACATCGACGACGAAGGCGGCGACCCTTTGGCCTGGGCGTTTGGCGCGCTCGGCGTGCAGGACCGGGCGCGCCACCTCGCGACGCTGTACCTGAACGACATCGCCGATGTGCTGCGTGACGCGATCGACCCGCGCTTCGAGTTCGTGCGCTACGCCGAATCGCTGGCACAGAGCCAGCCAACCTTCGACCCGCTGGCCGAGGCGCTGGCAGCGCCGCTGAACCTGATCGACCGCACCCTGCTCGAACTGACGCAGCAAGCGCTCTTGCGTCATGCGCCACGCGTGGTGCTGATCTCGGTGCCATTCCCCGGCGCGGTATACGCTGCGTTTCGTATCGCGCAGACGGTAAAGGCTCATGACCCGAGCATCGTCACCGTGCTGGGCGGCGGTTACGCCAACACCGAGTTACGTTCTTTGCGTGAGCCCAGGGTCTTCGACTTCTTCGATCACGTGACGCTCGATGCAGGCGAGCGTCCGCTGCTCGCGCTGCTCGAACACCTGCAAGGCAAGCGCTCGGCACAGCGCCTGGTGCGCACCTACCGACGCGATGCCGGCGGCGCAGTGCAGTACGTGAATTGGGTCGAAGCCGACGTGGCCTTCGCCGAAGTAGGCACACCCACCTGGGACGGTCTGCCACTGGACAGCTATCTGTCGCTGCTCGACATGCTGAACCCGATGCACCGGCTGTGGTCGGATGGTCGCTGGAACAAGCTGACGGTGGCGCACGGCTGCTACTGGAAGAAGTGCAGCTTCTGCGATGTCAGTCTGGACTACATCTCGCGCTACGAAGGCGCCTCGGCGGCGACACTGGTCGACCGGATCGAAGCCATCGTCAAGGAAACCGG
>CANHNO010000009.1 GCA_947462065.1 Burkholderiales bacterium | reverse complement strand
ACTCTTGGTACCTTATTCCTTATATTGTTCCATTTGCAGAAATAAGAAACGGATCGTTTGGCATTAGATCCATGCTGGTCCCTCCAGTGGGAAATATTACGGATGGTTATGTAACGCTGCAGTTCATGGTTGATTTTTAATTCGTGAAAGGGTTGCCGGCGTAAAACTATTCAAGTTTATGAGCGAATAGCAAATCGCGAGGCATCCGTGTGTTTGTTGCCCGACTCGCATCACCAGGCGCAGTTTCTTGCGGTCTCCTCGTGGAGGTAGTCAGCCCGCCTTCAGGCTTTTTGGATGGTTACAGGGTCTGCCATGCGGAGCTCACTACTCTTTGTTCTGCAACGACATTCGTGTGAATTTCTAAGGCGCAATCTCCCGGCATTCAATCCAATGGATGGGAGTTCCTGGGAGTTTGAGGATTTGCGCCGAAGACCATTGACGAGTTCTACCGCGCCCGTCTTGACCAGATGAGCAAGGTTGTCTACCCGCCAGCCATCGTCTTCCATTTCGAGGGCCTCTGGGAAGAGAAGCTGCCAGTTCCCGATGGCGCGAACCAAGTCAAATACATTGATTTCGCAACGTCAGAAGCGTTGTCTCCGTTGGGTTGTCTCTTTTGGCTTCCGAATGCTGCGCCCGTAGCCTGTTGCTTTGCTCTAACCACGGAGGCATCTGTTGCCCCACTCCAAATACTTGTCCGCGTGGCGCTCATCTATAGCCTATAGCGGCGTTGCAATTGGTTCAGTTGCTACGCGCTCACGGCTCGGCCTGGGACGATCGAAAGTGATTGACTAGGCCACATGTTTCTATAAAAATTAGAATTAGCGTTTTACACGTTACAAACGTTTAACTAGCCAAGTTGAACACTTTCGGCTCCAGGGACAAATGAGGACGCTTGCCGATGACCCCTACCCGTTGCATCAGCAAGGCGTCTGACAATCCCTCTGACGGGGATCTTCTCGAACTGCTGGCTCATTGCCATCCGAACAGTAGTGGAAGACGCATCACCGGCGTCGCTACTGCTCGGTAATGGCACTTTCCTCCAGTGCCTTGAGGGCGACTCGGTCTGTGTCGAGAACGCCTCGTGAAGATCGAAGCAGATCCGCGCCACACGGCGATGAAGATTCTGAGCCGTTCCCCGATCACATCGCGCCAGTACTCCGAATGGAGCATGGGTTGCGAGCAGGCTACCGAAGAGACTTTCTCCCAGACGCTGGGCCTGCGAAACCTCCGGCTCGGCAATTTCAAGCTCGAGTGGCTCGAAAGCAACCGAGAAGTTGGCGCCCTGGTGCGCTGGGCTCGCCAGGCCTGGGTGTTATGACGGCCTCCGTCAAGGCCACGCAGAGAGCAGACACGTCAGACAGCGCCGGCGTGGCTGGCGCACGGTAGCTCCGCCCATGCTGAACTCTCTGCGGTGGCAGATGCTGCGTCTCAGGCGACTAAGTCCGGGCGTCTCTCATCCCGTTGGCTCCCACATGAGGGACGCCCTTCCGGCTGCTGAAAACCGCCCCGACCAAGGCTGTCCTCCCCTGCCTTGCGATCCTGCGGCCATGCTTCTCGAGATGCCGAATCTGCCTCCTGAACTTCATGGACCAGGAAGGCGTTTGAGGCACGACTTCCAGCCAGTCCCAGCAACACAGAAGGACTTGCGCAAGCACGTGCGTGCGCACCAAGCCATGAGAGGCCATGGCCAGCACAAACATGTGGTCCACGCGATTGAGCCCGCGCAACACAACCTGGCAACCGCCGATCACAGTCTTGTCCCAACCCAAGCCTTGGTCAATCAGCTTGGGCTTGCGCGCCTGAATTGCAGAGCCTGCGGTCTACGAGAACTCATCGGTTACCGCCGACTTGCTGCCCGAGGTGTTCAGCACCTCATGGGTCGTTACGTTCAACACCACGAACGCATCGATGAAATGTTTGCGCGTCGCATCCCTTGTCGGCTCCCAGCGTGACTTCGCGCTCATCGTCAGCCATCGCCTGCCGTGCATCGCTGATCATGAAGTTAGCCGCTTCGCGCTCAGCAAAGCCATCTACGGTGGCCAACATGGCGCTGGCAATCAAACCATGATGGTTGTCGCTCCTGGTGACGCCCATCTAGCGCAGATCACTGAGGGAGTTGCCACTGCGCTAGAGCCATGGCTTGCCGTCCTTCGTCGAAGCACGCGCCTCGCTACCGCGCCGCTCACCTTTGAAGTCGCCGCCGGTGCTCGTTCATCACAGCACGACATACGCTCGGACGAACAACGCAGCGTGGACGGGACGCCGATCAAGGCCGGGACCGGAAGTAAGAACTTTGAACGCACCGATGACGCCCAAGCTCCCGGTGACGCGAACTGCAAAGGCCACCACCTCGTTGAAGACTTGATCACCGCGTCGTGTCGGATCACTCACTCGCGGTGCTTGCTGAACGCGGTAGATACCCAAACCGCATCGCCCATCACCGGCCAGATGAACGAACGCCACAGCAAGGTGTACTGCACCGAGTCCGTCAACTGACGCACGGAGCGCAGGCAGAGGAGAACGACCGCACATGGCGCACGACAACTTCTCCACGACAACGCTGGTCCGCCAGCCGTTCACAAAAGCGGCATAGGCAGCGTTCCGAACCATACCCAGGTTCTCAAGCGCCGCAATGCCCCCCTACGACTTTTACCCAGTACATGCACGGCAAGCAACGAGGCCGCCTGCTGTCCCACAACGCAAGAAAACTTGGCCATCGATCAATAAACGATTTTCAAATTGATTCATTTAAAACCATGGCCGCGAATACACAAAAAGACGTTCTATTCTCACTGGTAGTGGCGACACTTCAAGACGACGGAGAGCTTGACGAATTCCTTGCAAGCACCGTTGGATTAGATGGAAACCTCATTTTTGAAATCATTGTGGTCGATCAAAATAAAGATAATAGAATCTCGAAACTCATTAAAAGTTACGAAAATAAACTAGATATTCTACACATCAAAGTTAATTTCATTGGAGCCAGCCGGGCACGCAACGTCGGAGCTCGTGCGGCCAGAGGGGACTGGGTAGGCTTTCCAGATGATGACTGCCTGTTCTTCCCAGATACCCTTTTAGAAGCGGCGCGCCTGGCAAGAGACGACTCGCTCCAAGTTATCACCGGAAAAACCGTAGACGAGACCGGAGCCGGGAATTTATTGCGTTGGAAATCCAAACAAATATTGTTTGACCGCTGGAACATGTTCAGCTGCCTGACGGAGGCCACACTGTTCATTCGACGCGATGCGTTTCTAAATATAAAGGGGTTTGACGAATCATTCGGCCCTGGCGCATTTTTCCCTGCAGCGGAAGGCATGGAATTAATGAATAGACTTTTTTCGGGACCAGAAAATATCCGCGCATGCTACAGCCCCGACATAAGAATGCAACACCCAACAAAAATACCGCCATGGAACAAATGGGCAGCAAAGAGATTTTATGAATATGCAAAGGCAGACGGGGCCCTGATAGCAAAAAGCATGAAGCCAAATATTATTTATTTTGGAATTCGAAGTGCTGCCTCAGCCACCCTACAAGTGTTGAGAATACGAGGATGGCGCAGCGCCGCCTTCGGCGCACGATTGGCCGGATTAATATGGGGATTCATATCCGGCATTTTCACCTTCCACCTCAAGATTCAGGAGCGATGAAGTGCGCTCCCTAAAATATATATCCTGGGGAGACACCACTGGATATGCAATCGCTGCCAAATCTTATCTTCGAGCCCTGATAAAAGCAGGAATTAACCTGACTTGGACACCGATGTTGACCCAAAAGGGGAGCTATGAGACCTACGATGGAACGGACTGGCCCTGCCCAATCCTATCCACGGTTTGCAACATCGATATCGAGTATGACACAGTTCTAATACACACTGTTCCTGAATATTATCCGTACTGGATAGATAGAGAAAAAGCGCTAGGTCGACGCGTTATTGGATACACCGTCTGGGAGCTGGAAAGGCTACCGAAGCATTGGCCCGAAATCCTTAATCGACTGGATGGCGTGTTAGTTCCCTGCCAGTGGAATCTAGACGTATTCAGGCGATCCGGTGTCACGGTTCCGATTCACGTGGTCCCGCATCTCTCGCAATTCGAATACCTTGAGCCCCACACCGCCAAACACACAGAATCGATCCGGTCACGCCTTGGAAAAATCGCAGACCTAGATGATCGTTTTATTTTTTATAACATATCATACTGGTCAAACCGGAAGGCCCCATACTTATCTCTAGAGGCCTATTGGCAAGCTTTTGATTCCAATGATAAAACTCTTATGGTACTCAAGACCAGTCAATCCGATATCACAAAAATTCAACGCAGCTGGAGAAATGGATTTCGTCGTCGAAATCCATCCACTCAGCAGACTGTAAATGATATGGCAAGGCGCCATTCAGATCGAGCGCCTGTTGTTCTCATTTCTGATGAATCGCTTTCTGATCAGGAGATCATGGCGTTACACGAAATGGGAGACTGCTTCATCTACTTGACACGCACAGAGGGATGGGGCCTTGGAGCATTCGAAGCCGCTCTACGTGGCAAGCCATTGATTATCACTGGATATGGAGGTCAAATCGATTATATAGACCCGGATCTGTGTTATCTGATCGACTACGAAATGGTACCAGTAAGCGAGCCAACGTGGTCCGCCAACTACCAAGCATCAGATCTATGGGCGGAGCCTTCAATCGATCATGCTGCACGACAGATGCGCGACGTGTTTGATAATAGAAAATCTGCCCAAGATCGCGCGAATCAACAAGCGAAAAATCTAAAATCCATATTTTCCACTGAAGTCATTGTAACGACCTTGTTGCGGGCTCTGAGTGCCGAGAGAAGCCAATGATTCCGAATATATTTCACTTCGTGTTTGGCTTGCGCAAACAAATAGAGCCCTTTCACTTAATGTATTATTTATGCATCAAGTCTTGCATCGAAGTAAATAAGCCCGATGCGATCCACTTCCACTTTCACCACGAGCCCTGGGGTGAATGGTGGGAAAGAATACGACCCGAGATCCAGCTTCAACGAATACAACCGGATAAATTTGTCGCAGAGTACGAGTACAAAGACACCAGAATAAATCCCTATCGCTATGCGCACTTTGCAGACTTTGCTCGACTTCAGATATTGCTAGAAGCAGGCGGCATATATGCTGATATTGACACCCTGTTCTTGAAGCCGATCCCTAAAGATTGGTATTCACGACCATTCATCCTAGGCGAGGAAAGGCCTCCCACAGGAGCGACCGAGTCCCTTTGCAATGCATGGATTGGAGCAAGCCAGGGATCTGAATTCTGTCGTCTGTGGCTTGACGGCATGCGTGAGGCCTTCGATGGAAGTTGGAGCAATCACTCGACACTATTGCCCAGCCGGTTAGCGCGCAAGAATCCTGATCTGGTGGCCATTGAGCCAGAAACTTCCTTTTACGCGCTTGATCACAGCCCTGAAGGGATTGATGATATTTTTTTACGCTACTCAGATTTGCGAGATGAATCCTATAGCGTCCATTTGTGGAATCATCTTTGGTTCGCCAGGAATCGAAGGGATTTCAGCTGTTTTCATGCAGGCCTTCTGACCGTTGACTACGTTCGTTATGCAAGTACGACCTATGCCCACTATGCGAGGAAGCATCTTCCCTCGGATGCCGTAGGAAACAGTCTTGCTTACCGAGCGCAGCAATTGGATTTGACGCTTCTTCGCTCGGGTAGGAGGTTGCGAACTTGGCTTCGTTCATTATGATTAATGAAGCAGAAAGTAGTTTTTCCTTCGCGGAGGCACGATCTCTCACGAAATTGTTGCGGCAATTTTTCGACTCTCGTCACAAGCGCCTCCTCTACTTGGTTTCGCTATGCGCAGCGGCTCTTTCATTGGTGGAAATGCTGCTCGCTATCGCGTTGGTTCCGTACGTCCAGTGCATTGCCGGCGACTGTCCTACTTTTTTAATATCATACTTAAGCGGTTGGCCGATCACCTTGTCCTTGAGTGCACTATTATTTATATTAATAACTTTGAAATTTATTGCGCAGGGATTTTTAACCTGGACCACTGCCAGCCTTCATCAACAGGTACAAAAAGACACCGTAAGCCGCCTGCTACGGGGGTATCTTCACCTTGATTGGTCGAACTATCAGTCTCAGCATCGCGCCCATTACCTTCGACGCTGCTTTACCACAGCTATTGACGCCGCCTACGTGAGCCAACAAGCTGTTACTCTGATTTCTTCTACGCTAATGCTTTTATTCTTGACCACACTCCTGCTATGGCATGACGCAATCGTCGCTACCTTTTTGGCAATCTGTGTTGTCACCCTCTCGGTTTGCAGTCAGCGCTTGATCGGGCGTGCGCAGAATAACTTCGCGCACCAACGTGAGCTCGCCACCCAGCGCTGGAACATCGGCCTTGCTGAATGCCTTGGTTCATTTCGAGAAATTCGAGTTTATGGACTGGAGCGCTTCTTTATTGATCAATTGGATCAGGCGCTTGACAGCGTCTCGCAATCCAATCGTCGACTTAATTTTCTCCCAACTCTCCCGCGCATGGGCCTTGAATATGGTTTATTCATTATTCTTCTGGCCACCATATCGACTTGGCTTTACATGAAACGGCCTGTTTCTGATCTATTGCCACAGTTAGTTTTTTATGCATTTGTCGCTCGCGCTCTCATGCCAGCGATAATAAATATTCTGAGTACTAGAGCCGTACTGTCGGGATCGATAGTCAACATCGAATTGATTTTGAAAGAGTTCAATTGGGCAGCATCCGGGGAAGTAAATAGGATATGCATTGAACCATTGCGAACGGAACAATCTTTCTTTGCTCTGGAAAATGTCACATTCGGTCATTCCTCGGACAAGCGACCGGTTGTCGAAAACAGGAGCCTGAAGCTGAACCATCCATCTTGGCTGGCAGTCACTGGACCGTCAGGCGTTGGCAAAAGCACGGTGATGGAACTGCTCTGTGGAATCAACAAGCCGCAATCTGGGAGAGTCGTTCATGGATGGTCTGGTGACACTCCACCGAGAGTCGCCTACCTGCCCCAACAGGTCGCCTTGATCGATGGTAGCTTTGCAGACAACATCGTGTTTGGGTACGACGGCGGCGATGCTGCAAGGATTGATCAAGTATTAGATTTGGCTTGCTTGAAATACATAGTATCTTCGTACCCAGATGGGTACCACGCCCGAATTGGGGCAGATGGAATTCAGTTATCAGGAGGCGAACGACAGCGCTTGGCTTTGGCTCGAGCGCTGTACAGATATCCAGATCTTCTACTGCTAGACGAGGCAACCTCGGGCCTCGACGAAGATACTGAGACACAGCTGTTGTCCCAAATAAAGTTCGCGAGACCCAACATGAGCGTGATCTTCGTTACTCATCGCCCTGGCTGCCTTCGATTTGCCGATCAAGTCATTTCACTTCGAGCTGATAGTTCGTGCGAAGCCACTGACTAAATTCTCCTTCATGGTTATATTCAAAGATGCCGCCATCCTGCTGACGCCGGTTATTCCCCAGAGAAACAGCTCAGGTCGCGCTTTACGTGCGTGGAACTGGCTAACCGAATTAAGCTGCGATCATGATGTATATGTAGTGATCACAGAAAGATTCGAAGCTGAAGATATACCACCCAACTACCCTGCTGCAGGTATTTTTAACGTCTCGAATGAGATATTTCGAACCAATAAATTTCTTCGACTGATCGCAATACTTTTCCCACCCATCTGCCTGCTATTCAGAAGCTTAGTTGTAGACTGGTTGCGACCTAGAAAAAAAATATTTATTCGGGGGCTGACCGAAAAACTCAGTGGAAAGTCCATTAAACGAGTCGTTGTTTTCAGGTTTTATCTGCATGAATTAGGGCATTCAATCTCAAGCTTAGGCACAGAAGCCAGGGTTGATCTTGACATGGATGATCTTGAGTCGAAAACGCGTATGAGCGTTGCTCGATGCCTCGCCCGCATGGGCAGACTACAGGAATCAATACTCTCCCTGATGGCAGCATTTCAATATTACTTACTTGAGCGACTCATAGTCAAAAAATACGGCGCAATTTGGCTCACGGCGAATGAAGATGCACAAGCATTGACTCGCAGAGGTATATCTAACGTCGCGACGAGACCCAATAGGATTGAACGTCCGGCATACGTACCTGGCCGATACATTAACCACACCGTGAATGCACGCTTTCTGTTTGTAGGCAGCCTCGACTACCCACCAAATCAGGAAGCAGTATTTTTCATATTAAATTCCATTCAGCCCGAGCTCGAGAAATTATTGTTGACGAAATGGACATTTCGAGTGGTAGGTCGGCGCGCTCCCAAAAAACTACTCAGCCTCATAGAATCTTCAGAACGAGTGGAGTTTTGCCCTGACGCGGACAAACTGACAGAACACTATGAAAATTCCACATTGTCAATAGTCCCACTTTCGGCTGGCGGCGGCTCCAAGATAAAAACAATCGAGGCATTTTCCCATCGTCGACCAGTCATATCTTCCCGAGAGGGAGTCAGGGGACTGAATGTGAAATCAGGGGTCCACTATCTGCACGCTCAGACTGGTTTTGAATTTGCACAATCGATCGCATTGATCACGCAAGATTGCTCCCTAGCCGATAACATTTCGAGAGCGGGTGAAGAGTACTTCTTACAGCAACACCTACTCTCATGAAGACACTTTTTATTCTATCTATTGCGACCGGCTATGGCGGCGCGGAGCGAAGCGTTGAAATAATAATCCGCCACCTCCCACCCGATCTCAATATTCGAATATACGCAGAAAACAATCATCACCTAGAGAAACTTATACTGCCCTATGCTTTGCCAAAAAACGCAAAGTTGATTCGAATCAAGGACTCCTCAAGTTTATGGGGCAGGAGAAAGGCCTCCCTACGTCTTGTAGTTGACTGCCTCCTGCATCCAGACGCATCAATTCTGATAAACACCAATACATCCGCACGGATAGCAGCGATGTCCGCCAAGTTTATTCCGTCTCTTGGAAAACGTTGCTGCGTCTACATACGTGACTTTTTGTGGCAAGACTTGGACTATGTTTTTTCTCGACTATCCGGATTGCGTGTATTTTTACCTTCAGTGTCAGTCACCCAAAGATTGGGTTATATAAATCCTTTTTTCATTCAGCCTACCGGCCCAGCCCCTTTCTACGTCATTCCCGACATGGCGATACTCCCGTCGGGCCCGGTGACCTACGACGGTCCACTCCTCCACTTGGCGACCATCAATCCCTGGAAAGGTCATGTGGATCTGATGTTGGCATTGAAAATACTCAAGGATGAACATCGTGAAGTAAAAGCGACTTCTTTGGGTATAGTAGGAGATGCCCTTCTTCATAAACAACTGCATCAACTTGTTATAAATCTAGGTATCGGCGGATGCTATCAATTGCTTTCTTACAGTCCGGCCCCGGATCTGTATCTTCGAGATTGCAGAGCCGTTATCGTTCCTTCGGTATCTCACTCAGGCGGACCTGAAACTTTCGGACGCGCAGTTATCGAAGCTTGGTCCTACCGAAAGCCTGTCGTCGCCTATTCCAATGGCGCATTGGCGGAACTGGTGGAGCATGGGGTCAACGGATTGCTGGTTCAGGAAGGTGATATCAACGCGCTTGCTCAGGCCATCAGACTGCTTTCAGATTCCCCTGATCTGTGCCGTAGACTTGGTATGGCTGGTTATGAAAAAGTAAGGGCCTGCTTTGAGGCGGGTGCAGTCACGAAACTTTTGCTTGACCGCATGAAAGATAGAAGCCTCGATGAGGCTTAAGTTTATCCCCCTCGAATATCATTTTTCATTTAATTTATCATTCAATGACTCGGCAGAATTTCTGTTCGACAGACAACCACATGTAAATTTGTTGCCTTGGTTTTTCCAGAGCACATCTAACACGCCGAGGATACCCTCCCTGTCCGCAGATTGGAAAACATATCCATTGCCAAAAATTGTTGGTCATCTTACTTATTTCCTTCTGCCTGCTCCGTAAAATTTATGTACCACCCTCCTTCATGCCGAAAATATATTTTTGCCTCCAGATGAACATTACTCACCGAAGGAATTTACGAATCCTGATGAAATATTTTGTTAAAAATTTTTCATGCCGACTATTATTTTTTTGTAATTCCATGGACGCTGTAAAAGTGGCCCGCCGCATGCATGCTGCGACGTCGCACTTGCCCCTCATTCGCGCCCCTTATTAATCAGCACTTCATTACGATAATTTACAAGTTTACTTTACCGCAATTGATCCCACTTGCACCGAAGCTGACGCGGGACTGGGTATGCCGTCATGCCCCTTACCTTGAGGTAAGTTCAGAATTTTTTTGCCAACAACCTTTGGATAGAATGATATACATGAAGCGCGCTTGATGTTTTCCAAAAAATAACTCTCTGAAATAATATTACGAAGTCCAATTCTCATATTCATCATTAACTCAATAACCGGCCAGTGTGGTGATCGAGTTCACCTTCAAGACACAAGGCCGCGTATGAATCCTAGCGATTAGGGTTGATTTCGATGCTGAACACCCGGGATTCGGGTCGAATCGATTTCAGTTTTTTGCAAACTGCGTCGAGGTTCTCTCTACGTCCGAAGCCTGCGAATTCGTCCAACACCCATGCCAGGTTCCACATGGGACTGTTCAAACTGAGCGTTCAGCGCCACGAGCCTTCTCCGTCTGGCAGGGGTGATCGACTGGCAGGACTTCTCGATCGCGTGCGCCCCTGAGTTCGTGTCCACCTGCGCGCTGAAGGTCAAGTCAAGAGCGGCCAACGCCTGCACGTGCTGCGCAGTCGCGACGCCAAGAACAAGCTGTTCGCTCTGCAATGATCTGTCTGTGGAGTGCCTCGCCAAAGGTAAGGCGGGAAGGCTCTACAAGTTCGGCGTGAAGACGCCTGGTACAGGGGGGCCGGGTTGTGTGCATGCGCTCATTTCCGAGCAACCCTAGCGGAGGGCAAGAAGCCCAAGCTGTCGCTGGCTGACCGCAGCCATGGTCGTGTGCATGCCAGTGCGAGCACACTTCCTTTGGGCAGCGACACGCGACGGCTGCCCTAGAGGCTGAAGAAGTTAATGGATCGGCAGACAGCGGTCGAACCGCTGATCGGCCATATGAAGATAGGCGTGCTTCTTGGCCGAAACTGGCTGAAGGGCATCCTGGGTTACGCAATGGATGGGGAGCCCTTCGGAGAAGGGCACAGCTTGAGGATGATTCTGGCGAGCCTGCGAGTGGCTTACTTCATCTTCGTTGGCCAGCCCGTACTTGCTTTGTGGCTCGTCGAACGGGGGCCGCATGAGCCCTCGGACACACTTTACCCACGAGCCCGGACTATTCAGGGTCCACTAATTCCGCACGTTCAAGGGTAGCCAGCCATCTGCGGGGTGCGCCGCTGGCTCATCTTGCAGTGATGATGCCGGGGGCCGTTGCGGCTTACGGCGTCATTTCAAATTCGCCAGGAAGATGGAAAACAGCGTCAGGAAGCCAAACACACCGCTGAAAACGACGATTCCAATGGCGTAGATCTTGGCAAGTTTGTTTTTGGTTCTGTGGGCCAGCATTTCGGACATAAGTATTTCTCTGTGAAAAAGATTCCATCCAGTCAACAGGCTTGGATGGCAACCTGGGAGAACACCGTGCCCTCCCTTGCAAATCGCATTTTCATCGAGGCTGGGAATCAGTGAGGTTCAGAGGTTCGAGCCATCGCTTGTCGTCTACGTTGCATGGCTGGGATTTTGTACCGATATGCCTCGCTGCGCGTGTCAAGCAACGACAGCAATTGCCCCCTGGGTGACATTGAGAGTTGACCCCCGGTTGCTGGTCACTCGGTTTGAGTTGCGGTGTGCGCGCTTCGTTCGCAGGCGGTAGCTGTCGCCGCGGATCGTGATGACGTGGCTGTGGTGCAGCAGCCGATCCTGCATGGCCGTTGCCACGACGGCGCCACCGAACACGCCGCCCCACTCCGCCATCAACTGGTTGCTTGTCACCAGCATCGAGCGGCATTCGTATCGCCGGCTCACGAGCTGGAAGAACAGGTGCGCTGCGTTCGTCTAGAACTGCAGGTAGCCCAGTTCATCGACCACCAGCAGCTTGGGCTTGGTGAAGTAGATCAGCCTCTCCTCCAGACGGCCTTCGGCATGTGCTCTTGCCCGTTGCGTCACCAGGCTGGTCGCAGGCCCGAACAGCGTCGAGTAGCCGCGCACGATGGCCTCTCGACCGAGTGCTACCGCCAAGTGCGTCTTGTCCACGCCGGGTGGTCCGAGCAACAACACGCTGTCGCCGTTGGCCACTCAGCGCGAAGTCGCCAGCTCGCGGATCTGCTTGGGGTCCACCGAGGGCTGCTCGTCGTACTTGAAGCTCTCCAGCGTACGCACGGGAACTTGGCGATCGACATGCCCCTCTGTATGAGCCGCTCGTCCTTGCACGCCACCTCGGCTGCACACAGCATCGCCAACGCCTCGCGCAGGTTCAACTCGGCCCGCCCCGCCTGATCCAGCAGCGTGCCAAGCTGCTCCCGAATGGCGGTGAGCTTCAGTCGCGTGAGCATCGACTCGAGGTCGTTCAGCAACTCGACCCGCTGGGGCTTCTTGAAGGCTACCATCACCAGCCCCCCCTCCAAGGGCCGTCTCATACTCGGCAAGTGGCCAAAGCAGCTCGGCCGGCGCGACCTGTGGTGACGCCGCTGCGCCATTCGAGCGTGCCAGCCAGCTCACGCCGACCAGGTGTGCGCCGACGATGCCCACTAGATGGCCCGGCGGCTTCTTGAAGTGCACTGTGGCCGCCGTCTGGGCGAGCACTTCACGGCGCAGATGCGCAACGGCGTGCTCGACGGTGCGCAGGCTCACCGCAGTACCGTGCTCGCACTGCAACTACCTAGCGCACGACATCGCCATTGCCGCGGTGCCGGCGGAACCACTCGGCGAGCGACTCGCGTTGGGGCGTGAGCCGGCCCCCTTGGAAACGGCCCTACTCGCAGATCAGCCAGCTTTCGGGTGTGAGCAACGAGCTGAAGGCCAATGCCATGCTAGAGACGTAGGAGGTCGAGACCGGGCGGGCCTCCGGCGCAGAGCCGGCAGAGAAGTGCTTGGGCACCGAGCCCGTGGCACCTGCCAAGACGCCGGCACCGAGCGCCCCCCCAACCACAAGGACTCTGCTCCGAGCCTCGACCCATGGGCCTGGCCTCCAATTGCTGCCCCGGCTCAACCAGAGGTCGTATTTGAACAACATGGCCTCGCTCGGCTCAAGATCCGCCGCGCGCTGCCGAAATGCCACCAAACCATTCTTGGTTGCCAGATTCGTGAAGTCTCTGGCGGGCAGAGCTTGCGACCCCTTGCTTCCCTTCACGCGCGGCCCTATTCCCACACATGTCACTTACGACCAATTCCAACTCGGCTGCCGGCGCCGAGCCGCGGCTTGATGTCGAAACGCTGATCAATAGCATCGCGATCCCGCCTAGGCCCGAACTGCTGACCCAGGTGCAGTCCGAACTGGCGAGGCCCGACCCAGACTCGGCGCGCATCGCGGCCTTGATCGCCAAGGATGTGGCAATGACAGCCGGCGTGCTGCGCATCGTGAACTCACCGTTCTATGCGTTGCGTAGGCCGGCCAGCACGCTTGAGCAGGCGCTGTCGTTGCTGGGCCTGCGCCAAATCGGCACGCTGGTCACCGGCTTCGCGCTGCGCCAAACGGTCAAGGGCGAGCCGGCCGGCCTGACGCGCTTCTGGGACGTCTCGACCAAGCGGTCGTACGCAATGCAGGCGCTGGCTCGCAGACTTCGCGGTGTCGATGTCGACGCCGCACAGTCCTTCGGCCTGTTTTGCGACGTCGGGATCCCGCTTCTGCTGCAGCGCTTTGTTGACTACCCGGTGACGCTGAAGGCGGCCAACCAAGAACCGGTGCGCACCTTCACTGCGGTCGAGCAGGACGCCCACCATGCCGACCACGCGATGATCGGCGCGCTGATGGCTCGTTCCTGGGGCTTGTCCAAGCTGGTGTGTGATGCGATTCGGCAGCATCACGACTACAGCATTTTCCGCGACCTCGCAGCGGAGCCTCAACTCGCGCGCCTGATAGCCATGGGGCTGGTCGCAGAACTGGCTATCCAGCGCTTCGCCCGGCTCAACGCAAGCATGGAGTGGAACAAGGGTGGCGAAGAGGCCGCCGGCCTGCTGAACCTGAGCAGCGTCGAACTCGAAGACTGGATCAGCGACCTCATCGATGGATTTGCGCTTGGCATCGCCTGAAGACCATCATCTTTTCGGCGAAACATGCCGTGCCAAGTTGACTGCAATGTCACGGCTGGTGCCTATGAAGCGCTGATTGCCGTGACGTGAAAACCCGCCACTGGGACTGGCCCGGCACGCCTGGATTGGCACAGTTCACGGCCGAGCCGGATCCAAGTTGTCGTCGACCAGAGAGGAAACCGAAAGGCACTTCGACTTGCGAGTCGCTGAGCAGACAAGACCTGCGTTCCCGCGACCACACAGAACGCTGGAGGTCGCCCAAGGTGTCAGTCCTGCACCTTCTATACTGGCCTCATCCTTTGGGGAGTAGCCGGCTTTCACCTGAAAGCGCCTGCGTCAACATACTCGGGCTGCCTCGCAGCCCGTGGTGCAGGTAACCATTCTGGTTGGCGAGACCATCGGCGCGTCAACACGACGTAAGCCGGACTGTGTTGATGCGCCGTAGCTCTCGGCCGGCCGGAACAGCACCCCCAATGAGTCTCATCTCGATCGCTTTACTGTCGTTGGCGATGTCCACCGACGCATTCGCCGCGGCCGTGGGCAAAGGCACTGCGCTCCAGCAACCACGTTGGAGCGAGGCGTTGCGAATGGGCGGCATATTTGGCGTCATCGAAGCCGTCACGCCGGTCATTGGCTGGGCACTCGGCCTGACACTCGCGAGTTACATCAAGGCGTGGGACCACTGGATTGCATTCGTCCTCCTCAGTGGTCTGGGACTGCGGATGGTGTACAGCGGCCTGAAGGCGTCCAGTGTGCAAGAGAGGGAAAGACTGAGCCGGCACCCTTTCTGGCTGCTGGTTCTGACGGGATTTGCCACCAGCGTCGATGCGATGGCGGTTGGCGTCGGGCTGGCGTTTCTCAAGGTCGACATACTTCCCGTGGCCGCCGCGATTGGCTTCACCACCTTTGTCGCCGTAACGGCGGGCGTGATGGTGGGGCGCGCGCTTGGCGCGGTTGCCGGAAGGTGGGCCGAGATTTGCGGCGGCGTCCTGCTCACCGGCATCGGTGTCGCCATCCTGGCGGAGCATCTGGGCGCCGTCTAGGTCAGAGCGAGCGGTCTGCCGTGGGCCTGGCTGGCCTTTGCAGGCTTCAGGAACTCGATGGCGACTCTTTGCCAGCCCGAGGCTGATCAAGGCAAGACCAGTTGATCGTCCAGCGGCAGGTCGGGCATCAACTGTTGCCGTTTGAGTCGAAGCGCTTCTCATGTAGCCGGTGCAATCGCATCAGCTCGCTGGCCACCAGTGGCGCAAAGCCAAGCCGACCACCGCGGTGGTCGATCATCAATTCATCGAAGATCGCTTCGGTCTGCACAGGGTCTTCCCAGGCAGTGGCTATGCGGTTGGCAAGCCGTGGATACATCGAGCACAACGCCAATGGCCGATCCCGCGCCGCGAGGCTGCGCAGCCACTGCCGCGCCTGCGTTGTCAGTTTGTGGTCCTGCTCGCCCGGAAGTGCACGCCACCGCTGGGCGCTCTGGGTCGGTGGGTTTTGACCGGGCGCCGCAAGCCCGCTGTCCATCAAGGTCAGCGTTGTCACCGGGCCAGATTCGGGCACTCTGAATAATCGGAACATCGCGCGGCCTTGTCATGGGTCGATGCCCATGCTCGGCCGTGGCAGCGTGCCATCGCCACGAATGCATGGACCTCAGCTCGCTATCGGCGCCACGGGGCCGAACTTGAATGCTTGGGTCGGCCCGTTGCCTCAGACTTGACACATCCGGCATTTCTTTTGCCGCGCGACTTCATCATCTGAAACTAAGCCAGCCCGCGCAGCCTCAATCCATTCCTGGGTTCTATACTGAGACGAGGATCGGATGTACAAGCCAGTTAGAGGATCTGACATGGGTACGAAGTTCAAGATTTCAGGTTGGATCGCGCTGGGTGCGGTGGCAGGGGCATTGGTCACGATGCAGTTGCAGGCCACCGCGCGCAATTCGGTCAGCTCGCTTCCGCTCGACGAACTTCAGCAACTCGCGGCAGTGTTCGGCATGGTCAAGAGCGACTACGTTGAACCCGTCGATGAAAAGAAGCTGATCACCGATGCCATCGGCGGCATGGTGGCGGGGCTCGACCCCCACTCACAGTATTTCGACAAGAAATCGTGGAAGGAATTCCGCGAGGGAACGACCGGTCGTTTCGTCGGTGTCGGCATCGAAATCGGCATGGAAGAAGGCTTGGTCAAGGTCGTCACCCCGATCGAAGGCTCGCCGGCCTACCGCGGTGGACTGAAAAGCGGCGACCTGATCACCAAGATCGATGACACAGCGGTCAAGGGCCTGACGCTGGAGCAAGCGGTCAAGCGCATGCGTGGCGAGCCGGGCACGAAAGTCGTGCTGACCTTGTTCCGCAAGTCCGAGGACCGTATCTTCCCCGTGACCATCGTGCGCGAAGAGATCCGCACGATCAGTGTGCGCGCGAAGATGGTTGAGCCGGGCTACGCGTGGCTGCGCGTGAGCCAGTTCCAGGACCGCACGGTCGAGGACTTCGCCCGCAAGATCGAAGAGATCTACAAGCAAGACCCCAACGTCAAGGGCATCGTGCTGGATCTGCGCAACGATCCGGGCGGTCTGCTCGAAGCATCGATAGCGATTTCGTCAGCCTTCCTGCCGGCAGACGCCACGGTGGTCACGACCAACGGCCAGATCCCCGAGTCGAAGTCGATCTTCAAGGCGGCGCCCGAGTATTACCTGCGGCGCGGTGGCGCCGATCCACTGCGGCGTCTGCCTGAGGCGCTGAAGTCGGTCCCGCTGGTGGTGCTGGTCAACGAGGGCTCGGCTTCGGCCAGTGAAATCGTCGCCGGCGCCCTGCAGGACAACAAGCGTGCCACGGTGATGGGCGCGCAGACCTTCGGCAAGGGTTCGGTGCAGACCGTGCGGCAGCTTTCGCCTGACACTGCGCTGAAGATCACCACCGCCCGCTACTACACGCCGAGCGGCAAGTCGATCCAGGCCAAGGGCATCTTGCCCGATGTGTTGATCGACGAAACCGCCGAGGGCAACCTGTTCTCGGCCTTGCGCCCGCGTGAAGCCGACCTGGAAAAGCACCTGCAAAGCGGTCAGGGCGCTGAGATGAAAGACGAAGCCCGCGAGAAGGCTCGCGAGATCGCCCGCAAGAAGCTGGAGGAAGAAAGCGCCAAGAACTCTGCCTCGCCGATCAAGCCGCCGGCCGAGTTCGGCAGCGAAGACGACTTCCAGTTGGCTCAGGCGATCAACCGCCTGAAGGGCAAGCCAGTACTGGTCAGCAAATCGATGACCGAGCGCAAGGTTGATCCCGATTCGAACTGACGCGTCGCAGCCGATCGGGGCAGCACGCGGCCCGATGGTGAAGGCCAGCCGCACTCCACGATCTCCAACGCCCGCTGCATGCGGGCGTTTTTTCGTGTCTTCGATCCGATGAACGACAACCAACTGCTGCGCTACTCGCGCCACATCCTGCTCGACGAGATAGGTATCGATGGCCAGCAGCGACTGCTTGCAGCGCATGTGCTGGTGATCGGTGCTGGTGGCCTGGGCTCCCCGGTGGCGATGTACCTCGGCACCGCCGGCGTTGGCACATTGACGATCGTCGACGACGACAAGGTGGAGTTGACGAACCTGCAGCGGCAGATCGCCCACTCGATGGCGAGCCTCGGGCGGGCCAAGGTCGATTCCGCAGCGGCCACGGTGCATGCGATCAATCCCGAAGTGCAGGTGATCGCCCTTCGCGAGCGCGCCGATGTCGTGCGGCTGAATGAGCTGGTCGCCGCAGCAGATCTGGTCATCGATTGCTGCGACAGCTTCGCGACGCGGCAGGCGGTGAATGCGGCCTGTGTTCGGCATGCCAGGCCGCTGGTGTCGGGGGCGGCGATTGGCTTCGACGGGCAGGTGTCCGTGTACGTCACAAACCTGCGCGGCGACCGCCAGGCCGATCACCCCTGCTATGCATGCATCTTCCCGCCCGATGCCACTTTCGAGGAAGCGCGCTGCGCGACGATGGGCGTGTTCGCTCCGTTGGTTGGCATCATCGGCAGCGTTCAGGCGGCCGAGGCGCTGAAGCTGCTGGCCGGTGTCGGCGACTCGCTGGGTGGCCGGCTGCAGATGCTCGATGCCCGTCGGATGGAATGGACTGAAATCCGACTGGCACGCAATCCCGATTGCCCGGTGTGCGCGGCACCTCGCCGTTGACACCCCAGCGCCTGGCAACACGCTAAGCTGCACCGCATGGACAAACGCACCGAACTCACCGCGCGCAATTTCCCGACGGCTCAGGAAGACGCCAGCACCGCTACGCCGCCCTCGCGCTACGGCGGCCCGGAAAGCGCCTACCGCCTCGCCTTCACCGACAACGATTTCCTGCTGCGCGAAGAACTTCGACCGGTGCGCATGCAGCTCGAACTGCTGAAACCCGAGATGGTGCAGAAGGAAGCGGGCGTCGAATCGACGATCGTGATCTTCGGCAGCGCGCGCATCCTGTCGCCCGAAGCTGCCGCCGCCGGTCTGGCGGAAGCCCAGGCCCGGGACGACGCCTCGGCCATACGCACCGCCGAAAGCCGCGTGCTGATGTCGCGCTACTACGACGAAGCGCGGCGCTTCGCCGCCCTCGTCACGCGTCGAACTGCCGACATGGACACGCCGGTCTATGTGGTCACCGGCGGCGGCCCGGGCATCATGGAAGCGGGAAACCGCGGCGCGTTCGAGGTCGGGGGCAAGAGCATCGGGCTGAACATCGTGCTGCCGCACGAGCAGGAGCCCAACCCGTACATCACGCCGGAGCTGTGCTTCCAGTTCCACTACTTCGCCCTGCGCAAGATGCACTTCCTGATGCGCAGCATCGCGCTGGTGTGCTTTCCAGGTGGGTTCGGCACCCTCGATGAACTGTTCGAGACGATGACGCTGGTGCAGACCGGCAAATGCCGCAAGCGGCCGATCCTGCTGTTCGGGCGCGAGTTCTGGTCGCGGCTGATCAACTTCGATGTATTGATCGAGACCGGCATGATCTCGCCCGGTGACGTGCACCTGTTCCGCTACGTCGAGACCGCCGAGGAAGCCTGGGCTGTGCTCGAAGCGGAATACGGCTTCGACGCACCGCCAACCGAGACCGGCGAATTCGCGGTCGACATCTGAGGCCATCGACCGATCGCGCATGAACCAGCACCTGAGCCTGATCGGCGCACCCACCGACATCGGTGCCGGCAAGCGCGGCGCCAGCATGGGGCCGGAAGCACTGCGGGTAGCGAACATCGTGCCGGCACTGCAGGGCCACGGGCTCGAGGTCCTGGACCGAGGCAACCTCAGCGGCCCGACCAACCCCTGGTTGCCAGCGGCAGCCGGCTATCGCCACCTGCAGGAGGTGATCGCCTGGAACCGCCTGGTGCACGACGCGGTCTATGCCGAGCTCAAACTGAACCGCATGCCGGTGCTGCTGGGTGGTGACCACTGTCTCGGCATCGGATCGATCAGCGCCGTGGCGCGCTACTGCCGTGATGCGGGCAAGCGGCTTCGCGTGCTGTGGCTGGATGCGCACGCCGACTTCAATACCCAGATGCTGACGCCCAGCGGCAACCTCCACGGCATGCCGGTCGCCTGCCTGTGTGGCCATGGTCCCCAGGAACTGATCGAGATCGGAGGCCAGGTGCCTGCGATCAACCCGAAGTGGGTGCGGCAGATCGGCATCCGCAGTGTGGATGCCGGCGAGAAGCGCTTCGTGCACGAACAGGAACTCGATGTCTTCGATATGCGCTTCATCGACGAGATGGGCATGCGCCACGCGATGGAACTCGCACTGGCCACGCTCGACGTCAACACCCATCTGCACGTCAGCTTCGATGTCGACTTCCTCGACCCTCAGATCGCTCCCGGCGTTGGAACTACCGTCCCCGGCGGGCCGACCTACCGCGAAGCGCAGCTGTGCATGGAGATGATCGCCGACACCGGACGCCTAGCCAGCCTCGACGTGATGGAGCTGAACCCAGCGCTCGATGTGCGCAACCAGACCGCCGAGGTGGCGGTGGATCTCATCGAGAGCCTGTTTGGCAAGAGCACCTTGATGCGACGCTGAGTGACCCGCGTTGCGCGGGTGATCGGGTCAGCGCGTCAACAGTCGGCTGACAGCGGTCACATCCTCGGGCTTCAACTGCCCTGCGGCTTGTCGCAAGCGCAGGCCGCCGAGCAAGGTGTCGTAGCGGGCCTTCGAGAGGTCGCGGCGCGTGGTGTAGAGCTGCGTCTGCGCGTTCAGCACATCGATGTTGACCCGCACGCCGACGCGGTAGCCGACCTGTGTCGCCTCCAGGGCCAGCGCGCTGGATGATTCAGCCGCCTCCAATGCGAGCACCTGCGCCTGCAAGGACTGCACGCCGAAGTAGGCCTGCCGGGTGCTCAGCGACACCGCTCTGCGCGCAGCCTCCAGATCGTTCTGCGACTTGTCTTCGAGCGCCAACGTTTCCTTGATTCGGTTCTGCACCGAGAGCCCCGTGAACAGCGGCAGGTTGAACTGCACACCGATGCTGCCGGTATTGGTGGTGCCGGCGCTGGACAGCTGGCTGCCGCTCCTGCCGGTCGAGTTGTACTGGCTGCTGACGCTGGCCACCGCGTCGAGTGTCGGAAAGTGGCCCGAGCGTGCCTTGCTGGTTTCGAGCCGCGCCACGTCCAGAGTCAACAGCGCCAGCCGCACCGAAGGATGTTGAGCATCGGCGTTGCGCGCCCAGACTTCTGCGTCGGCGGGAGTGATCGACGGCAGGCTGACCGGTGGCGTCAGGCCCTTGGGCTCGACGTTGCTGCGGCCGACCAAGAGGTCGAGTGCAATGCGCTTGTTGCGCAGATCGTTGTCGGCAGCGAGTTCCTGCGCGGTGGCCAGATCGAAGCGGGCCTGTGCCTCGCGCGTATCAGTGATGGTCGCCGTCCCCACCTCGAAACTTCGCTTCGCCGACGCCAGTTGCTCGCTGATCGCGACCTTGCTGGTACGGTTGGTGGCCAGCGCATCCTGCGCGGCCAGCACATCGAAGTAAGCCTGAGCCAGCCGCACGATCAGGTCCTGCTCGGCCACCTCCAGCCGCAGAGCGGAGGCCTGCAGCTCACGTTGTGCCTGGTCGATGGTGACGCTGCTGTTGAAGTTGAACAGCGGCTGACGTGCGGACAACTGCCCCGACCGGGTGTTGAACGAACCATTGCCAAAAGCGGTTTCGACGCGCCCGGTGTTGGCGCTGGCGTCCAGGCTCACGCTCGGTCGCAAAAGTGCGTCAGCCTGCGCAGCACGGTACTGGGCCGAGTCTGCCAGCGAGCGAGCCGAGAGGTAGGTGGCGTCGTAGCCACGCGCGGCGGTGTAGAGCTCGTCGAGGCTCTGCGCCTGCGCGACGCCCATGCACAGCGCGGCCAGATTCAGCACGGTGACCGCCGCCAAGCGAACCCAGGGCTGCGGCCTCGGTGCCAGCAAGGCGCATCGAAGGTGAATCGGCGGGGTCGGCATGGGTACAGCTCAGTGGGAACGATGAACGGGGGCGATCAACTGCGAGCTTCAATAACGCGGAACACCCGGATCGACCTCGACAGACCACGCATCGATGCCGCCGGTGAAGTTGGTGACCGAGGTGAATCCTTGGCGCTGCTCAAGGAACGCCGCCACTTGCGCGCTGCGCACACCGTGGTGGCACAAGCAGACGGTGGGTTGCGCCGGGTCGAGTTCACCGATGCGCTGCACGATCTCGCTCATCGGCAGGTTGACGGTGACGAGTCCATCAGCACGCAGCGAAGCCAGCTCGAACTCCCAGGGCTCGCGCACATCCAGAAGCAAGGGCAATTCGGCTGTCTGCCTGGACGCTTCTGCGCTGGCAAGCAGCGCTGCAAACTCGCGCGCGCCGATGTGCTGCATCAGAAGTGAAACCGGCTGGGCTCGTCGAAGCCGACCAGCCTCGGTGCCACGGTGTCGAACAACTCGACGCTGCTGATCGTGCTTCGATCAGCAGTACCGCCGACCACGCCGCGGGTGTAGAGCACCGCCTGCATGATCGGCAGCTGGCCGACGATGGCCACCAGCCGGCCGCCGGGCTTGAGTTGATCAAACAGTGCCTGCGGCACCTGCGGCACCGATCCGGACAACACGATCACGTCGAAAGGACCATCGGTTGCGCTGCCCTTCGATCCATCGGCCAGACGCACGGTGACGTTGGACGCCCCGGCGCGGCGAAGGTTGGCGCTGGCAAAGGCAGACAGGTCGGCATCGATCTCCAGGCTCAGTACCTGTTGTGCTCGGTGGCCAAGCAAAGCCGCCATGAATCCCGAGCCGGCACCGACCTCGAGCACCCGCTCGTGCTTGCCGACGTCAAGCTCCTGCAGCAGCCTGGCCTCGACCTTCGGCGACAACATGGACTGCGGCGTGCCGGTGGACGTGGGCAGCATGACTTCTGTGTCGACAAAGGCCATCGAGCGAGCTTTCGGCGGGAGGAAATCCTCGCGCCGGATGGCTGCAAGAAGGGACAGCACCTCGGCATCGAGCACCTCCCAGGGCCGGATCTGCTGCTCGATCATGTTGAAGCGGGCGTGTTCAATGTCCATAGCGATCCTGGGCTGGGTGGCAGTGAGGTGTCATGCGATGCGAGCAGGTCAAAACGGGCAGCACCTGAAGGCAAGACCCCATTTTATTTGCCCATGATCAGCGGTGGCGTGGCAGTGCTGTGGGACCGACGGGCCCAGCGTCGCTTGAACCAGGTCGCCAAGTCGTCAAGGTAGCAATAGACCACCGGCACCACGACCAAAGTCAGCAGTGACGAGGCAATGACGCCACCGATCACGGCCTGGCCCATCGGCGCGCGCTGCTCCGATCCCTCGGACAACGCGAAGGCCAGCGGCACCATGCCGAAGATCATCGCCAGCGTGGTCATCAGAATCGGGCGAAGACGAACGCGGGCAGCCAGCAGCAGCGCGCTTTCGCGGTCGGTAGCCACCTCGCCAGGCACGGTGCCCTCTCGCGCGCGAATGGCGAAGTCGATGAGGAGAATCGCATTCTTCGTGACCAGCCCCATCAGCATCACGATGCCAATGATGCTGAACATGTTCAAGGTGGAGCCGAACATCAGCAGCGTCAGCACGACCCCGATCAGCGTCAGCGGCAAGGATGTCATCAACGCCATCGGCTGCAGGAAGCTGCGGAACTGGCTGGCAAGGATCATGTAGATGAACACCACCGCCAGCCCCAGTGCGCCGATCGCATAGCTGAACGATTCGGCCATGTTCTTCGTGCTACCGCCAAAGCTGTAGCGGTAGCCGGGAGGCCAGGCCACGCTGTCCAGAATGCGGCGGATGTCGGCCGAGATATCGCCCGCGCTGCGGCCATAGGCGTTCGCGTCCATGGTGATCTCGCGGTTCAGGTCGCGCCGGTTGATCTGGTTCGGACCGGCCGATTCCGTGACGTCGGCCACCTGGGACAGCCGCACGATGCGCGGCAACCCATCGGCACCAGCAACCACCGGCACAGGCAGCCGTTGCAGGTCGGCCAAAGACGTGCGGCTGTCGGGCGTCAGGCGCACGATCACGTCGTAGTTCTCGCCGTCGGGCGCACGCCAGTTGCCCACCGTGGTACCAGCGACAAGGGCGCGGAGCGTGGTCGCCAGGGCATTGACGTTGAGTCCCAGATCAGACGCCGCTTCGCGCTTCACCTCGATCGCAACGGTGGGCTTGTCGGGCTTCAAGGTGGTGTCCAGATCGACCAGCCCCGGTACCTGCTCCAGTTGGGTGGTGATGGTCTTGGACAAACGCTCGAGTTCTCCCAGGTCGCTGCCCTGGATCGAGAACTGAAGGCTCTTGCCGCCGCCCAGATCGGGCGAGCCCATGTTGGTGACGGTGATGCCCGGGATGCGTTCTAGGCGTTCGCGCATCGGCACCGTCATCTGTTCCAGCCCACGCTGCCGCAGATCACGATCGACCAGTCGAACATAGGTCGAGCCGAAGATCTTGCCGGCAGCAGCGCCGCTGTTGATCGTGGTGACGGTGTACTTGACCTCGGGCAACTCGCGCAGTGCCAGATCGACCTGCTTGGCGCGGGCCTCGGTCACCTCGATCGACGAGCCGACCGGGGTATAGAAATTCACCGTCGTCTCCGAAAAGTCGGCCTTCGGAACGAACTCGGCACCCAACACCGGAATCAGCAGGAAACTGCCGCCGAAGGTGGCCACCGCAATCGCCAACGTCGACAGCCGGTGGCGCAGAGACCAACCCAGGATGGTCTGGTAGCCATGCCCCAGCCACACGGTGAATCGCTCGAACACGGCTGTGACACGCCCCAGCGTGCGGTCGTAGAGGCTGGTCGCCTCGCGTGGTGTCCCGCTCCGGTGCGTAGCCTGCGGGTCGTGCCAGATGCTGGAGAGCATCGGGTCGAGCGTGAAGCTGACGAACATCGAGATCAGCACCGCGGCCACGATGGTCAGGCCGAATTCATGGAAGAACTTGCCGACGATGCCGCCCATGAAACCGATCGGCAGGAAAACCGCGACGATGGACATCGTGGTGGCCATCACCGCGAGGCCGATCTCCTGGGTGCCCTCGAGCGCCGCCTGGTGCGCGCTCTTGCCCATCTGCACATGGCGCACGATGTTCTCGCGCACGACGATCGCGTCGTCGATCAGCAGTCCCACGCACAAGCTCAACGCCATCATCGTGATGCTGTTGATGGTGAAGCCGAAGACGTACATGAAGCCGAAGGTGCCGATCAGCGCGATCGGCAGCGTGAGGCCGGTGATGACGGTGCTGCGCCAGGAGTTGAGGAACAGGAAGACGATCAGCACGGTGAGAGCTGCGCCTTCGATCAAGGTCTCCTTGACGTTCGCAACGGCCACGCGGATCGACCTCGAGTTGTCGCGGTTCACTTCGACGACGATGCCCGGCGGCGTCACCGCCTCGGCAGCGGCCAGCGCCTTGCGCAACCCATCGACCACCTCGATGGTGTTCTCGCCCTGTGACTTCTGAACCGACAGCAGCACGGTGCGCTGGCCGTTGTACAGCGCCAGGCTTTCCACTTCCTGCGGACCGTCGACCACATCGGCCACCTGCCACAGCTTGACCGGAGAGCCGCCACTGACGGTCGCGTTACCGGTGCCCGGCGTGGCAGCACCGCGGCGAGCGACGACGATGTCGCGAAACTCTTCCGGCCGTTTCAGCCGGGCATTGATCTGCACCACGCGCTCCTGCTCCAAGGAGTGGATCGCGCCCATCGGCAGTTCCTGGTTCTCACTGCGCACCGCGTTGATGACGTTGTCCACGCTGACGCCCATCGCCTCCATGGCGGCTGGCTTCAGATAGAGATTGATCTGCCGCGACACCCCACCCACCACGCTGACTGACCCAACACCCCGCACGTTTTCCAGACGCTTCTGCAGCACCTGCGTGGCCCAGGTGGTCAGTTCCTGAGGTGTCTGCTTGCCGGTCGGCGACAGGACTGCGAGGTTGAAGATCGGGGTGCTGGCGGGGTCAAAGCGCGAGACGCGCGGCTCCTTGACCTCGTCGCGCAGATTGGGCCGCACCAGCGCGACCTTCTCGCGCACATCCTCGGCTGCCTTGCGTCCATCGACGTTCAGGTTGAACTCGATGATGACGATCGAGTTGCCTTCGTAGGAGCGCGAATAAAGCGAACTGATGCCGGCCACCGTGTTGACCGCTTCCTCGACCTTCTTCGTGACCTCGGTCTCGACGATTTCGGGAGAGGCGCCCGGGTAATCGAACTGCACGACAACCGTTGGGAAATCGATGTTCGGGAACTGATCGACCGACAGACGCTGATAACTGAAGAGTCCCAGGACGACGAAGGCCAGCATGACCATCGTGGCCATCACCGGATTGCCGATCGAGACGCGGGTGAACCACATGGTCAGGGCTTGACGTTCGAAGCAGACGCCGTCGATGCCGTGGCCGCCAACACGCGCACCTGCGTGCCATCGCGCAGCGCGCCGGCCGAACCGCGCAGCAATACCATGCCATCGGAGACGCCGCCGGTCAGTTCGACCACCGACTCGATCCGGCCATCGATGGGCAACTCGCCTCGCTGACCGAGCGTCACCTTGCGCAGCTCGACACGGTCACCAACGACTGCGAGGACATACGGCTGCGCCTGGTCGACGCGCACCGCTGACACCGGTACGGTCAGCGCGCTGCCCGTGCTCAGGTCAATCGATCCCGTCATGAACAGCCCCTGACGCAGATTGGGGCGCGGATCGAGACGCAAGTACGCCAGCACTGCCCGCGTGCCGGCCTGTGTGCTTGGGTTGATGCGCACCACGCGCGCAGTGACTGGACCATCCAGGCCTTCGGCGGCCAGGCGCGCCGTCTGGCCGATGGCGACGCCGCCGATCTCTTCGGGCGCGATCGCCGACTCAAGTTCGATGCGCGACAGATCGACGATCTCGACCAGCCTGGCATCGACCGCGACCCGCTCACCGGGCTGCACCAGTCGCTGCGACACCAGGCCCGAGATCGGGCTGACCAGCCGCGTGTCGGTACGGGCCTTGCGCGCCAAATTGACGGCGGCCACCGCCGCTTCGTATGTGGCGCGTGCCGCTGCCTCGTTCGAAATCGAGGTTTCAAGCCCGGTAGCCGAGATGAAGCCTTGCGCGACCAATGCGCGGTTGTTGTTCAGTGCGCGCTGCGCGATGTCCCACTGCGCACGCGCCGATGCTGCGTTCTGGTCTGCCTGCTGCACACGCAAATCGACTTCCAGCGTGTCGAGCTGACCGATCGTTTGCCCTGCGGTGACGGTGTCTCCTTCTCGTACCGACAGCATCTTCAGTTCGGCAGCGACCTTGGCTCGCACCACCGCGCTGTCCACCGCTTTCAGGCTGCCCGAGATCGGCAGCGTTCGGTTGAAAGGCTGCGTGCGGGCCACCACGATGTCGCTCGCGCTCAGCTCCATCGCCTGCGGTGGCTTGGCAGGCGCGGAGGCTTCGGCACGCGCCTGCGATCGCGCATACAGCGTACGGGCCACGAAGCCGGCAACCAGCAGCAACACGACCAACCCCACCACCCACCCCAACTTCAGGCGTCTCATCATCAGCTTTCAATCTTGCAATTCATCGGCATTCTGCGATGGCGCCCGTGGGGTCTGCCGGCCGTTGGAGTATCAATGGAATGACATACCTCGGTTTGACACCAAGGTTTCCACACGTCTGAGAGTCGCCGATGATTATCGACGGCCGGGCGGGCGCATGGCGGCGAACGCATCGGACCGGTGACTCCCGCAGGCAGAATCGCCCGCATGCTCTCGCTGGACCGCTTTTCGTTTCACCAACTGCTGCTGGTTGCATTCCTGCTGATCGCCGGTCTGCTCGCTGCGGCGTCGCTGCGCGGGCTGTTCACCATCGAGGCGCTGATCACTCAGAGCAGCGACGGCGCGCAGCAAGCGGTGTCGCTGAGCGCCGCAGCGCAGCGTCTGGCCGAGCGCAGCGTGACGATGGAACGCGCGGCGCGGCAGTACCTGGTTCTGGACGACCCCTTGCTGCGCCAGCGCTTCGACGAAGCCGGCCGTGAAGCGAGTGAGGCACTGGACCAGTTGGCCGCAGGCACCCGGGACGTCGAAATGCCTGGCGGTGGAAAGTCGCTCGCCGTCGAGTGGCACAGAACCTTGCAGACACTTCGCCAGCAGCTCAACGGTGATGCGGAGACGCTGCGCGACCGTGAGCAGACCCTGACCGCAGCCTTCCGCGACCTGGGCCAGATCAACATCGAACTCGCCGATCAGGTTCGGCTCGCGACCGAATCTCGCAATGCGGCACTGCTGCAACGACTGGAATCAGGCCGCGCCGAGCTGACACGACAGATCGTGGCCGCCATTGCGGTCGCGGTGGGACTCGCGCTCGCCTTCGGCATCTGGCTGGCACGCCCGCTCAAGCGACTGGAAGCGGCGATCGTCGGGCTGGGTGAGAACCGCCTCGACGAGGCGATCGACATGCGCGGCCCGGCCGACGTGCGCCAGCTGGGGCGTCGCCTGGAATGGCTGCGGCTTCGGCTGGCTGAGCTCGATGCCGACAAGGCGCGCTTCCTGCGCCATGTGTCGCATGAGCTGAAGACCCCGCTGGCCGCTCTGCGAGAAGGCGTTGCGTTGCTGGAAGACGGCGTCACCGGAACGCTCAACGAGCCGCAGCGCGAGGTGGCGCGCATCCTGCGACAGAACACTGCAGTGCTCCAGGGCCAGATAGAGGACCTGCTGCGGTTCAACACTGCCGCCTTCGACGCCCGCCGGCTGGTTCGTCGACCCGTCGAGCTGACGGCTCTGATCGCCGATCAGATCGAAGCGCAGAAACTGCAATGGCAGGCGCGCAAACTGAATGTCACCGTGACCGGCTGGCCGATTCAGGTGGAAGTCGATGCCGAGAAGCTGGGCACCGCCTTGGGGAATCTGCTGTCGAACGCGATCCGCTTCAGCCCGCTGGGCGGGCGGGTCGTGTTCGAAGTGTCGCAATGGCCTGGCCGGGCGCGCATCGATGTCATCGACCAAGGCCCCGGCGTGGCAGCGGTCGACCGTGCGCGCGTGTTCGAACCCTTTTTCCGCGGCGAGCGTCAGCCGCCCGACGCGCCGCGCGGCAGCGGCATCGGCCTGTCGATCGTGCAGGAACTGGTGCGTGCCCATGATGGTCAGATCGACCTGTTGATGCCCGACCACAATTCAGCGCCAGGCGCCCATTTCCGAATTGAATTGCCCCATGTCCCCGTACGTTGAAATTGCCCTGCGGCCAAGTGCGCTGCGACCACTGGCCCGCGTTCTGTGGATCACGGCAGCCCTGGGGGTGTCGGGCTGCTCGATCTGGCAGCGTGCGCCGGTGCAGGTCACCGTGCCGGCGCCCGCCGTGATCGCCGCGCCGCCACCTGTGATCGCCACGGTGCCGAGCCCGGCCCATGAGCAGATCAATGCTGCCACGCCCAGCGATCTGGCGTCGCGACGCGCACTGGCCCACCACGAGCAGCTACGCAGCCTGCCACTCAACGAATTGGCGCAGGAAATCGCTCGCCTGAGCGCATTGCCCCCGGCGCCAGACACCTCGATCGATCTGGCCATGGCGCTGCTGCTGACCCGAAATGGTGGTGAGCAGAACCGCGCCATTGGCTTGGTTGAACCACTGGCCAGAGGCGTCGCACCGGAAGCAGAAGCCTGGCAACCAATCGCCCGACTCCTACTGGCGCGCTTGCAGGAGCTGCGCCGCCTCGAAGACCTGCTCGACCGACGCAATCAAGAGCTGCGCGACAGTCAGCGCGAGGTGAAGCAAGTCAACGAAAAGCTGGAGGCTCTGAAGGCCATCGAGCGCAGCCTGGCACCGCGACCTATCTCGTCGGTCTCGCCGGGAACGTCTGCCAATGGCGTCACGACCACGTCGCCCGATATGAACGGGTCGCCCGCCCCTTCGCCACGAGCCAAGGCAACGCCACGCAAGGCGCCCTCATGACCGCCAAGCTGCTGGTCGTCGACGACGATGCCGACCTGCTGCAACTGCTGTCGATGCGCTTGACGGCAGCCGGTTACCACGTGACCGGCGTCGGCTCGGCCGAGGAGGCACTGGCGCATCTGGAGGCCTCGCGGCCGCAATTGGTGGTCAGCGACGTGCAGCTGCCAGGGCGTGACGGGCTGGCGCTGTTCGATGCGATCCGCGCGCGCCACCCCGCACTTCCGGTGATCCTGCTGACCGCCCACGGCACCATACCCGACGCGGTCGAAGCCACCGCCCGCGGTGTCTTCACATACCTGACCAAGCCGTTCGACGGCAAGGCCTTGCTCGACAAGATCGGCCAGGCGCTGGCGCTTGGTGCACCGGCCACCCACCCCATCGGTGCCGACGAGGCCTGGCGCGCGCCGATCGTCAGCAGATCAGCGGTGATGGCCGAGTTGCTGGCAGAGTCCAAGATGGTGGCGGCCTCGGATGCCAGTGTGCTGATTTGCGGTGAAAGTGGCAGCGGCAAGGAACTGCTGGCGCAGGCCATCCACCGTGCCAGTCCGCGCGCTGCGCAGCCCTTCATCGCCGTCAACTGCAGCGCGATCCCCGAAGCGCTGCTCGAATCAGAGCTCTTCGGCCATGTCAAGGGCTCGTTCACCGGCGCAGTCGCCAACCACCGCGGGCTGTTTCAGGCGGCCGACGGTGGCAGCCTGTTCCTCGACGAGATCGGCGACATGCCTCCGGCCCTGCAAGTGAAACTGCTGCGCGTGCTGCAGGAGCGCTCGGTGCGGCCGGTCGGCGCCAACCAGTCGCTACCGATCGATGTGCGCATCCTGTCGGCCACCCACCGCGACCTTGACGCGGCGATGGCGCAGGGCCAGTTCCGAGAAGACCTCTACTACCGGCTGAATGTCGTCGCGCTGACCCTGCCGGCGCTGGGCGCGCGGCGTGAAGACATTCCGCTGCTGGCAAACCATTTCCTGTCCGCCTTGAGCGAGAAGTACGGCAAGCGCCTGAACGGCTTTGCGCCGGAGGCCTTGAAGGCCTTGACCGCCGCGCCATGGCCCGGCAATGTGCGGCAACTGCACAACGTGGTCGAACAGGTCTGCGCGCTGACCACCACTCCACTGGTGCCGCTGGCGCTGGTGCAACGCGCTTTGCGTGTTCCCAGTGTCGAGGTGCTGAGCTTTGCACAGGCACGCGAACGCTTCGAGCGAGACTACCTCGTGGGGCTGCTGAAGCTGACCGATGGCAACGCTGCCGATGCTGCACGCCTGGCCGATCGCAACCGGACAGAGTTTTACCGGCTGCTTCAGAAGCACGGCCTGACTCCCGGACTGTTCCGCAACGACGGACGTCCCGAGGTACAGGGCGAGACGACACCGCCGATTCAACTGTCGCCGCGTAGCGACAACCTTTAGTTCTTGTAAATCAAGGACTTGCGACCTCCGCCCCAGTCGCTTGTCGCCGATCCGGGACAAAAAAGCGGGTTCGAGGCAGTGGAAACCCGAGATTCGGCGACACCAAGCCGAGTTGTTGACTCAAGTGATTGATTCATAAGGCACTTTAGACGCTGGCATGCACGTTGCGCTGAGGGGTTCATCGTCCCTTTGAGCGCCCGATGAACCACCGTCATGTCACCCGCCTGAATCGTTCCTGGACCGAGGCCAGTACCGGCTCGACCGCCTCGGCAACCGTCGTGAATCCGAGCCGTGGCGCCAGCATGCCACCGATGAACCGGGGATCGATGACCGCACGGCCCTGGCGAGGTTTTCTCGGCGGCGTGCTGGATGGATGGATCGCACTGGCGACACGCCTTGCGGGCAGCAAGGATCCTCAGCGCGCGAGCTTCGACGGCGAAGCACCGGCACCGGCCAATACAGCAGCCACGGCCGCCTGGAAACAGGCCGCAAGCAATCGACGGCGTGCCCTGCTCACGTTGATCGCGCTGTCGGTGGTGACAGCCACCGTCATGCTCGACCATGTGCTGCCGAGCTACGACAGCGAGTGGCTGCGCAATGCGCAGATCGGCTTGTTCTCCATCCTGTTTGGCTGGGTGTCCGCCGGCTTCTACACCGCGATGATGGGTTTCTGGGTGCGGTGGCGCGGAGACCCACACGCACTGTCGAGCCGTTCAGTCGCTCAACGCCCCATTTCCGCCGACGCCCGCACGGCGCTGGTCATGCCGATCTGCAACGAGCAGGTTTCGACCGTGTTTGCGGGGCTGCGTTCCACGATGGAATCGCTGATCGCTGCCGGTGGTGCGCGGCTCTTCGACGTCTATTTGCTGTCCGACACCAGCGATCCGGCAATTCGTACCGCCGAGTTGGCCGCGTGGGCCGAGTTACGCGACACGATGGGCGGTAGCACCCGCATCCACTACCGCTGGCGCCAGCGCCGCACGCAGCGAAAGTCGGGCAATGTGGCCGACTTCTGCCGCCGCTGGGGCAAGAGCTACCGCTACATGGTGGTGCTGGACGCCGACAGTGTGATGACTGGCGACTGTCTGCTGAGCCTGGTTCGCCTGATGGAATCCCATCCGGACGCCGGCATCATCCAGACCGCACCACAGGCGAGCGGCCTGTCGACCATTCACGCACGCGCCCAGCAGTTCGCGGGCCGCGTCACCGGCCGGCTGTTCAGCGCCGGTATGCAGTATTGGCAGCTCGGCGAATCGCACTACTGGGGCCACAACGCGATTCTGCGTATCGCGCCCTTCATGAAGCACTGCGGCCTCGCGGCGCTGCCAGGTCGCGGTGGCTTGAGCGGCCACATCCTGTCGCACGACTTTGTCGAAGCCTCGCTGATGCGCCGTGCCGGTTACCACGTGTGGCTGGTCAACGACCTTGAAGGAAGCTATGAACAGCAACCGCCCAACCTGCTGGAAGAGCTTCAACGCGATCGCCGCTGGTGTCAGGGCAATCTGCAGAACGCCCGGCTGCTGACCGAGCCTGGTCTACATGGCGTGCACCGCGCGATGCTGGTGACCGGCGCACTGGCTTACCTGTCGGCGCCCTTGTGGCTGGCCTATGTGCTGCTCGGTGTCGCCCTGTGGCTGTTTGGCGGCCACCCAGCATTCAGCACCGACTCCGTGGTGCCAGTGGAAATCATGGCCTTGTGGATCGGCACGTTGGCCATGCTCGTGATGCCACGCGCACTCGGCGTCGTCAGCATCGTGCTGCGCCGTGAACAGGCGCTGTACGGCGGCACCGCTGCATTGGTGCGCGGCGCACTGATGGAAGGAGCGCTTTCCGCGCTGCAGGCACCCCTGCGAATGGTCGCGCACACGCTCTTCGTCGTTGTCGCACTGACCGGCCTGAAGCTGGACTGGAAGTCACCCCCGCGCGAAGCCAACGACATCGGGTGGGCCGATGCATCGAACCGCTTTGCCTTGCTCGGCGTGATGATGCTGGCGCTGGGCGCTGGAGCACTGGCGCTGGAACCGGCGACTCTGCTCTGGCTGGCACCGGTTGGCGTGCCGCTGCTGCTGGCCGTTCCGCTGGCGGTACTGACCAGCCGCGCCGGCTTGGGCGAGCGAGTGCGACAACTCGGCTTGCTCGTCACGCCCGAAGAATCACGCACGCCGACCGTGCTGCGCGAAGCAGCGTCGTATGCCAGGCAGAACGCACGACAGCAGGGTCAGTTCAGCCAGTGGCGCGAGGCGCTCGACAACCCGTGGCTGTTCGATGTGGTGCAAAAGGCCATGGGCACTCGCCACACGATGTGGGGCGAGCGCGGTCGCGCTCGCCGCCAGTTGGTAGGCCGCCTTCGTGCTGCGCACGACCTCGACAGCTTGGGTGTGAGCGACCAGATGCGCCTGCTCAGCGAGCCGCAGCATCTGGTGAGGCTACGCGATCAGTTGCTGGCACAGGCTGAACCTGCGCACGCAACCTGGAGCGCTCCGAAGACGGCTCCGGTTCGTCGAGCCAGGCGAGCATGGCTTGCCGCGGCGAGCGCCACCTGAGCGGAATCAGTGCATCCGTATCGGCGTCTCGATACGGTGCGCTCGCAGCGCGAGCGGATGCACTACTCGGCGGGTGGCGTGCTTCGGGCGTCCTTGTCGAGCTGCCGCAGATACGCCAACTTCTCGGCGATCTTGACTTCCAGCCCGCGGGCGACTGGCTGGTACCAGGCGGGATCCTGCATGTCATCAGGCAGGTAGGTCTCCCCCGCAGCATAGGCCTGCGGCTCGTCATGGGCGTAGCGGTACTCGTGGCCGTAGCCGAGTTCCTTCATCAGTTTGGTCGGGGCGTTGCGGAGATGAATCGGCACCTCGCGTGACTTGTCCTGCTTCACGAAGGCTTTCGCCTGCTTGTAGGCCTTGTAGCCCGCATTGCTTTTGGCTGCCACAGCGAGATAGATGACCGCCTGCGCAAGCGCAAGCTCGCCCTCCGGCGAGCCCAACCGTTCGTAGGTGGTCGCAGCGTCGTTGGCGATCTGCATCGCGCGCGGGTCGGCCAGGCCGATGTCTTCCCAGGCCATTCGCACGATGCGACGAGACAGGTACCTCGGGTCGGCGCCGCCATCGAGCATCCGGCACAGCCAGTACAGCGCGCCGTCAGGATTCGACCCCCTCACCGACTTGTGCAAGGCCGAGATCTGGTCGTAGAAGTGCTCGCCGCCCTTGTCGAATCGCCGGCCGCCGGCCGTCAGCGCGTTCTTGACGAAAGGCGCGTCGATCGACGACACAGCGGCGGCACGCGCGGCGGTGTCGGTCTGCTCCAGCAGGTTCAGGAATCGCCGGGCGTCGCCGTCGGCGTAGCCGACCAGTACCTCGACCGCCGCCTCTTCAAACTGAAGCTGGGACATGAAGGCGTCGTGCGCACGCTTGAACAATTGCCGCAGTTCATCGTCCGTCAGGGCTTGCAGAACGTACACCTGAGCACGCGACAACAGCGCCGAGTTCACCTCGAACGACGGGTTCTCCGTCGTTGCGCCGATCAGCACGACCAGCCCCGACTCGACGAACGGCAACAGCCCATCCTGTTGGCTCTTGTTGAACCGGTGGATTTCATCCACAAACAGGATCGTCTTCCTGCCTTGCGCAAGGTTCTGCTCAGCCTGCGTCATCGCCTCACGAATGTCTTTCACGCCCGAGAACACGGCAGAGAGCGCGATGAATTCGTACTGAAAAGCCGAGGCCGTCAAGCGAGCCAGCGTCGTCTTGCCCACACCCGGCGGCCCCCACAGGATCATGGAGTGCGGCTTACCGGATTCAAAGGCCAGCCGCAGCGGCTTGCCCGGGCCGATCAGGTGCGATTGGCCGATGACATCGTCCAGCGTGGTCGGTCGCAAAGCCTCGGCCCAAGGCGCTGTAGGCGCCATCGTGAAGAGGTCAGCCACGCCAGCGCCCTCCGCCGAACATCCTCACGGCAGCCTCACTGCTCAAGGACATCGACGCCCTTCGGAATGACGAACTTGAAGTTCTCCGCCGGCAACTCGAGGTTGGCGTTGAACTGCGTGAACGTCAGCCGCGAGCGCTGGGAGAAGTTGTCGACGATCTCGACAGCGGCAAGTTGCTTGCCCTTAAAACCGATGCGCATCGATTCGAATGCGCCGTCCTTGGCCTTCGGCGTCGCCTTGACCCAATCGAGCCCGTCTTTCGACGGCTCGGCCACCACGTCGAAATCGCGGCTCAGGTCACCGCCGGCCAGTAGCGCGGCCGGCGTGGCGCCAAGCGCCTGTGTGAACTTGCGGCTGCTGACCTGATTGAGATCGGTGTCGTAGATCCAGACCTTTTGCCCATCGGCAACGATCAACTGCTCGAAAGGCTTGGTGTAGGCGAAGCGGAAGCGATCAGGGCGAGCGAATTCGAAGCTGCCACTCGACGTCTTGGTCTTGCCCCCGTCGGGCGAGGTGACAGTCTGGGTGAAAGCGGCGCGACCGGTCTTCACCTGCTGCACGAAGGCCTTCAGTGCATCGACGGCGTCAGCATGCGCTGCCATCGGCACGAGCGTCAGCCCGACCCACGCCAGCAGACACGCGAAGGCACGCCTCATTCGTTGCGCGCCGGGACAATGATGTCGCGGTTGCCGTTGGTGCCCATGGCGGATACGAGCCCCGATTTCTCCATTTGTTCCAGCAGCCGCGCGGCGCGGTTGTAACCAATGCGCAGGTGGCGCTGCACCAGCGAGATCGAGGCGCGCTTGTGCTGCAGCACGATGGCCACGGCCGAGTCGTACATCGCATCGCTTTCGTTGCCGGGCCCACCGCCGTCATTGACGGCAATCTCTCCCGAATCGCCGTCGAGCGTGCCACCTTCGAGGATGCCTTCGATGTAATTCGGCTCACCCTGACTTTTCAGGTAGGCGACGACGCGGTGAACTTCATCATCACTGACGAAGGCGCCGTGTACACGGATCGGCAATCCTGTGCCCGACGGCATGTAGAGCATGTCGCCCATGCCAAGCAGCGCCTCGGCACCCATCTGGTCGAGGATGGTGCGGCTGTCGATCTTGCTGCTGACCTGGAAGCTCAGCCGCGTCGGGATGTTGGCCTTGATCAGCCCGGTGATCACGTCGACGCTGGGGCGCTGCGTGGCCAGGATCAGATGGATACCGGCCGCGCGGGCCTTCTGCGCCAGCCGGGCGATCAGTTCCTCGATCTTCTTGCCGATGACCATCATCAGGTCGGCCAGCTCGTCGATCACGATCACCACATGTGGCAGGCGCTGCAGCGGCTCCGGCGCCTCGGGCGTCAGGCTGAAGGGGTTGGGCAGCGTGTCGCCGCGCTCCACCGCCTCGTCGATCTTCTTGTTGTAGCCCGCCAGGTTGCGCACGCCCAGCTTGCTCATCAGCTTGTAGCGCCGCTCCATCTCGCCCACAGCCCAGTTCAACGCGTTGGCGGCCTGCTTCATGTCGATGACGACCGGGCACAGCAGGTGCGGAATGCCTTCGTAGACACTCATCTCGAGCATCTTCGGATCGATCAGGATCAGGCGCACGTCGCGCGCCTCGGCCTTGTAGAGCAGACTCAGGATCATCGCGTTGATGCCCACCGACTTGCCCGAACCGGT
>CANHNO010000008.1 GCA_947462065.1 Burkholderiales bacterium | reverse complement strand
GCCGGTGCCGGGGGGGATGATCTCGTAGGCTGGACCGGCCTTCGGTGTCACGACTATTCGCTTGGGGCGGCCACGCACCTTCAACTCGTCGATGCGCGCGCCGTCGTCCTCCACCCTCGTTTCCTGGACGTGGGGCTCGTTGCTCTCCCCACTTTGGACCAGGGGCTCGGGAGATGGGGTCGCCCGGGCGGCGTCCTGCGAGACGGGCTGCGCGGCAGGCTGCGGTGGCAGATTGCTCAGATCCGGAGGGGGGGGCGCCGCGGCGGCTGCCATTGCCTGCCCGGCCGCTGTCAGGATGACGGCGCAGCACAGGCTGCACAGGACGGTTGACGCGCGGTGTCGAGGACTCATCAAATCATTTTAGGCGTCCCGGTGGGGCGTGACAGCACAATGGCCGGATGAGTTCAGCGCCCGCCCCTGTTTCCCGTGTGATGTTGCTGGTTGACGGCTCCAGCTACCTGTACCGCGCCTACCATGCGCTGCCCGACTTGCGCGGGCCCGAGGGAGTGCCTACGGGTGCGCTCCACGGCATGGTGGCCATGCTTCAGCGGGCGTTGAAGGATGTGAACCCCGAGCACGCGGTCTGCGTGTTCGATGCCAAGGGCCCCACCTTTCGCGACGAGTGGTACCCCGCCTACAAGGCCCATCGCAGCCCGATGCCCGAGCCGCTGGTGCAGCAGATCGAGCCCATCCACGAGGTGGTCCGCCTGCTCGGCTGGCCGGTGCTGGTGGTGCCCGGCATCGAGGCCGACGACGCGATCGGCACGCTCGCGCGGGTCGCAGCTGAATCGGGGCATCAGGTCGTGATCTCGACCGGAGACAAGGACCTGGCGCAGTTGGTCAACGAGCAGGTCACGTTGATCAACACGATGAGCAACGAGCGGCTGGACGTGGCCGGCGTCACCGCCAAGTTTGGTGTGCCACCCGCGCGCATCGTCGACTACCTGACACTGATGGGTGACACGGTGGACAACGTGCCCGGCGTCGAGAAGGTCGGCCCGAAAACCGCCGCCAAATGGATTGCCGAGCACGGCTCGCTCCAGGGCGTGATCGATGCGTCAAGCACCATCAAGGGCGCGGCCGGCGAAAACCTGCGGCGCGCGCTCGACTGGTTGCCAATGGCGCAGCGCCTGGTGACGGTGCGCCTTGATTGCGATCTGGCCGAGCACGTCGCTGGCTGGCCGGGGCTCGATGCATTGGCTTTGAAGCCGGTCGACCGTGAAGCCTTGCGGGCCTTCTATGCGCGCTATGGATTCAAGACCTGGTTGCGCGAAATCGAGGCGTCGTTGGACGTCGCTGCAGCGGCCCAGACTACTGCGCCACGCAAGCGCGCGGCGCAGTCATCGACCGGCGAGCCCGATTTGTTTTCCACTGGGGTACAGGTTGACCAGGGAGAAGCCATCCGGGTGCCCACCGACCCGGTCGCGCACCACTACGACACTGTGCTGACGCGTGACGCGCTCGACATCTGGGTCGCCAGGATCGGGGCCGCGTCGAGCGCTGGCCAGGTCACCGCGCTCGACACCGAAACCGATTCGCTCGATGCGATGAAGGCGCAACTGGTTGGCATCTCGCTGAGCGTCACGCCGGGGGAAGCCGCCTACATCCCGCTGCGCCACGACGCCACAGACGCGCCGGATCAGTTGCCGATCGAGGAGGTGCTGGCACGGATGAAGCCCTGGCTGGAAGACGAGACTGCGCCCAAGCTGGGTCAGAACATCAAGTACGACACCCATGTGCTGCAGAACGCCGGCATTCACGTTCGCGGCTATGTGCACGACACCATGCTGCAGAGCTATGTGCTGGAAGCGCACAAGCCGCACAGTCTGGAAAGCCTGGCGCAGCGCCACCTGGGTCGCCAAGGGCTGAGCTACGAAGACCTGTGCGGCAAGGGCGCGCACCAGATCGCATTCAGCCAGGTGGATGTTGCCAAGGCGGCCGAATACGCCTGCGAAGACAGCGACATGACGCTGGACGTGCACCGCACGCTGTGGCCGCAGGTCGACGCCGAGGCTGGCCTTCGGGATGTCTACGTCCGCATAGAGCTGCCGACGGCATTGCTGCTGCAGCGCATCGAACGCACCGGCGTCCTGATCGACCCGGCACGGCTCGCCGCGCAGAGCCGGCAACTCGGTGAGCGAATGTTGGCGCTGGAAGCCGACGCGTATGAACTTGCGGGCCAGCCCTTCAACATGGGCAGCCCGAAGCAGATCGGCGAGATCCTGTTCACCAGGCTCGGACTGCCGGTCAAGAAAAAGACCGCGACCGGCGCCCCGAGCACCGACGAGGAAGTGCTGGCCGAACTGGCTGCCGACTACCCGCTGCCAGCGCGCCTGCTGGAACACCGCTCACTCGCCAAGCTGAAGGGCACCTACACCGACAAGCTGCCGTTGATGATCAACCCGCGCACCGGTCGCGTGCACACCAATTACGCGCAGGCGGTGGCTGTGACCGGGCGGCTGGCCAGCAACGAGCCGAACCTGCAGAACATCCCGATCCGCACGGCCGAGGGCCGCAAGGTGCGCGAGGCCTTCATCGCGCCGCCGGGCCATGTGATCCTGAGTGCCGACTATTCGCAGATCGAGCTGCGCATCATGGCCCACATCAGCGAGGACCCGGGTCTGCTGAAGGCCTTCGCCGAGGGCATGGATGTGCACCGGGCCACTGCCAGCGAAGTCTTCGCAATCGATCCGGCGTCTGTCACCTCGGAGCAGCGGCGCTACGCGAAGACGATCAACTTCGGCCTGATCTATGGCATGGGTGCCTTCGGCCTGGCGCAGAGTCTGGGCATCGAGCGCAACGCCGCCGCGCTGTACATCGAGCGCTATTTCCAGCGCTTTGCGGGCGTGAAACAGTACATGGACGACACCCGCACGTCGGCGCGCGAAAAGGGTTATGTCGAGACCTTTTTCGGCCGCCGCATCTACCTGCCCGAAATCAACGGCGGCAATGGTCCGCGCAAGGCGGGTGCGGAGCGCCAGGCGATCAATGCGCCGATGCAGGGCACAGCGGCCGACCTGATCAAGCTGGCGATGCTCGCAGTGCAGAAGCTGCTCGACGCCGAAGCCCGCGCCACCCGAATCGTGATGCAGGTGCACGACGAACTGGTGTTCGAGGTGCCTGAGGCCGAACTGCCCTGGGCGCGCGAGGCGATTCCGGGCGCGATGGCGTCGGTAGCCGCCTTGAAGGTGCCGCTGCTGGCCGAGGTGGGCGTCGGTTCGAACTGGGACGAGGCCCATTGAGGTTGGGTTGCATTGCGCTGCAGCGAAAGGCAAACCCGGTCCCTCGACTGGATGAACATTCGAACGTTATCGTCTCATTCCCATCGCTGTATCGCAGCACCCACCCGAGAACTCGCATCATGAAACTCGCCAACTCCACCGTACTCATCACCGGCGCCAACCGTGGCGTCGGACTGGCCTTTGCACGTGCTGCCCTGGCCCGCGGCGCGCGAAAGGTATACGCCGCAGCGCGAAATCCATCGACGATCACCCTGCCCGGTGTCGAGGCCATTCAGCTCGACGTGACGCGGCCGGAGGATGTGGCGGCCGCAGCGCAGCGCTGCGACGATGTGACGCTGCTGATCAACAACGCCGGCGCCCTGTGGCTGGGCGACTACCTGGCCGCCGATGCCATCGACTCGGCCCGCGCGCACATGGAGACCAACTTCTTCGGCCCGCTGCGCCTGTGCCAGGCCTTCGCCCCCGTGTTGGCCCGCCATGGTGGCGGCGCCATCGTGAATGTGCTGTCGGTACTGAGCTGGATCAACATGACTCAGTTTGGCGTGTACGGCGCGAGCAAGTCCGCGGCCTGGGCAATGACCAACGGCGTGCGCCAGGAGTTGCGCGCGCAGCACACCCAGGTGCTGGCGATGCACATGGGCTATGTCGATACCGACATGACCAGTGCTTTTGACGTTGCCAAAGCGACGCCCGACGAGGTGGTGCGTCAGGCGCTCGATGCGCTGGAAGCCGGTGCCGAAGAGGCTCTGGCCGACGACACCGCCACGTACGTCAAACGCGGACTGTCGGCAGAGCCAGGGGTGTACCTGGCGTAGCCGCGCGGCTGATCACGAGGCTGCGCGACCGCCCCCAGACGCTGGACACGCTTTTAGGCGCGGCATGTGCTTTGGTATCTATCGTCAGGCAGGAGACTCACCCTGAGCCAAACCGCCAAGCTTTTCATCAACGGCCGCAGCCAGGCGGTGCGTCTGCCGGTCGCCTTCCACTTCGACGCCAAGGAAGTGTTCATCCGCGGGGACGCCGAGACTGATGACATCATCTTGTCGCGCCTCCCACCTCGTGGGACGATTTCTTTGCGGCACGCAAATCGTGCGTCGAAAGATGCCTCGTCAGATTTCCTTGACGCCAAGGAACGCAAGCAAGCACCACAGGAGCGTGACCCGTTCGACGGCTGGCAAGAATGACCCGCTACATGCTCGACACCAATACCGTGAGTTATCTGGTCCGGGTACATCCGGTAGTGCCTCAACGGGTGGTCGCGGTGCCGATGGCGGCGCTGTGCATGTCGAGCATCACCGAGGGCGAATTGCTGTTCGGACTGGCCCGGCGGCCCAAGGCCGAACGATTGCACACGGTGGTGCGACAGCTGTTGCAAAGGGTCGATGAGCTCCCATGAGATCGCCAAGCGGCCCAGCGCTGTCGAGCCACTCGGGCCGACCTGGCGAGCAAGGGCAAAACGCTTGCGCCCCTCGATCTGCTGATCGCAGCGCATGCCCTCAGCGTCGACGCTGTCCTGGTGTCCAGCGACAAGGTGTTCGCTCAGGTGGATGGTCTGGTATTGGAAGATTGGGTGCGCTGATCGGCGATTACCGCACTGGCATCCAGCCCGGACATCGACATCAAATCAATACGGCAAAGGAAGCAACCTGATCGTTTGATAGGGGCCAATGACACATTACGCCACCGCCTTCAACACGATCAGCAGATCCTTCGCCTGCACACGGTCGCCCGGCGCGATCAGCACGGCTTCGATCTCGGCATCGCGCTCGGCGGCGACATGGGTCTCCATCTTCATTGCTTCCAGCGCGAGCAGCGTGCTGCCGGCACTGACGCGCTGACCGACCTTCACCGCGACGCTGACGATCGCACCGGGCATTGGTGCGGCGACATGCAGCGGGTTGGTGGGATCGGCGACAGGGCGACCTTTGGCAGCGTCGCCTGCGTCAGGGCGCAGCACGCGTACTGTGCGCGATTGGCCATTCAACTCGAACTGGACTTTCTGCGCCACGTCGCCGTCGGCTGTGATCGACTGCAGCGCGACCAGTAGCGTCTTGCCCGGATCGATCTCGACGGCCAACTCCTGCTGCGGCTGCGCACCATAGAAGAACACCGGTGTCGGCAACATCGAGGTATCGCCGTTCAACTTGGTGTGCTCGCAGAAGTCGCGCATCAGCTTCGGGTACATCAGGTACGAGGCCAGCTGGCGGTCGTCTATCGGTTGCTCGCATTCGGCGACGGCCTTCGCGCGCACTGCTTCGAGATCGACTGGTGGCAGGCGGTCGCCCGGCCGGTACGGCACAGGAGGCTCCTCGACATCGGCCAGCTTCAGAACCTTGCGGCTGAGTGCGGATGGGAAGCCATCGGGCGGGAAGCCGAGCTCGCCCTTGAACAGCGAAACCACCGATTCGGGGAACGCCACTTCGCGTGCCGGGTCCTTCACTTCGGCAGGGGTCAGGTCGCTCGCGACCATCATCAGCGCCATGTCGCCGACGACCTTGGAGGTCGGCGTGACCTTCACGATGTCGCCGAACAGCCGGTTCACGTCGGCATAGGTCTGCGACACCTCGGTCCAGCGGTGCGCGATGCCGAGCGAGCGTGCCTGCTCGCGCAGGTTGGTGTACTGGCCACCGGGCATCTCGTGGCGGTAGACGTCGGCGGTGCCGGAGCGGATCTCGGACTCGAACGGCGAATAGAAGCGCCGCACGCCTTCCCAGTACATCGATGCTGCGTGCAGTGCGTCCTGCGACAGGCCGGGGTCGCGTTCGGTGCCGGCCAGCGCGGCAGCGATGGACGACAGATTGGGCTGCGAGGTCAGGCCGCTCATCGCATCGAGCGCACCATCGACCGCATCACAGCCCGCCTCGATCGCAGCCAGCACCGACGCCGCCGCGGCGCCGCTGGTGTCGTGGGTATGGAAGTGCACCGGCAGGCCGGTTTCTTCCTTCAATGCCTTCACCAGCGCTGCCGCCGCGCGGGGGCGGCAGATACCCGCCATGTCCTTGATCGCCAGCAGGTGCACGCCGGCTTTCTGCAACTCGCGGGCGATGCCCAGGTAGTACTTCAGGTCGTACTTGGGACGCGCGCCATCGAACAGGTCGCCGGTGTAGCAGATGGCACCCTCGCACAGTCCCCCGTTCTCGACGACCGCATCGATGGCGACGCGCATGTTCTCGACCCAGTTGAGCGAGTCGAACACCCGGAACAGGTCGACGCCATTCACCGCCGCCTGCTTGACGAAATGGCGCACCACGTTGTCGGCGTAATTGGTGTAGCCCACCGCGTTGGAGCCGCGCAGCAGCATCTGGAACAGCACGTTCGGCACCTGCGCGCGCAGCTGCGCCAGGCGCTGCCAAGGGTCTTCCTTCAGGAAGCGCAAGGCCACGTCGAAGGTCGCGCCACCCCAGCACTCGAGCGAGAACAGGCCGGACAACTCGCGGGCGTAGTACGGCGCAATCGGCAACATGTCGGCGGTGCGCATCCGGGTCGCGAGCAGAGACTGGTGTGCATCGCGCATCGTGGTGTCGGTGATCAGCACCTGCTTCTGCGCAAGCATCCACTGCGCGAATCCGGCAGCGCCGAGGGCTTGCAGACGCTGCCGGGTGCCGTCGGGAATCGGCGATGCCGCATCGATCTTCGGCAATACCGGCTTTGGCAGGGGCAGGGCCGGCAGCGTGCGTCCCTTGACCTCCGGGTTGCCGTTGACCGCGACCTCGCCGAGGAATCGCAGCAGCTTGGTGGCGCGGTCACGCCGCGCGGCGAAGGCCAGCAGCTCAGGCGTGTTCTCGATGAAGCGGGTCGTCAGCTCGCCCTTGACGTCGTTGCTGAAGGTCGGGTGGTTGATCAGGTTCTCGAGGAACTGCAGGTTGGTCGACACGCCGCGGATGCGGAACTCGCGCAGCGCGCGGTCCATCCGCTGGATCGTTTCCTGCGGCGTGGGCGCCCACGCCGTCACCTTGACCAGCAGTGAGTCGTAGTAAGGCGTGATGACCGCACCGCCGTAGGCCGTGCCGGCGTCCAGTCGGATGCCGAAGCCCGCCGCGCTGCGGTAGGCAGCCAGCCGACCGTAGTCGGGCAGGAAGCCGTTTTCCGGGTCTTCGGTGGTGACGCGGCATTGAAGGGCGTGGCCGTTCAGCGGGATCTTTTCCTGCGGCGGCACGCCGGTCGGGTGCAGGCCGGTCGACGCCTCGGGAGAGCCTTCGGTGACCCCGATGTGGCCGCCTTCGGTGATGCGGATCTGTGCCTTGACGATGTCGACGCCGGTGATCATCTCGGTCACCGTGTGCTCGACCTGGATGCGCGGGTTGACCTCGATGAAGTAGCACTTGCCGTCGTCGGCATCCATCAGGAATTCAACCGTGCCGGCGTGGGTGTAGCCGACCGAGCGCATCAGCCGCAGCGCGCTTGCGCACAGGGCCGCGCGCCCCGCAGCGTCGAGATACGGCGCCGGTGCGCGCTCGACTACCTTCTGGTTGCGCCGCTGCACGGTGCAGTCGCGCTCGTGCAGATGCACCAGATTGCCGTGCGTGTCGCCGAGGATCTGCACCTCGACGTGGCGAGCGCGGCGGATGAGCTTCTCGAAATAAACCTCGTCGTTGCCGAAGGCGGCCAGCGCTTCGCGTCGCGACGCCTGCAGCGATGCAGCCAGTTCGCCCTCGTGCTCGATGACCCGCATGCCGCGACCGCCACCGCCCCAGCTCGCCTTCAGCATCACCGGGTAGCCGATGCCGGCGGCCAACTTGGCGCATTCGGCAACATCGAGTGGCAGTGGAGGCGTCGCAGGCATCACCTGCACGCCCGCGGCCACCGCTGCGTGGCGCGCCGCGACCTTGTTGCCCAATGTGCGCATCACATCCGGTGACGGGCCGATCCAGCGGATGCCAGAGGCGATCACCGCATCGGCGAAATCGGGGTTCTCGGACAAGAATCCGTAGCCGGGGTGGATCGCGTCAGCGCCCGCATGCTTGGCGATGCGCAGGATGTCTGCGCCGTCGAGGTAGGCTGCCAGCGGTTTCTGGCCTTCGCCAACCATGTAGCTTTCATCGGCCTTGAAACGATGCAGCGCCTGGCGGTCCTGCTGCGAGTAGATTGCCACTGTGCGGATGCGCATCTCGGAGGCGGCGCGCATCACGCGTATCGCGATCTCCGAGCGGTTGGCGATCAGGATCGAGCGGATCGGGCTGTGAGTCATCGGGCGGCCTTGGCTGCAATGGGCATGGACAGGAGTGGATCTCGCGACAGCGGTCAATCATTCGCCGAATGACCCTGTATGCAAGCGGAATGCCGGCAAGTCGCCAAATTCGACGACTTCAAGCCGTCCGTGGCAAGTTGACGCTGGCGCAAAACATGTAAGGATACTCAATCAATTCACCCCGACACCATGAGCCGCCCCCATCACTACACGCTGACTTTCTCGTGCCCCGACCGCGTCGGCATCGTTGCGCGCGTCACTGGTTTCTTCGCCGGGCTGGGCGGCTGGATCCTCAGCTCCAGCCAGCACGCTGACGCCGATTCGGCACGCTACTTCATGCGCCTGGAGGTCAAGGCCGACTCGCTGCCCTTCGATCACGCCGAACTTCGGCGCCGCTTTGCGCCGCTGGCGGCCGAGTTCGACATGGATTGGCGCACCAGCGACAACGCAGTTCGGCGGCGCGTGCTGCTGATGGTGTCGACACAGGAGCATTGCCTGTACGACCTGCTGGCGCGCTGGCAGAGCAAGGAGCTCGATATGGAGATCGCCGGCGTCGCGTCGAATCATGAGGTGTTTCGCGGCCTGGTCGAATGGCACGGCATCCCCTTCCACCATATCCCGGTTACCAAGGAGAACAAGCCCGAAGCCTTCGCGCAACTGGAGACGCTGTTCGAGTCCAGTGGCGCCGACACGATGGTGCTGGCGCGCTACATGCAGATCCTGCCGCCGTCGCTGTGCCGGAAGTACCCGGGGCAGATCATCAACATTCACCACAGCTTCCTGCCCAGCTTCGCCGGGGCCAAGCCCTATCACCAGGCCTGGGACCGCGGTGTCAAGCTGATCGGCGCGACCTGCCACTACGTGACCGAAGACCTGGACGAGGGCCCGATCATCGAACAGGACGTGATGCGCATCGACCACAGCGATTCCATTGAAGACCTGGTGCGTTGCGGCAAGGACGTCGAAAAGGCTGTACTGGCGCGTGGCCTGCGCAACCACCTGGAAGACCGCATCCTCGTCAACGGTCACCGCACGATCGTGTTCGGCTGAGCCGGTTTACCGCATGGCACTGCCTTCATCCGCAGGCACCGGCTCCAATTTCCACCCACAGGCTCCGCCCATGATTGACCTCTACACCTCCGCTACCCCGAACGGCTGGAAAGCCTCCATCGCCCTGGAGGAGCTTGGCCTGCCTTACACGCTGCACCCGATCAAGCTCGGTCTGCAGGAGCAGAAGCAGCCCGAGTACCTGAAGCTCAACCCCAATGGCCGCATCCCGACCATCGTCGATCGCGACGAGGGCGACTTCGCGGTGTTCGAGTCCGGCGCGATCCTCATCTATCTGGCGGAGAAGACGGGCCAACTGATGCCCAAGGCCATGAAGCCACGCTCGCAGGTGATCCAGTGGCTGATGTTCCAGATGGGCGGTGTCGGGCCGATGCAGGGTCAGGCGAATGTTTTCTTCCGCTACTTCCCGGAAAAGATCCCGTCGGTGATCGAGCGTTATCAGAAGGAAACCAAACGGCTGTTTGGCGTGCTCGATACCCGGCTGAAGGACCATGAATACCTGGTCGATGACTTCAGCATCGCCGATATCGCCCACTGGTCGTGGGTGCGCCTGCACGATTGGGCCGGTGTCGCCATCGACGACCTGCCGCATCTGCAGCGTTGGCTCGACCTGATGGCCGCGCGGCCGGCTTGCCAGCGCGGCATCGAAATCCCCGAGCCTTTTGTGCCGAAGGAAGTCACCGAGTACGCGAAGAAGATCATCACCCAGTGACGAATGCCCGTCCTCGTTCGCGGGTTTACGGCGAAGCCCGATCGGTGCATATCGTGGCACGATGTCCGGTCGTCAACCACTACCACCTGTCTCCCAACACGCGGCAGGCTCGCCCATGGATAACCCCGTACCCAATCCCAAGCCGCTCCAGGGCATCGTGATGGCATGGCCCGCGAACGATGGCAAGGCCTTCGCGATTCGCCTGCAATTGCCGGATGGCGAACTCGACCTCGAATTGGATGACCTGATGCTCAGGCAGTTGCTGCAGGCATTGATGGAATCGTCAGAGGCCTGCGTTTCAAAGCGCACCGACCTGCGTCCCATTGCCGAAGTGGATCTGGCCGACGGCGTTCAGTTGCCGGCCAGCAGCCTCGACGTGCTGCCACTCGACGGCGACGGTGAAGGCCGTCGACTGGTGATGCGCGTTGGCGCGATTGACCTGAACCTGATGATCGACTCGCGCACGACCTCGCTGGCGCTGGCGAATGCGCTGACGGCCTAGGCCGCCAACTGATTCGTGCGCTGCGGCCTCAGTACTGAAGCTGCAGCGCAACGATGAATCGGCTCAGGTCTTCGCCGCCCTGATTCACCTTGTTGCGTGAGTAGGTGGCGCTGACCATGGCGTTTTGCTCGGCGATCACGTAGTTGAGGCCGATGTCGATCTGCTTGGTCGTGACGTGGGTGTCGGCATTGAATCGCTGCCAGTGCACGAAGGGCTGGAATCGGCCCCAACCCACCTCGCGCTCGAACACATAGGACACGCCTGCCGAATAGGCCTTGCCCTGCTCGCTGCGCACCAGGCCATCGGTGTCGTAGTCGTAGTAGGCCGCTTCGAGCCCGAAGGCACCAGAACCCTTGAAGTTCTTCTCCAGCTGGAAGTCGAGGCTGTAGCTGTCGTAGTCGCCCTTGCCGAGCAGCGTGATCACGCCGTTCTTCTGGTGCCTGAACGCCACGCCGACGGCCAGGATGTCCGCCTTGCCCAGGTGGTCGGCCGTACTGAAGTAGCCGGTCTCCAGGTCCCAGAAATCGTATTGCAGCCGGCCTGAATACATCAGGTCGTTGGATGTCTTCAACCCAGCCTGATGGGCCTCATACCGGTTGAGAGCGCCGATGCCAAAGTTGCGGCCCTCGAACACGCCGACGGAGTAGCCCAGACGGCTCTCGGCCACATTGCCCCAGACCGCCACACCGTCGTCGCGTGCGACATAGGTGCCACCGTTGCAGCCGTAGCGTGACGATACGCAGGGCCAGTAACCGCCGCCGACCGAGTAGTACGGCCCGGCCATGTTGGCGCGCTCGCTGGGCCCCACGAACCGGCCTGCCCAGACGTTGAATTCGGGCGCGAGTTCGAACTGGGCGTACATGTCCAGTTTTCGGATGCGTTCCTTCGCGCCGTCCCATTCAGTGCTGAAGGTGGCCTTGACGTACTTGTTGAGCGAGGCGCCGAAATACAGCCGCGCACTGTCCAGATTCGGATTGTTGACGTGACCTCCACCCTCGGCTGACGGGCGTTCGGCATGGGTGTAGGTGTAGCGCGTTCCGAAACCGAAGGTGACGTACTGGTTGTCGCCGAAGTCGTACCGGGCTCCGGCAGTCGCATGTGCCGACATGGCAGCCAAGGCCGCCAAGAGCAGTACAGAACGGGTTCCCTCATTGAAGTGCATGCTTGTCTCTCGTTGTTGTCGTTCTTGAAGCACGATCACCAGACTGCCGTGGCCGCCGCATGAGCCCCTAAACGGTGCATCAAAACCGATTATGGTGCGCCGCTGATGCATGTTCAGTTTGCTGATCGTTCTCTGTTTCGCTGCTACCGAGGGAGCCAAGTCACAGTGGGCCGGTGTTGTACGCTTCGCGCGCCGCAGTCGGCAGAACTTTCGAACTTCGACGCACAGGACGCCATGAAAGGCCGCAATCTCACTGGTGGGCTGGTCTACTCGACCGATGGTGGGCGCATGTGTCCCTCTTGCCGGCGACCGATCGACCAATGCGCCTGCGCGAAGCAGGTACCGACCGCGGCTGGCGACGGCATCGTGCGGGTGTCGCGTGAGACCCAGGGCCGCAAGGGCAAGGGCGTGACGGTGGTGCGCGGTCTCGGGCTCGATGCGGAGGCTCTGGCAGAACTGGGGCGTGAGCTGAAGGCCGCCTGCGGTTCGGGCGGCACGGTGAAGGATGGCGTCATCGAGATTCAGGGCGAGCACCGCGATCGGATCGTGCTGCGCCTGCAGGCCGCTGGCATGACGGTCAAGCGGGTCGGCGGCTGAAGGCATGACCTTCCCTGGCCGATGCTGCCCACGCCCAGCCATCAATTCCGTACGCAATCGATGACCCCGAGCAGTTCTCTGAACCTGTCGCGCCTCACCGTGGCGTGCCTGTGCGCCGACTGGTGTGGCACCTGCCGCGACTACCGTGCCGACTTCTCGCGCGCCCTCGCAGCGCAAGTGCACCCTGGCATTGACATCGATGCGGTCTGGATCGACATCGAGGATGAGGCCGAGCTGGTCGGTGCAATCGAGGTGGAGAACTTCCCGACATTGCTGATTGCCCGGGGGGATGAAGTGCTGTTCTTCGGCACCGTGACGCCTCACCTGTCGACGCTGACGAGGCTGGTGCTGGCGGCCGCAGCGGGCAGCGTGCATGTTGACGGCGACGCCCCCAACGCAGAGGTGCAGGCGCTCGCAGCCCGGCTGCACCGGGCGCCCAGGCGAGGCTGACGTCCCGCCGCCCAGAGAACTCCGGGACGCTGCGCCGTTGTTGCGTCAGTGCCGCTGCGCCCCGCATCCTGCAAGGAGTCTGTGCATTGCTGCCACTACACTGCAGCGGGGGCCGATCCACGGTAGTCGGCGCAAGGCGATCAGGCATGGTGCGGTTGGCAGCGCGATACAACCATCGCAGGGGCGATTTCAAGGCGACAAGGCGTCATGCCTGAGGCGGCGTTCGATGCCGCAGCGGCCCCGCCGTCAGATCGGCGTCGCAGGCTGCAACTGCTGTCCGCGCAGCCAGATTCGGTCTTCAGCCTCTTCGTGCGCAGCGCAGCGCAACTCACCAGCAGCGAATTCGCCGCCATCAGCCTGGTCGGAGAGCAACAGCAGTGGTTCAAGGCACCACTGGGCATTGAGTCGCTGAACATCCCGTTGGAACTGTCTTTCTGCGCGCACGGTTTGCGGCTGGATTCGACTTTTGAAGTACCCGATACGCTGGCAGATCCGCGGTTCAAGCACCACCCGCTGGTCAGCGGCTCGGCGGGCGTGCGCAGCTACGCAGGTCATCCGATCGAGTTTGAGGGCGAAGCGCTGGGCATGCTGCTCGTGATGAGCAAGCGGCCGCGCACGATGACGCCTGAGCAGCAGCAATGGCTGAAGGATCTGGCTCTGGGCGCCACTGAAGCAGCGGCCAGTCATGAGCGGGTTTTCAAGCTGCAGATCAGCGAACGTCGCCTGCTCGATTTCGCTTCGGCGTCCAGCGACTGGCTCTGGGAGACCGATTCCGACCACTGCTACACCTGGTTGTCTGATCGCTTTGAAGCCCTGACCGGCTTGACGGTGGCTGACCAGCTGAATCGCCAACCGCCCGACGTTCCAATGCGCGACGGCGCCGGTCGCGTGGTTGAGCCGCAGTTGAGTTTCTTGCAGGTGCTCGACCGCATGCAATCGTTCGCGCGAGTCGTCGTGTTGAAGTCGACTCCGCAGGGCGACAGGTTGATCTCCTACAGCGCGATCGCCAAGTTCCGCAGCGATGGGCTGTTCAAGGGCTACCGAGGTTCGGCCCAAGACGTGACGCACCGCATCGGCGTCGAGCGTCAGGAACGTGAAGTCTCTGACACCCTTCGATTGCTGGCGCAGCATGTGCCGGGCTTGCTGTACCAGAGACTCGTGCGCGCAGATGGCACAGGCAGCTTTCCGTATGTCAGCGAGAGCGTGCGCCAGATTTTCGAGCTGACGCCTGAGCAGTTGGCGCAAGACAGCACTCCGCTGTTCGACCGTATTCATCCTGACGATCGCAAGGGCGTGGCGACGCAGATCGAGGCCGCCGCCGCCAATGGGCAACCCTGGTCACAAACCTACCGTGTCGTGCTTCCGCAAGCGGGGCTGCGCGTCTTGAGCGGTTTTGCGAGTCCGCGGCGTATGCCCGACGGCAGCGTACTCTGGCACGGCTTTGCCGCCGACGTGACGGAGTCCGAACGCGCCGCAGCCGAAATCGCCCGCGCCGGCCACCAGTGGGAACTGGCTTCTCAGGCCGCAGGCATCGGTATCTTCGAGCTGAACCTGTCGACGGCCACCATCACGCTCGACCGCAATGCCTGCTCGGTGCATCGACTGGCTGACGATTCCCCGACCTCTTTCGTGCTCGGGCAGTGGCTGGACATGCTGGTGCCCGCGGAGCGGGAGCGAGCGCAGGCCTTCATCAGCCTCGCGGCCGTCTCTGGCGGCATCCAGCGTGATGTGCTGAGTGTTGTCACTTCTGCAGGCGATTCGCGGCAGATCGAATTCGTCACCCGCGCGCAGGCCACTCGCGAGCGCACCCGGACACCGCTGCTGGTCGGCGTTTGCCGCGACATCACCGAAGAGCGGGCGTTGGAACGGCTACGCCAGGAAATGGCCGAAACCCGTGAATCCAATCGCGGCAAGAGCGAGCTGCTGTCGCGCATCAGCCATGAATTGCGCACGCCGCTCAATGGCATTCTCGGTTTTGCCCAGTTGCTGGAAGGCGACCGAAAGGAGCCACTGACAGGCGTTCAGAAGCAACGGGTGCAGACCATACGCACATCGGGCACCCGGCTGCTCAGCCTGGTGAACGATGTGCTGGAACTCTCGCGCATCGAGCAACACATGTTCTCATTGCAGCGCGAGGCGGTGTCGGTCAATCAGGTGGTGTCGAATGGCATCACGCTGCTCCAGCCGCTCGCGATGGAGCGTTCGGTACGTGTCGAGTTCATCGGCCACGAGCTCGGCCTGCATGCCAAGGCCGATCGCCGAGGCATGGAGCAGTTGTTCATCAACCTGCTGTCCAACGCCATCAAGTACAACCTCACCGGTGGCCAGGTGAGCATCGTCGTGGAGCCGTTGGGCAGCACCAAGGTTCAGCTTCGCATCGAAGACTCGGGCGTCGGCATGACGCCGTCACAACTCGATCAGCTGTTCCAGCCGTTCAACCGCGTCGGTGCCGAGAAGACGCAGATCGAGGGAACCGGCCTGGGCCTGGTCATTGCGCGCGAACTGACGCTGGGCATGTCCGGCACGATCGATGTCACCTCGACGCCGAACACCGGCTCGTGCTTCACCGTCACGTTGCCGCAGGCCAAAGGATCGCGGCGGGGGCTGGACTCGACGGACACCATGCCGGCTCAAACCGACTGGGTCGAGGCGGCTGGTGGCACCGCGCTCTATATCGAGGACGATCCGGTCAATGCGATGCTGATGCGCGAGGTGTTCGCGCGCCTGGGAAATTGGCGATTGCTGGAAGCGTCGACCGGGGCCGAGGGGCTGAAGCTCGCGCGCGCCGAACAGCCTGAACTGCTGCTGACCGACATGAACCTGCCCGACATGTCAGGGCTGGACATCGTGCGGCAGATCCGTCAACACCCCGCCACGCGACTGATGCACGTGATCGCCGTCACCGCGGACGCCTTGCCGCAGCAGCAGGAGTTGGCCAGGCAGAGTGGCGTCGATGGTTATTGGACCAAGCCGCTCGATCTGAACCTGATCTTCAAGCACCTGCGGGTCTTTTTCTCGGGTCGCCACGAGCCGCCAGTCTCGACCAAGTAGACCGCCTGCTGATCGGTGCCCGGCCGTTCACAGATCTTTACCGCCCAGCCAACGCCCCTTCACGCCCCGCGTCCACCATCGCTTCACAGGATCGGTGCCGTCCGGCCACCGACCTCGGCAGAAGATCAAAGGAGCGCGTCATGGCACAAGCAAACACAGGCAGATCCAGGCGATCGTCCATTCAGCGGGCGGCAGGGCGTTGGGCGATGGTGGCGCTGGTTGCGGTGGCGGCCACGGCGTTTGGCGCAGCGGCCTGGGCCGAGGGTGCCCATGGTGGTCGGTGGGGCCATGCCGGTGGCGCGGGGCCCTTTGGGCCCGGCCTGTTCGGCGGCCCGCCTGAGCGCATCGAGCGAGGCGTCGATCGCATGCTCGACGGCGTGCAGGCTACTGATGCGCAGCGCGCGCAGGTCAAGCAGATCGCGCTGGCGGCGGCGCAAGACCTGAAAGCGCAGCGTTCGGCTGGGCGAGGCTTGCTCGAACGCCATATGCAACTTTTTGCCGCTCCGGTGGTGGATGCCAATGCGGCCGAGCAGGTGCGCCAGCAGATGCTCTCGCAACACGATCAGTCCAGCCTCCGCATGCTGCAGGCCATGCTCGAGATCAGCCGGGTGCTGTCGCCCGAGCAGCGTGCGACACTGGCAAAAAGGATGAAGGATCACCGCTGGCACGGCGGTCCGCCGCACGATGGACCTCCGCCTGCCCGCTGACCCCGCTGCACATCGATGCCTGTTCGCCTGCTGATGATCGATGACGACACCCGCCTCGCGGCGATGGTGGGTGAGTACCTGCGGGCAGCGGGCTTCGTGGTCGAGGTGGCCGGCACCCTGGCAGCGGGGCGTGACCGCCTGCTGACCCATGTTGCACCCGCTTCACCGGAGGCCTTCGACGCCCTGGTACTCGATCTGATGCTGCCCGATGGCGATGGCCTCGACCTGTGTCGCGAACTGCGCGCCGAACCGCGAACCCGCCAGCTGCCCCTCCTGATGCTGACGGCGCGTGGCGAGCCGATGGACCGCATCGTGGGCCTCGAACTTGGCGCCGACGATTACCTGCCCAAGCCCTTTGAGCCGCGTGAACTGCTGGCCCGCGTCAAGGCCTTGCTGCGCCGCGCCGCGCCAGCGCCATCAGGCGCCGACGAGGTGCTGCGCTTCGGCCGCCTGGAGGTCGACCTCGGAGCGCGCCTGGCAAGGGTCGATGGCAAGCCCTGCGACCTCACCAGCCACCAATTCGAACTGCTGGTCGTGCTGGCGCAAAGCCCGGGCCGCGTGCTGTCGCGCGATCAGATCATGGACGCGCTGAAGGGCCACCCGATGGAAGCCTTCGATCGATCGATCGATGTCCACATTTCCCGCATCCGTGCGGTGATCGAGGACGACCCGAAGGAGCCCCGTCGCGTGCTGACGGTGCGCGGCGCCGGCTACGTCTTTGCCAAGAAGCAGGATGCGGACTGACAGAACCGTGACAGTGAGGGCCCTGGCATGAAGACGCTGACGCTGCGCATCTACCTGACGGTGGTGGTGGTGCTGTTGCTGTTTGCAGCTGTCTCGGGCTGGCTGTTCCAGCAGCAGATCGATCGCGAGCGCAGCCGAGCCGACTCGGTGCTCTCCGAGCGAATGGCCGCCTGGGGCGATCTGATCCAGCGCTCGCTGCCCGGCAAGGATGCGCCGAGCGAGGAGCAGACCGCGGCCTTGCTCGACTGGTCGCAACGGCTGCGCTTGCCGCTGGCGCTCGACGATGCGAAAGGCACGCGCCTCGTGACCTCGGCATCGTTCGCCGAACGCAGCGCTGAACCGGTACCACCCGACGGACCGCTGGCTGCCGACGGGGCAGTCCGTGACAGGCGCCACCGAGCCTACGCGGTGCCGCTCGAAGACGGGCGCACGCTGTGGCTGATGCGGCCCAGCCGTCGATCCGGGTCGGGCACAGGGCCTGGAGGCCCCGGCGATCGTCGCGGCGACCCGCCACCGTGGATCGCCTTGCCCTTCGTTCCACCTCCCTGGCAGGGCGGTGCCAGTCTGGTCCTGCTGCTGGGTCTGCTGTTTGTCGCTGTCGCTGCCGGGGCCTGGCCGGTGGTCAACCGCCTGACGCGGCGCCTCACCAGCCTGCGCAAAGGCGTTGAGCAATTCGGTGCGGGCGAGCTGAGCCACCGGGTCGATGTGGGCGGCAGCGACGAGCTTGCAGCCGTGGCCACGAGCTTCAACCAGGCGGCGTCGCGCATCGAGACCCTGGTGCGCTCGCACCAGTCACTGCTCGCCAACGCCAGCCACGAGTTGCGCTCGCCACTGGCCCGCATGCGCATGGCGGTGTCGATGCTCGACACGGCCCCGCCCGCACAGCGTGAGGGGTTGAAACGCGAGATCGATCAGAACGTCGCCGAACTTGATGCGTTGGTCGAAGAAGTGTTGCTGGCCAGCCGCCTCGATGCCGCACGCGACACCGTACGCCGCGACCCCATCGACCTGCTGGGCCTGGTGGCCGAAGAAGCGGCGCGGGTGTCTGCGCGCGTCGGCGGCAGTGCGGCTGCCGTGCAAGGCGACGAGCGCCTGCTGCGCCGCGCGGTGCGCAACCTGATCGACAACGCGCAGCGCTATGGGGGCGGTGCGATCGACATCGTCCTGGCCACCGAGGCTGGCGATGTCGAGGTGCGGGTTTGCGACCGCGGGCCGGGCGTTCCCGAAGCCTTGCGCGAGCGCATCTTCGAACCGTTCTACCGCCTGCCTGGCCACGCCGAGACCGCGGGCGGCGTCGGCCTCGGCCTGAGCCTCGTCAAGCAGATCGCCGAACGCCACGGTGGCCGCGTGCGCTGCGACCCGCGCGAGGGCGGTGGCAGCTGTTTCGTGCTGAGCCTGCCGGCAGGGGCGGGTGCTGGCGGCTGACTGGCAGCGCATTGCGGTGCCGTGTTTCGCATGAATTCACTGCTGTGTAGAAAACAGAAAGCTGTCGAATCCTCTTTCACAGTCCATGCATTCGCGTGCGCAGCATGAGCCTGGTCAATCGGCGAGTCCCAGAGCTGAGTAGCAATTTGTGCTGCATAAACTAGTGGCCAGGCCTCACAAACCGCTCTGTCACAGCCATGCGAATCGAAGAGCTCAGACGTCATCCGCACTTGGTTGATACAGCTGCAGCCACTCTCCACGCTTCGTGGGGGAGTCTGCCGCCGTGGGCGGAAATTGGATTGATCCGTGAGCGGTTGGTCGACGGCACCAAACAAGCAACCTTCCCCCACACCTTGGTTGCCGTAACCGACGAAGGGGAATTCGCTGCCATGGGATCAGCAAAGCTTTCGGAGTTACCGACTCACCCGGAAAAGGTTCATTGGGTTGGCGAGATCTTTGTTCTACCTGAGCAAAGAGGGAAGGGCTTGGGGTCTCGAATCACGCAGGCGCTAGCCGAATACGCGTTCTCCAAGGGCGTCTCATCGCTGTTTTTATACACACCAGATCAACAGTCGCTGTATCGGCGGCTCGGCTGGAGCGTAGTTTCGGAAGAAGTAGTCAATGCTGAGGCGGTCTCGATCATGCGACTGTCAAGGTGTGCCTAACTCAAACGCTCGGCCGCACAAAACCCCCTCAGGACCTCTCATGCAAATCACCGGTCAGTGCCACTGCGGCGCCATCTCGTTCAAGGCCACCGTGGACCCGAAGAAGGTGCTGGTGTGCCACTGCACCGATTGCCAGCGGATTTCAGGCGCGCCTTTCAGGGCCGTGCTGCCGACGCCTGTGGAGGACGTGACGATCTCTGGCACCGCGAAGCACTACGTCAAGGTCGCCGACAGCGGCAACCGCAGGGCGCAGGCCTTCTGCGCAGAGTGTGGGACGCAGCTCTATGCCACCGAGGCCGAGGCGCCCAAGGTGCTCAACCTCAGACTGGGCTGCGTGAACGAGCGGGCCGAGCTGGTGCCCCAGAAACAGATGTGGGGCGAATCCGCGATGCCCTGGCTCGGTCAGCTTCCGGCCTTGCCTGTTCACGGCAAGGGTTTGGCCAGCCCGCTCATGCCGCCTGCGTCCACATCGCCGGCTGACTGATCGGCCGCGCCCGAGACGGCGGGCAGCGACGGCACAAGTGGCGGCACAAACACCGCCGCCCAGGACTGCACCGCGCTGGCCAGCCAGTCGGCCACCGTGCCGCCGTGCGCCTCGATGCCAAGCACTGCACCCGCCATGCGCAGCGCGGCCAGCGGGTCGCTGGAATCGAAAGCGCTGGCGCCGTTCTGTTTCGAGAGCTTCTGGCCGTCGGCCGCCAGCACCAGCGGTGTGTGCAGGTACTGCGGCGTGGGCAGGCCGAGCTGGCGCTGCAGGTGGATCTGGCGCGCAGTGTTGTCGGCGATGTCCTCGCCGCGCACCACGTGCGTGATGCCCTGCGCTGCATCGTCGACGACGACCGCGAGCTGGTAGGCCCACAGACCATCGGCACGCTGCAGCACGAAATCGCCGATGGCCTGTGTGACGTTCTGGGTTTGCGGGCCCAGCCGGCGGTCAGTCCAGTCGATGAGCACATCGCTGCCTTCGTCAGTCGTGCAGCGCAGCCGCTGGGCACGCGGCTCCTTGCCGTTCAGTCCGTGGCGGCAGGTGCCGGGGTAGACCAGTTCGCCGTGGCGGGTGCGAAGCTGCCCACTGACCTGCCACGCTGCTTCAATGTCTCGCCGCGAGCAGGCACAGGCAAAAGCCATCCCGCGTTGCTGCAGCTGCTGCAAGGCCGAGCTGTAGGCCAAGCTGCGCTGCGATTGCCACATCACCGGCTCGTCGGGGTGCAGGCCGCAGGCTGCGAGCTGCGCAAGGATCAGGGTGTCCGCGCCGGCCACGCAGCGTGGCATGTCGACATCTTCGATGCGCACCAGCCAGCGGCCGTTCAACGCGCGCGCGTCGAGCCAGCTGGCCAGCGCGGCCACCAGCGAGCCCGCGTGCAGCGGGCCGGTGGGCGAGGGCGCAAAGCGGCCGGCCGGGCGGGGCATCGCGCGCTGTCCGCTTGCGCTCAGAACCCCAGCATCCGCCGGCCAGCGTGCCGCTCCAGCAGCGCCAGACGTGTCTCGGGGTTCGCCAGCCGGTCCAGCCACCAGCGCAATGCCAGCCCGACTGGCGCGCTGCGGTTGCTGCCCTTCTTGCCACTGCTGCCAGCCACCGCAGAGCCGCCGATCATGCCGGCGTCCATCGCGCGAGGATCCCCGATCGGCTGCCTTGCCGAAGGCACCCGCCAGGCATAGCTGAAGGTGGCCGGTGCGCGACTGCGCTCGACGGTCTTCACCACCAGCCGGCCTGCGGCGATGTGTTCACGGGCAATCGGCTCCGGCAGGAAGCCGCAGCCCAGGCAGCGCAGCAGGGCCTCGAGCTTGGCCTGCATCGTCGGCACGGTGAAGACGTCCTGGCCCGGTAACAGGTTCACCGTGACCGGTGCGAGGCGGTGCGCCGAATCGGCCACGGCCACCGCCCGATGGCGCACGAGCACCGTGTCGGTGATCGCGTCTTCGAACGGGGCCAGCGGGTGGTGCGGCGCGACCACGAACACGAATTCCATCGTGCCCAGGGGCTCGACCTTCACGCCCGCCGGCGGGGCGTGGTCGAGGGTGACGCCAATCGCCAGATCGGCTTGGCCGCCGATCAGCGCCTCCCAGGTGCCCGCGAGCACTTCGGTGCGCAGCCGCAACCGCGTGCCCGGGCCCCTCGCGGCCGACACCGCGCCTGTCGGCGCAGGGGGGCGCAGCGCATAGAAGTCCTCGCACAGTTCAAACACCGTCAGCCGAGACAGCGCATCGTCGATCGCCACCGTCAGCTGCGTTTCCCAGCCCGTGGCCACGCGCTTGACCCGGTTGGCCACTGCATCCAGCTGTTCGAGCAGACGGCGCCCTTCGTGCAGCAGTTCGATGCCGGCCGCGGTCAGCTTGGCCTGGCCTGAGCGCCGGTCGAACAGCAAGACGTCGAGCGCGTCTTCGAGCTGTCGTACGCTGTAGGTCAGCGCGGAAGGGACTTTGCCCATCTCACGGGCGGCGGCGGCAAAGCTGCCGGTGCGAGCGATGACGTCCATCATCGTCAGCGCGTCCGGGGTCAACAGATTGCGGGGCATGGTCGGCCGGCGAATTCAAGGAGCTTCATGTTATTTGAACGTTTGCTTCAAGTCCGTTTGCACGTTGCTGGGACTCCATGCTCCTAGAGTGGGGCCTCACGCAGGAGGTTCCCATGCTCACACTTCGGAAAGGCCAGGACCGTGGGCATGCCGATCACGGTTGGCTCCAGAGTCATCACAGTTTCTCGTTCGCCGACTACCGCGACCCTGAGCACATGGGCTTCGGCAATCTGAGGGTCATCAACGATGACCACGTCGCGCCAGGCACCGGCTTCGGCACGCACGGTCACCGCGACATGGAGATCGTGACCTATGTGCTCAGCGGTGCGCTGGCCCACAAGGACAGCCTGGGCACCGGCGCAGTGATCCTGCCCGGCGACGTGCAGCGCATGAGCGCCGGCCGCGGTGTGCAGCACAGCGAGTTCAACCATGCTCCGGACGCTACTACCCACCTGCTGCAGATCTGGATCCTGCCTCGCGCCCAGGGCATCGAGCCCAGCTACGAGCAGAAGCAGTTCGACGTGGCGGACAAGCGCGGTCGCCTGCGACTGATCGCGAGTCCCGATGGGCGCGACGGCTCTGTGACGATCCATGCCGACGCCTCGATCCGCGCGGGGCTGTTCGACGCCGGTGAGCGTGCGGAACTGCCGCTCGACCCGCAACGCAAGGCCTATGTGCACATCGTGCGCGGCCAGCTGAGCGTCAACGGTCAGGTGCTGGCCGGTGGCGACGCGGCCAAGCTCAGTAGCGAAAGCCAGCTCGTGCTGACCGATGGGCAGGACGCCGAGGTGCTGGTTTTCGACCTGGCGGCCTGAGCGCGACCTACCGCGAGGTGCGCGTGACGTGCGACTTCAGCCGCTGCTGATGTCACGCGCCAGCCGCAGTCCGCTGAACTGCCACTGCGCCTCGGGCGGGAAGAAGTTACGGTAGCTGGCGCGCACATGGCCCGCCGGCGTGGCGCATGAACCGCCGCGCAGCACGAACTGGTTGCACATGAACTTGCCGTTGTATTCGCCGACGGCGCCCGGCAGGGGTCGGTAGCCCGGATAGGCGCTGTAGCTCGACTGCGTCCATTCCCACACGTCGCCGAACATCTGCAACGGATCGTCGTTCGCGGCGATGCTGGGTGGCAGTGGGTGGAAGGCGCCGCAATCGGCAAAGTTGGCACGCTGCATCGCGAGCGGGGCAAGACGCCGCGCCGCGAACTCCCACTCGGCTTCGGTTGGCAGGCGGGCACCCGCCCAGCGTGCATAGGCATCTGCCTCGAAATAGCTCAGGTGGCACATCGGAGTGTGCGGGTCGATCTCGACCTTGCCTTGCAAGGTGTGCGTGAACCAGGCGCCGCCGTGTCCGGGCTCGCGTGGTTGCCAGTACAGAGGCGCACGGCGAGGCCGGCCACCCGGACCGTCATTCACCCACGACCAGCCCATGGACAGCCACAGCTCTGGCCGCCGGTAGCCGCCGTCATCGATGAAGGCCAGCCACTCGCCGTGGTTGACCGGACGCGACGCCAGCTCGAACGGCGCGGTGTAGGTGCGGTGACGGGGCGTCTCGTTGTCGAAGCAGAACATGCCGTCGAGTGCGGGGTCGTGACCCAGATCGAACAAACCACCGTCGTACGCGAGCCAGCGCAGCGCCTGCGCCTGCACCGCGCCAATCGGCCAGCGCTTGGCGTAAGCGCTGTGGTCGTGAAACGGGTTGGCCGCATCAGCGGCGCTGCTCGCACTGAGCGACAGCGCATGCTTGATGTCGGTCAGCAGCAACTCCTGGTGCTGCTGTTCGTGGTGCAGGCCAAGGGTGATTAGCGCGCGCAACGCGCTGCCTTCGTCGGTGCTCGTTTCCGATCGCGCCAGCAATGCCTGCATGCGCTCGTCGACGTTCGCCCGGTAGCGCTTGACGGTGGCCATGCTGGGCCGGCTGAGCAGCCCGCGTTGCGCCCGAGGATGCTGCTCACCGACGCCCTGGTAATAGCTGTTGAACAACACGCGGAAGTGCGGATCGAAGGCCTTGAACGCGTACTCATGGCGCTCGAGGACAAAGGTCTCGAAGAACCAGGTCAGATGCGCCAGATGCCATTTGGTCGGGCTGGCGTCGGGCATCGACTGCACCTGGCAATCCTCGTCGGAAAGCGGCTCGGCCAAACGCGTCGTGGTGCCACGTACCGCGGAGTACTGCTGCGCCAGCGCACTCAGCGGGCTTTCGGCCGTGGATGCGGTTGATGCAGGTTGCAAATCGCTGCTCACTTCGCGCCGCGCGTCGAACACGAAGCAATGGCCGTCGAAGTGCGTGCCGCCGGTCTCCTCGAAGTACTTGAGGATGCCGCCGTCGAGCTGCATCACCCGATCGACACCGGCGTCCGCCATGAACAGCGCCGCCTTCTCGCAGCGGATGCCGCCGGTGCAATAACTCACCACCGTCTTGCCGCGCAACTCGTCGCGGTGCGCCAGCACGGCCGTTGGGAAATCGCTGAATTTGTCGATGCGCCAGTCGATCGCGCCGCGAAATCGCCCCGCGTCGACCTCGAAGGCATTGCGGGTGTCCAGCGTGACAACCTCGCGTCCGTCGTCGTCGTGGCCTTGATCCAGCCAGCGTGCCAGCGTCTGCGCACTGACCGCCGGTGCGCGCTCGGCCTGCGGGCGGATCGCCGGGTGGTTCATCCGGATGATTTCGCGTTTCACTTTTACCAGCAGCTTGCCGAACGGCACGGTGAGCGACGGGCTTTCCTTCACTTCGAGCGAGGCGAATCGCGCGTCTTCGCGCAGCCAGCCGACGAAACCGCGCACTGCTTCCGGCGGCCCGGCCAGGAACAGGTTGATGCCTTCTTCGGCCAGCAGCACCGTGCCTTTCAGATGCCGCGCTGCCGCCTGCGCCTGAATCTGCTCGCGCAGCGAATGCATGTCGTCAAGCACGACGAAGCGGTAGGCGGAGATGTTGAGAATTTGAGTCACAGCGCGCAGTTTACGGACGCTGATGCTCGATGGTCGAAGCAATCTTGCGCGCGCGACGGGCAGGAATTTTCCTGGGCGCTAGAAGCCTTGAACAGAGCCGAGCGGGCTGAGCAGGCTGTCAGACACCTTCCATCGGCTGTCAGTCCTCGTGAAACGCTTCCTCGCGCTTCTTCTGCATCGCCGGGCTCAGCACGACGAACAACGCCAAGGCGGCCATCGCCAGCATGGCGGCACTGATCGGACGCTGCACGAACACCATCGGGTCGCTCTTCGAAAGGATCAACGCCCTGCGCAGGTACTCCTCCATCATCGGCCCGATGATGAAACCCAGGAGCATCGGCGCAGGCTCGCAGTTCAGCTTGGCGAATGCATAGCCAAGCAAGCCGAACAGTGCCATCAGATAGATGTCGAACTGACTGCTGTTCAGGCTGAAAACACCAATCGCACAGAACATGAGAATGGCCGGATACAGCCGGTGGTAAGGCACCATGATCATCTTGACCCACAGGCCGATCAAGGGCAGGTTGAGCACCACGAGAAAGAAGTTGCCGATCCACATGGATGCAATCAGCCCCCAGAACAGCGCGGGCTGCTCTGTCATCACGGCGGGGCCTGGCTGAATGCCCTGGATGATCATGGCGCCAATCATCAAGGCCATCACGGGGTTGGACGGAATGCCCAGCGTCAGCATCGGAATGAATGAGGTCTGCGCGCCAGCGTTGTTGGCGGACTCGGGCGCTGCGACGCCCTCGATCGCCCCCTTGCCGAACTGCGCCGAATTCTTGGAGATCTTTTTCTCGATCGAGTAGGCCGCAAACGAGGCCAGCATGGCGCCACCGCCCGGGAGGATGCCGAGCGCCGAACCCAAGAAGGTGCCGCGCAAAACCGGCGCCAGGATCCGCTTGAAATCGTCCTTGCTGAGCATCAGCCCGGAGACTTTTTTCATCAGCAGATTTCGGGTCTGGTCGTGCTCAAGATTGCGCACGATTTCACCAATGCCGAACATCCCCATCGCCACGATCACGAAGTTGATGCCCTCGGCGAGTTCCGGCAGGTCGAAGGTGTAACGGGCCACGCCCGAGTTCACGTCCGTGCCCGCCAAGCCCAGCAACAGGCCCAGCAGGACCATGCCGATTGCGTTCAAGAGCGAGCCACTGGCCAGCACCACCGAGGCCACCAGGCCCAGCACCATCAGCGAAAAGTACTCTGCAGGCCCGAACTTCAATGCGAGGTCAGCCAGTGGCGGCGCAAACAGCGCCAACAGGATCGTTGCCACCGTGCCCGCGAAAAACGAACCCAGGGCGGCCGTGGCAAGTGCCTTGCCAGCGTACCCGTTACGCGCCATCTGGTAGCCGTCGATCGCGGTGACCACCGAGGATGATTCCCCGGGCAAATTGACCAGAATGGCGGTGGTGGAGCCCCCGTACTGCGCACCGTAATAGATGCCCGACAACATGATCAACGCCGAGATGGGCGGCAGGCCGAATGTGACCGGCAACAGCATGGCGATCGTGGCAACCGGCCCCAAGCCTGGCAGCACCCCCACCGCAGTACCCACAAAAACGCCAAGCAGGCAATAGAGCAGGTTGGTCAGAGTGAAAGCAGTTTCAAGTCCCAGGCTCAGGTTGTTCAGGATCTCCACTGCGTGTACCTGTTCAGAACTGAAGCCAAGGCCCAAAAACTTGCAAGGGCAGCCCCAGTAGCTTGACAAATACCAGCACTGCAAAACCCGCCATGCCCAGGGCCAGCAGCAATGCCTCGTGCCACTTGAATGCCGGGCTGGCGTAGGCGCTGATCATGATCAAGACGACAGCGGCAGGCGCGAGGCCGGCACCCCGCATCAGAACGCCGAACAGCACGACGGCGGCAAGAACAATGAACAATTCCTTGAGGTGGAATTTCTCGATCTTTTCTCCCACACGCTTGAACGAGCGAAAAACGCCAGCGGCGCCAACCACGCTCAAGAGCCCTCCCAACACCGTTGGGAAGTAGGCCGGCCCCATCTTGCCTGCGGTTCCCATCACATAGTCACGGCCGATGAGGACTGCCGACAAACCAAACACCAGAAAGATGACGCCGGTCCAGAAATCCTTCGGATGCTTGATCAAGTGGGGCACAGGTTCGGCTCGCCGTGATGCATCAGAGATTTGACTTTTCTTTTCTGTCAATCAGTCCGCGTAGACGCCGGCCTTCTTGATGATGGGGCTCCATTTGTCAATTTCCGCCTTCAAGTGCGCTTGCAGCGCTTCTGGCGTGGCGCGGCTTTCAGCAACGGGTTCCGTGCCCAAGTCTGCAAAGCGTTGCTTGACGCTCGGATCCTTCAAGGCAATCTTCAGCGCCTTGTTGAGGGTGTCGATGATGGGCTTGGGCGTGCCCTTGGGTGCATAGAGTCCATGCCAGACCGCCACTTCGAAAGCCGGCAGACCGGCTTCGTTCATCGTGGGGATCTGCGGCAATGATCCCAGCCGGGTCTTGGTGGTCACACCGTAGGCCTTGATCTTGCCGCTTTTGATCTGGCTGCTGGTGTTGGTGCTTTGGTCGCACATCAAATCCACTTGCTTGCCCAGCAAGTCGTTCATGGCAGGGCCGGTGCCCTTGTAGGGCACGGTGGTCAGGTCGGTTTCGATGGACGTCATGAACAGCATGCCGCAAAGGTGCGACGCTGAGCCGAGGCCGGCGTTGGCGTAGGTGACCTTGTCTTTATTCGCTTTCACGTAGGCCAGCAGCTCCTTCAGGTCTTTGGCGGGAAAGTCTTCCCGCGCCACCAGGATCATCGGAACGTCGGTGATCAATCCGATGGGCTCGAAGCTGTTGGTCGCGTCATAGCTCAGTTTTTGGTACAGCGCCGGCGCCGTGGACTGCCCGATGTGGTGCAGGAGCAGGGTGTAGCCATCCGGAGCGGCTTTCGCCGCACGGCCAGCGCCTATCGTGCCGCCGGCGCCGCCTGCGTTCTCGATGATCAACTGTTGCTTCAAGGTGTTGCCCATGGACTGGGCAATCAGGCGCGCCACGGTATCGGTCGGGCCGCCGGCCGCGAACGGAACAATGACGGTGATTGTTTTCTCGGGATAGGTCTGGGCGTTGGCCAGGAGTGAAGTGGACAGAACGGCTGCACTCACGAGAGCTCTAGCGATGCGAGATTTGATGTTCGTCTCCTTTGAAGGACAAGGCTTGTTGCAGATCTACGCTGTGGCTTGGATCGTTCGTCAAAGCCTCGGCTTTGGCAATCGGAGATGCACCTAGGCCTCCTGCCTCCTTTGTAACGGGGGGCGATGCTGAAGCGCAGCTGGATTTGCTTGATGCGGCCACCGCGCCTGACGCCCTCGTGAGCCAGCACAGGAGAGGCAAAGAGGCGATCTCTAGAATCAATCAGATGACCTTCGTCCACCTGCGTACCCACACTGAATACTCCGTCGTCGACGGCACCTTGCGCATCGACGAAGTGGCCGCGGCGGCGGCTGCCGACCAGCAAGTCGCACTCGCCATCACCGATCTGGGCAACCTGTTCGGCGCGATCAAGTTCTACGGCGCGACCCGCTCGAAGGGCATCAAACCGCTGATCGGGGCCGACGTGTGGCTGGAGCCTGAAGGCAGCGACCGCGCGCCGACGCGGCTGCTGCTGCTGGTGCAGAACCGCACCGGCTATCTCAACCTGTGTGAGTTGCTCACTCGCTGCTGGCTGGGGCCGGCAACTCAGGCCCAGCCGTGGACAACCTGGGCTGCCTTGACCGAGCTGAATGGCGGCCTGATCGCGCTCTCAGGCGCCGAGCTGGGCGTGGTCGGCCAGGCCCTGGTGGCTGGCGACACGGCGCGCGCGCGCAGCCTGGCACAGCGCTTTGCCGAACTCTTTCCGAACCGCTTCTACCTCGAGCTGCAACGTGCCGGCTTGCCGGGCCAGGAAGCCCAGGTGCAAGCGGCGGTGCGACTGGCCGCATCGCTGCAGTTGCCGGTGGTGGCAACACACCCCGTGCAGTTTCTGACCAACGAAGATTTCGAGGCGCACGAGGCCCGGGTCTGCGTCGCCGAAGGTGAAACGCTGACCAACCCCCGTCGCATCAAGCGCTTCAACGCGCAGCAGTACTTCAAGTCTCAGGCAGAGATGGAAGCGCTGTTCGCGGATGTGCCGAGTGCGCTGGCCAACAGCGTCCAGATCGCCAAGCGTTGCAGTCTGAGTCTCGTGCTCGGCAAGCCGCAGCTGCCGGCTTTCCCGACGCCCGAGGTCGACGGCCACCGGATGGCGCCCGAAGCGTTTTTCCGCCACTCGTCGCATGAGGGCCTCAGCGAACGGCTGATCCAGCTCTACCCCGACCCGACCAAGCGCGAGGCCGAGCGGCCACGCTACGTCGAGCGGCTCGAATTCGAGATCGCCACCATCCTGAAGATGGGCTTCCCTGGCTACTTCCTGATCGTGGCCGACTTCATCAACTGGGCCAAGGCCCATGGCTGCCCGGTCGGGCCAGGGCGTGGGTCGGGTGCCGGCTCGCTGGTGGCCTATGCGCTGAAGATCACCGATCTCGACCCGCTTCAGTACAACCTGCTGTTCGAACGATTCCTGAACCCGGACCGCGTGTCGATGCCCGACTTCGACATCGACTTCTGCCAGGCCAACCGCGACCGCGTCATCGATTACGTCAAGGACAAGTACGGGCGTGACGCCGTGAGCCAGATCGTCACCTTCGGCACGATGGCCGCGAAGGCGGCACTGCGCGACATCGGCCGCGTGCTCGGCATGGGCTACGGCCATGTCGACAGCATCGCCAAGCTGGTGCCAGCGCCGCCGGGCAAGACGGTCACATTGCGCCGCCCACCGAACGACACCGACACCAGCGTGATCTACGCGCGCCGCGAAGCGCCCGAGATCGAGGAGCGCGAGCAGAAGGAAGAGGAAGTCGCCGAACTGCTGGCGCTGGCCGAGCGCGTCGAAGGCATCGTGCGCAACGTCGGCATGCATGCCGGCGGCGTGCTGATTGCGCCGGGCAAGATCACCGACTTCTGCCCGTTGTACATGCAGCCCGGCAGCGACAGCGCGGTGAGCCAGTTCGACAAGGACGACGTCGAATCGATCGGCCTGGTGAAGTTCGACTTCCTGGGCCTCGCCACGCTGACCATCCTCGAGATGGCCAAGGAGTTCATCCGTGCGCGCCACCCCGATCAGCGTGACTTCGTGCTGGAGAACATCGCCCTCGACGACCCCGGCGCCTACCGGCTGATGAGTGAAGGCAAGACGGTCGCGGTGTTCCAGCTGGAAAGTTCAGGCATGCAGCGCATGCTGCGCGACGCCAAGCCCAGCGTGTTCGAGGACGTGATCGCACTCGTGGCGCTGTACCGCCCCGGCCCGATGGACCTGATTCCCAGCTTCTGCGCGCGCAAGCACGGTCGCGAGGAAGTCGAGTATCCGCACCCGCTGATGCAGGGTGTGCTGGAAGAGACCTACGGGATCATGGTCTACCAGGAACAGGTGATGCAGGTGGCGCAGATCGTCGGCGGCTACACGCTGGGCGGCGCTGACCTGTTGCGCCGTGCGATGGGCAAGAAGAAGCTCGAAGAGATGATGAAGCACCGTGCCATCTTTGCCGAAGGCGCGGCGAAGAACGGCATTGCGGAGCCCAAGGCCAACGAGATCTTCGACCTGATGGAGAAGTTCGCGGGCTACGGCTTCAACAAGTCGCACGCTGCTGCGTATGCGCTTTTGGCATATCACACCGCCTGGCTGAAGGTGCATTACCTCGCCGAGTTCACCGCCGCCAACATGAGCGTGGCGCTCGACGACACCGACAAGCTGAAGATCTTTCACGATGACGCGAAAGCGCTGGGCGTGGTGTTCGAGCCGCCCGACGTCAACGCCGGCGGCTACCGCTTCGAGCCGATCACGCCAGATGCCGCGACCAAGCAGAAGGGCGAGCGCGGCCGCGTGCGCTATGGCCTGGGCGCGATCAAGGGCACGGGGCAGGGCGCGATCGAGGCGATCGTCGCCGCCCGCAATGAAGGAGGTGCATTCACCAGCCTGTTCGATTTCTGCGCGCGCGTTGACCGCGCTCGCATCAACAAGCGCACCGTCGAAGCGCTCATCAAGGCGGGCGCGTTCGACCGCTGGGGCCAGGAGAGGTCAGCATTGCTCGCCAGCGTCGGCCTCGCCTTCGACTACGCCGACTCGCAGGCGGCACACGCCAACCAGGGTGGCCTGTTCGACTTCGACGATTCGCACGGAGCCTCGACGCAGGAGCCGCCGCTGGTCGAGTCGCTGACGTGGAGCATCAAGGAACGGCTGATGGCCGAGAAGGCCGCGCTGGGTTTCTACCTGTCGGGTCACTTGTTCGACCAGAGCGTGGACGAGGTTCGCCAGTTCGCCAAGCGCGCCAACGCCGATGTGCTGGACACGCGCGAGCCGCAGCTGCTGGCCGGCATCGTCGGCGACCTGCGCATGGTCAACGGTCAGCGCGGCAAGGTCGCGATCTTCAAGCTCGACGACAAGACCGAAGTCATCGAAGCGGTGGCCAGCGAAGAGTTGGTGAACGCGAACCGTGAACTGCTGAAAGACGATGAATTGGTCATCGTGCAGGGCAAGGTGCAGCCTGACCGCTTCTCCGGAGGCTTGCGGCTGACGGTGCAGCAGGTGTGGGGCCTGGCCGAAGCGCGGTGCCGTTTCGGCAAGTACCTGAGCGTGCACGTCAACGGCGCTGTTCCGCCAGTGGCTGAGTTGCTGCGCGACTTCCCGGTGCGCCACGTGGTCACCGAACACGGCGAGTTGCCGCAAGGCCTGTCCGTGCGCCTGCACCTGCACCGCAGCGCCGCGAATGGCGAAGTCACTGGTGACCTCGACCTGGGCGAACAGGCGCGCTTCTACCCGAGCGACGAGGCCCTCGAGCGCTGGCGGGCAGCGGCCGAAGGGCGCAAGGCGAGGGTGGTGTACGAGGTTCCGGCCAGCTGAGACTCGCGAGCCGACACCGTCGACGGCTTGAATCTTCACCACACCCGGGGGGTCACCACGCCCCGAGCGCTGCACAGGCGGCCCCTCCGCATCAGCAGCTATGCCATTCGCCTTTAGTTTCTGCAGTATGAAAATTTTTTTAGGGAATATCTGTACTCACGGATACCCGACGATCGGTTCATCCTGCAGGGTTTACCCCCGAAGCAGGATCAGATTATCTATTTAGCATTCGAAGCCATGCATTTTTATAATGTGGTGTAGTTTTCGGAAGCTGTGTAGTTAGGCCATTCAGTAAACCCATTTAAATATTTCGAACGGAGACGTCAATTGAATATCCCTCTCTCGCTCAGCGTCGCCATCCTGGCCGCCTTGTGGACCTATGTTTCGCTCAAGATGGGCCTGCCGACCTGGTCGGCGTTCGTTAGCTGGGGCTTCTTTTTTGTGGCGGGTGCCGACACGAAGGCCTTCGTCAAGGCGGGCGCTCCGATCATTGCCGGAGCCGTTTTCGGCTACCTTTGCATTTATGCGCTGAAGGTGGGTTCAGGCGACATGCCGGTCATTGCCGTCTCTGTGGCAGTCGGCCTGGCAGCCTTGCTTCTGGTGCTCATGATGAGCATGGAGTTGTTTGCATTGACGCCGGCGGCCTTCGGTGCGTTTGCGGTTTTCTTCGCTTATGTTTTTGGCAAACCGGCGGTTGAGGACATCTACAGCCTGACCAACGTCGGGATCGTCCTCCTGACGCAGGGCATCGGCTTGATTCTGGGGTACTTGTCGGTCTTCCTGCCCACTCTCTTCGCCAAGAAGGACTGAGTCCGCTCCACAATCTCGGCTGTGGAGAAACCCCTCACAGGGGTTTTCTCCACGGCCGACTCTCCTGATGCGGGGAGCGGTGCACCGAAGCCATCTCGTGTGTCCATATTGAGGAGCCCGCATGAAAACCCGCGCAGCCGTGGCCTGGACGGCCGGCGCCCCGCTGACCATTGAAACCGTTGACCTGGAAGGCCCTCGAGCCGGCGAAGTGTTGGTGGAGATCAAGGCCACCGGCATCTGCCACACTGACCATTACACGCTCTCGGGGGCCGACCCCGAGGGCCTGTTTCCGGCGATTCTGGGTCACGAAGGCGCGGGCGTGGTGCTCGAAGTGGGCGCGGGAGTCACCAGCCTGAAGCCGGGCGACCACGTCATTCCGCTCTACACGCCTGAATGCCGGCAGTGCAAGTTCTGCCTGAGCCGCAAGACCAATCTGTGCCAGCTGATCCGCGGCACGCAGGGCAAGGGCCTGATGCCCGATGGCAGCAGCCGGTTCAGTCTGAACGGTCAACCCATCCTGCACTACATGGGTACCAGCACCTTCGCCAATCACATCGTGGCACCCGAGATCGCGCTGGCCAAGATTCGCTCCGACGCACCGTTCGACAAGGTCTGCTACATCGGCTGCGGTGTCACCACCGGCATCGGTGCAGTGATTTTCACGGCCGGCGTGGAAGCCGGCGCCAATGTGGTGGTGTTCGGGCTGGGCGGCATCGGGTTGAACGTGATTCAGGGCGCGAAGATGGTGGGCGCCGACAAGATCATCGGCATCGACCTGAACCCCGCGCGCGAGGCCATGGCGCGCCAGTTCGGCATGACGCACTTCATCAACCCGAAGGACGTGCCCAATGTGGTCGACGCCATCGTGCAGCTCACCGACGGCGGTGCCGACTACAGCTTTGAATGCATCGGTAACACCACCACCATGCGCCAGGCACTCGAGTGCTGCCACAAGGGCTGGGGGCGCAGCATCATCATCGGCGTGGCGGCGGCTGGGCAGGAGATCGCGACCCGGCCCTTCCAGCTCGTGACTGGCCGCAAGTGGGAAGGCAGTGCCTTCGGCGGCGCGCGCGGACGTACCGATGTGCCCAAGATCGTCGACTGGTACATGGAAGGCAAGATCAGCATCGACCCGCTGATCACGCACACGCTGAAGCTGGAAGACATCAACCACGGCTTCGAGCTGATGGAGCGCGGCGAGAGCATTCGCTCGGTGGTCGTTTACTGAACGGCTTGGCGGCGGGCAGCCGCATCCTTTGCCCGCACGTTTGACGCCGATCAAGCTGCGGCGCACGCTCGACCCCGATGATCGGACGCCGATCGTTCCAGGAGCCGGGCCTTGCTGTTCGCTTTTGTCACCCATGCCGACTGCCTGCGCCACGAGATGGGCGCAGGCCACCCGGAATGCCCCGAGCGGCTGGCGGCCATCCACGACCAGTTGCTGATCAAGGGGCTGCTTGATTACATGGCGGCGTACGACGCGCCGCTGGCGACCGAGGAGCAGCTCGCGCGAGCGCATTCGCTGGGCTACGTGCGAGACCTGATTGGCATGTCGCCCACCGAAGGCCACCGCCAGATCGACCCCGACACGTCAATGAACCCCCACACCGTGCCGGCGGCGCTGCGTGCGGCGGGCGCGGCCGTGCTGGCCACCGACCTGGTGCTCAGCGGCGAGGCCGCCACCGCGTTCTGCAGCATTCGCCCGCCGGGCCACCATGCGACGCGCGATGCCGCGATGGGCTTCTGCTTCTTCAACAACGTGGCGGTCGGCATTCGCCATGCGCTCGCCGTGCACGGTCTTCAGCGGGTAGCGCTGATCGACTTCGACGTGCACCACGGCAACGGCAGCGAAGACATCTTCCGCGGTGATCGGCGGGTGCTGATGTGCTCGATCTTCGAGCAGGGGCTGTACCCGTTCAGTGGCGACGACGCCAACGAGCCGAACATGGTCAACATCGGGCTGCCGCCTCGCTCGGGTGGTGACAGGTTTCGTGCCGCCGTGACAGACCATTGGCTGCCCGCGCTGGAGTCTTTCGCGCCTCAACTCATCTTCATCTCTGCCGGCTTTGACGGTCACCGGGAGGACGAGATGGGCCACCTCGCATTGGTCGAGGCCGACTACGCCTGGGTCACCCAGCAGATCATGGCCGTGGCCCATCGGCACTGTCAAGGTCGGGTGATCTCCTGCCTCGAAGGTGGCTATGCGCTGAGCGCACTGGGGCGAAGTGCGACAGCACATGTCCAGGTGTTGATCGGCGCCGACTGAATCCGATGGACAAGCACTACCTGACGCCGCTGTTCGCGCCCCAATCGATCGTCGTTTTCGGTGGCCAGCAGGACGACGAGCTGGGCCGCACATCGCTCGGTGCCACCCTCAGGCAAGCACTGCAGGCCCAACGTTACGCGGGCACGGTGCAGTACGTGGACGTTTACACCAGCGGTACGCTGGCCGACCTGGCCCAGGCGCATGCCGACCTGGCCCTCATCGCGCTGCCGTCGCAGGACGTGGCCGCAGCGCTCGAGGTGGCGGGTCGCATGGCATGCCGTTCGGCGCTGGTGATCAGCAGCGGCATTGACGCGGATCATGCGACCGAGCTCAAGCGCATCGCCAAGAGAGAGGGCATGCACCTGCTCGGGCCGAACAGCCTGGGATTCCAGCGTCCGCAGGCTCAGTTGAATGCCAGCGCGGCCGGCCCGTTGGCCAAAGCGGGGTCGCTGGCCCTGGTCTCGCAGTCGGGTGCGCTCACTTCGTCGATGCTGGACTGGGCCAGCCAGAACGGGGTGGGCTTCTCGGCGGTGGTGTCGCTCGGCGCGAACACATCGGTCGATATCGCGCAGGTGCTCGATTACCTGGCGAATGACGCGCAGACGCAGAGCATCGTCGTCTACCTCGAAGGCATCGGCAGTGCACGCCGTTTCATGAGTGCCTTGCGCGCGGCGGCCAGCGCCAAGCCGGTGGTGGTGCTGAAGGCGGGCCGCAAGCCGGCGGGCAACGAAGCAGCGCACACCCACAGCGGCGCCACGGTGGGCAGTGACGAGGTGTTCGACGCGGCGTTGCGCCGCGCCGGCGCGGTGCGCGTGCGCTCCTTCGTTGAGCTGTTTTCTGCTGCCAAGTGCCTGGCGTCTCGCTACCGGCCGGTCGGCAAGCGGCTGGCCATCGTCACCAACGGCGGTGGTCCCGGTGTCCTGGCGGCCGACTGGGTCAATGAGCTCTCTCTCGAACTGGGCAAGCTCTCGGCCACCTCCGTGGCTGCGTTGAAGCCGACGCTGACGCCCGCAGCGTCGCTGACCGACCTGATCGATCTCTCGGAAGACGCGAGCCCGGAACACTTTCGGGCCGCCATCGCTGCGGCGGGCAACGATGTGCAGATCGATGGTGTGCTGGCGATCTATTCGCCGAAGCCGGGTGCCGACGCCAGCGCGGTGGCCGGCGTACTGGCTGCCCTGCGGCCCGCGTTCGGCAAGCCGCTCCTGGCCTGCTGGATGGGTGACAGCTCGGTCGGCGCGGCGCGCAGCGTGCTCAGCGAAGCGGCGATTCCGAACTTCCGCACCCCCGAGGCTGCGGTGGGTGCCTTCGGCAACATCGCCACGTTCTGCCAGAACCAGCGCCTCTTGCAGCAGACCCCACCGCCGCTGTCGGCGCTGTCGAAGCCCGACATCGAAGGCGCGCGCCTGATCATCGACAGCGTGCTCGCCGAGCGTCGCTGTGTGCTGACCGAGATGGAGTCGAAGACGCTGCTGTCGGCATTTCACATTCCGGTGACGCAGACCCTGCTGGCGCGCAGTGCCCACGAGGCGATGATGATCGCGACGCAGCTGGGCTTTCCGGTGGCGCTCAAGATCGACTCGGTCGACATCAGCCACAAGTCCGATGTGCAGGGTGTTGCCCTCAACATCATGACGGGCGCGAGTGCCCGTGACACCTACAACGACGTGGTCGAGCGCGTCACCCGGCTGATACCCACTGCGCACATCAACGGCGTGACGGTGCAGAAGATGGCGCATGCGCAACGCGGCCGCGAAGTGTCGATCGGCGTGGTCACCGACGACCCATTCGGCCCGGTGATCGTGTTCGGCGCGGGCGGAGTGATGATCGAGCTGATCAACGACCGTGCCATGGAGCTGCCACCACTGAACCAGTTTCTGGCGCGCCACCTGATCGAGCGCTCTCGCGTGGCCGAAACGCTGGCCGACTGGCGCGGCGCCGCTGCGGTCGACATGGGCGCGCTGGAACAGGTGCTGCTGCGGGTGTCGGAAATGGTGTGTGCGCTGCCGCAACTGCGGGAGATGGACATCAACCCCATCATCGTCGATGAGTCGGGCGCGGTGGCGGTGGATGCGCGCATCGTCGTCGACAACCCGCTGCAGCTCGCGAACGG